>CAZBTQ010000114.1:7455-9364 GCA_964494405.1 uncultured Iamiaceae bacterium
GCTCACCTGCGTGCTCATCTCGAACCGCGGCATCCGCAGGTCGACCATGTGGTCGCTGAGGCTCGACCGGATCTCATCGAGCAGGTCGGCGTCGAGGCCCGCTGCCAGACCGGCGAGGTCGCCGTCGGTCGGGGCGATCAGGAGCATCGACGCCTCGCCCGCGTAGGGCAGCGATGCGGCCGCCCAGTCGTCGCCGTCGGCGTAGTTCGTGCGGACGCTCCCGCTCATCGTCGGGACCGTGACCTCGGGGCCGGCGGCGGTGCGGAACGGCCGATCGATGGTGCGCTCGGGGTCGAACTGGTTGATCCAGTTCGCCTTGAAGTAGATGGCGTTGACGAGGACCAGGCGGGTCAGCTCGTCGATCGTCCCCTCCGCGAGCAGATCGACGATCCGCTCCTCGGTGGCCGCTTCGACCCAGTCGTTGATGGCGACGCGGGCGGCATCCGGCTCCTCGATGAAGTCGACCGTCCGCAGGCCCGCGCCGTAGTCGCGGGCGAGCAGGTCGACGAAGTCGTCCCGGAACGGGTACCCGGCCTGGCCCCAGATGCTGTTGGCGATCGTGAGCTGGAGGGGATCGAGACCCGGTATCACGTCGCGCTCGCGGAGCAGCTCCTGGTCGAGGGCGTTGCGCGCCGCGTGCCACGCCTCGTCGTCGGTGGACCGCAGCATCGTGGCCATCTGCGACGCGGTCTCGCCCTCGGCGCCGGCCAGCGTCATCGCGAGCGCCACGCTGATGCTGTAGGGGGAGAGGAACAGGTTGGCCTCGGGGTCGTCGGCGACCAGCTCGCGGTACAGGTCGAGGGCGAACTCGGTGTCGCCGTCGACGAGCGCCGGCACGCCGGTGGCGTCGGGCGTCGCCCGCTCGACGTCGGCTCGGACCTCGACGACCTCTCCTGCTGCCACCTCGCCTCCTCCCGATCCGTCGGCGGCGTCCCCGCCGCCAGCTCCGCCGCCATCGTCGTCACCGCCGCACCCCGACGCCAGCAGTGCCAGCACCACCAGGACGCCTGCCCACCGCACCTTCGTCATCCGAGCTCGTCTCCCGCGCTGGCCGACCTGTTGTGCAGGTTGGACGACCGGGACGCCTGCCCGGTTCCCATCGTGGCTCCTACGGCCGGCGCACCTTCAGGTCGACGGGGCGGTTGACCTCGGCGAAGAAGTCGTTGCCCTTGTCGTCGACCACGATGAAGGCGGGGAAGTCGTGGACCTCGATCCGCCACACGGCTTCCATGCCGAGCTCGGGGTACTCCAGCGTCTCGACCTTGGTGATGCAGTCCTTGGCCAGGCGTGCGGCCGGGCCGCCGATCGAACCGAGGTAGAACCCGCCGTGGCGCTTGCACGCGTCGGTCACCTGCTGAGACCGGTTGCCCTTGGCCAACATCACGTGGCTGCCGCCCGCGGCCTGGAACTGCTCGACGTAGGCGTCCATGCGCCCGGCGGTGGTGGGACCGAACGATCCCGACGCATACCCCTCGGGGGTCTTGGCCGGGCCGGCGTAGTACACCATGTGGTCCCGCATGTACTGGGGCATCGGTTCGCCGGCGTCGAGGCGCTCGGCGATCTTGGCGTGGGCGATGTCGCGGGCCACGACCATCGGGCCGGTGAGCGACAGGCGGGTCTTCACCGGGTACTTCGACAGCTCGGCTCGGATCTCGTCCATCGGCCGGTTGAGGTCGATCTCGACGACGATGCTCTCGTCGAGGTGGTCGTCGGTGACCTCGGGCAGGTACTGGGCCGGGTTGGTCTCGAGCTGTTCGAGGAACACGCCGTCTGCGGTGATCTTGCCGAGCGCCTGGCGGTCGGCAGAGCACGACACCGCGATGCCGACCGGCAGCGACGCGCCGTGTCGGGGCAGGCGGATCACCCGGACGTCGTGGCAGAAGTACTTGCCGCCGAACTGGGCGCCGAT
>CAZBTQ010000115.1:0-9302 GCA_964494405.1 uncultured Iamiaceae bacterium
GGGCGGCGCCCGCCCCAGCCCTCAACCCGTGTTGATCTCGACGAGCGTCAGGCCGATGGGCTGGGCTCCGTCGTGGTGTGACACGGCGCCCAGGTAGCTGGATGCCGGATCGAGAGCGGTCCAGCTCGCGACGACGGTGCCGGTGGACCCCAGCGATGCCGCGTCCGGCGCCGCGTCGATCACGAGCGGCCCGGTTCCGGGAGCCGACGGCACCACCCACGAGCGGAGCGCGAACTCGACGTCGGCGCCGAGCGTCTGCCAGCCGTGCACGTAGAGGATGTAGGTGCCGCTTGCCGGGGCACCCAGGTCGATGAGCTCGTTCGTGCCGCCCGATGTCGACGTCGCGACGATGTCGCCGTCGGGGCCGGCGAGGAACAGGTCGATGTCGACGTCCGGCGAGCCGCCGACCAGGTCGCTGGCGTCGAGCGCCAGCCGCAGGTGCACCACGTCGGTCACCTCGATGGGGATGGCGGTGACGCCGACGGTGTCGGCGGGATCGAAGGTCTGGTCGGGGTCCTGGCCCACGACGCCGGGCAGCGGCACCATCGGCGCAGGCCCGTGGGGCAGCGCCGTGTAGGCCCCCGTGTAGCCGAACGCCACCGGGATCTGGGCCGAACCGTCGGTGCCAGAGCCGGTGACCGATGCCGGGCTCGCGAAGCGCGCTGCACGGGCCGCGATCGGGCTCCGCACCTCGTAGCCGCCCCCGGACCAGGTGAGCGCCCCGAACGCCCACTGGCCATCGGGTGCGCCGAGGTTGGTGATGGTGATGGTGACCGGCGCCGACTCACCCGGAGCGAGCGACAAGGACGCCGGTTCGACCGACACGGCGTAGCCGGGCGGTGCCTCGACCTTCGCCGTGTACGACACGGGCGACGACGCCACCGAGGTCACGACGCGAGACACCGTGACCTCGCCGGCGACCGCACTCGCGCCGATCGACGGCAGGTTGAGGTCGACGGCCCTGGTCGGCACGCCGAGGGCGGCGAGCGTGGCGCACGTGCCGGTGGGGTCGACGAAGATCGACGGCTCGACGTCGCACAGGAAGCCCAGGTAGTCGAGGTAGCCGGCGTCGTAGACGAGGCCGGGATCGAACGGCGAACCCGGGGCGTTCACCGGCGCCGACGGGTCGATGTGGCCCGCCCCGACGTCGAACGGATCGGCCACGGTGACGCGATCCTCCTTCAGGACGTCCTGGCGAGCCGTGGTCATGAGCGCCGACTTCGCCATCGCCGCCGACCACTCGGGATGCGCCTGGCGCATGAGCGCGAACACACCCGCCACGTGCGGGCTCGACATCGACGTGCCCGAGATCGATTGGAAGAGCTCGCCCGGCGAGCCGTTGGTGGGCGTGGGCGTGTTGCCGGCAAGGATGTTCACGCCGGGTGCGGTGACGTCCGGCTTGATCAGGTCGGGCGCCACCGAGTCGCCGCCTCGCGACGAGAAGTCGGCCATCACCGAACCCTGGGCGGGTGTCGGGAAGCCGGTGGTGATCATCGCCCGTGCCAGGCGGCCGCTGCGGTCGATGTACGCCTTCAGGCGCATGCCCGTGGAGTGGTCGACGAGCACCGACGGCACGAAGTGGTTGTCGGTGACCAGCGCCATCTGGTCGTCGTTGTTGAACAGGATCATCCCGGCGCCACCCGCGTCGGCCACCGCCTGGCTCTTGGCGACGCGGGCGACCCCGCCACGCTCGCACAGGACGATCTTGCGCGAGACGTCGGCGTTGAAGCCGACCGCCGGGTCGCACAGGGGGTTGCCGAGATCCTCGGCGTCGACCAGGAAGGCGCGGCCGTGGGTGCCGGGGGTGACGCTCGAACCCGTCGCGAGGCCGAACGCGCCGAACCACACGAGCGACGTGAACGTCCGGTCCTGCGTGCTGGCGCCGACCGAGGTGATCCACGGCACGGTCGCAGGGCCGCCGACGGTCTCGGCGCCTGGGCCGGCGTTGCCCGCCGACGTGGCGACCCAGACGTTGGCGTCCGCGGCGAACAGGAACGCGAGGTCGGCGGGGTCGGTGAGCGACGCGCCGCCGCCGATCGAGTAGTTGATGACGTCGACGCCGTCGGCGACCGCCTGGTCGGTTGCCGCCACCAGGTCCGACGTGACGCAGCCGAGCTCGCCGCACGCCGAGTAGGTGATGACCCGTGCGCGGGGGGCGACGCCGCTGAGCGTGCCGCGGCGGATGCCGTAGATCGACGACGAGACGCCGGCGTTGCCCGCGGCGGTGGACGCCGTGTGGGTTCCGTGGCCGTCGTAGTCGCGCGCCGAGTTGTACGCCTCGGGACCGATCCCCGCCTTGTAGGCGACGCGCATGTCGTACGCGCCGAGCAGCTTGTCGTTGCACTCGAACGGTGCGTCGTCGGGGTTGTGGGCGGTGTCGCCGAAGTCGCACGCCAGACCGTCGAACCCGACGAGCGGGGCGTAGCTGCCGTCGTCGGCGAAGCTCGGGTGCTCGGGCCAGATGCCCGAGTCGATCACGCCGATGACGACGTCCTCGCCGGTGTACCCGGCGGCGTAGGCCCCACCGCGCCGGTCGGTGAGGCCGAGGAAGTCGCCGGAATTGTCGGTGGTGAGCTGGCGGAGGCTGTTCGGCACGACCTTGGCCACCGACGGCTGGCGTTCGAGCAGCGCGACCTCGTCAGGCGTGAGCTCGGCCTCGACGCCGTTGAGCGCGTACGTGAACGACCGACCCCGGTCCTCGGCGGGCACCCCGGCAGCATCGAGGGCCTGCTGCTGGTCGTCCTCCAGGTGGCCGACGTACCGCTCGACGGCAGGCGCGTCGGTGTCGAGCTTTTCGCCCGCGGGCGGCGTCGTCGCTGCGAGACCGGCGATGTCCCCGTCGTAGCTGGCGGCCGGGTCGGCGGCCATGACCACGATGTATGAGTCCGACGGGACTGGCGACTGCGCGCCAGCGGGGACGGCTGCGACACCCATGAGCCCGGGAAGGGCGAGCAGCGCGACGAGGCGCGCGCGACGCCTGCCGACACCGGATCGAACGTGGAGCA
Source organism: uncultured Iamiaceae bacterium (assembly GCA_964494405.1). Classification (GTDB taxonomy): domain Bacteria; phylum Actinomycetota; class Acidimicrobiia; order Acidimicrobiales; family SKKL01; genus Actinomarinicola. Next base: position 3,006 of record CAZBTQ010000115.1, read on the forward strand.
CGGACCCTCCTCGAGCGCTGGTTGCTCGGCGAGGTCCGTCCGCCCGGACCGGGTCCACGCCGAGCGGTGACCTTAGACACAGATCGGGCAGGCGCGCCACGGGTGCCCGCGAGGTCGCCCTTGCGTGAGCGCCCGACGAAGGCCGTGACCCCTGTTCAGGGTCACCGTGCCTTCGTACGATGGTCAGGTGACCACCGCAGGCAGCCCAGCCACCACCCCCGAGGGCCTCGACGCCGCCGCGCTCGACGCCTACCGGCGAGAGCTCACGGCGCACTGCTACCGGATGCTGGGATCTGCCTCTGAAGCCGAAGATGCCGTCCAGGAGACCTACATCCGGGCCTGGCGCGCCGCCGACGGCTTCGAGGGGCGCTCCTCGGTGCGCTCGTGGCTCTACCGCATCGCCACCAACATCTGCATCGACATGGGGCGCACACCCCAGCGTCGGGCCCGGCCGGTCGACCTCGGCCCCGCGTCGCCTCCCGACCCGGCGCTCGTCGGCGGAACCTGGTCCGAGGTGCATTGGCTCTCCCCCATTCCCGACGAGCGAGTCGCGTCGAGCGCCGACCCCTCCACCGCGGCCGAGGTCCACGAGTCGATCCGGCTCGCCTTCGTGGCCGCCCTCCAGCACCTCCCGGCCCGCCAGCGGGCGGTCCTCGTGCTCTGCGAGGTGCTGCGCTGGCCGGCCGCCGAAGTCGCCGACCTGCTCGACACCTCGGTCGCGTCGGTCAACAGCGCCCTCCAGCGGGCCCGCGCCACCATGGCCGCCGCCGACCTCGACGACGTGCGCCCCGTGCCGCTCGCCCAGGCCGACGCCGAGCTCCTCGATCGGTTCGTCACCGCGTTCGAGGCCTACGACATGACCACCCTGGTCCAGCTCCTGCGCGACGACGTGCGCTTCTCGATGCCGCCGTACCCCATCTGGTTCGAGGGACCCGACGACGTGGTGTCGTGGATCACCGGGCCGGGCATCGAGTGCAAGGACGGTCGCATGCTGCCCGCGGGCTCGGGCAACGGGTGCCCCGCCTTCGCCAGCTACCGCCGTGACCCGGCCGGGGGCTTCTCACCCTGGGCGCTGCACATCCTCGAGATCAACGACGGCCGCATCGCGTCGTGGACCAACTTCCTCGACACCGACCTGTTCCCCGCCTTCGGAGTGCCGACCCACCTCGACGACGACGGTCGTCCCGACGGCGTGGTGCCCGCGCAGCCGGTCGAGGGCGGCGAGGTGGCCGGGTCCCACCGCGCCATCGACGGCGGGTCCGTCGGGGACGAGTAGGTCCGACAAGCCGACCAGCTCCACCACCTCCGCGAGCTCCGGACACAGCACCCTCACCCGCAGCCCGAGTCCGAGGCGGTAGCCCAACAGGTGCAGGCGACACAGGTCGCCCACCATGTCGAGGTCGGCGCGGCCGCTCACCGGTCCGACGACGACCGCCCGGTCGCGGCTGACGGGCACCACGACGAGCGCTCGGATCTTCTCCTCCACGTGCATCGGGACGACGCCGGACTCGCGGACTCATCGTCGCTAGCGTCGGTGGTGTGCCAGAACCACTCGACGAGGACGGGAGCCGCCCGGCCGACACCACAGGGCAGGAGGCCGCGATCGATGAGCCCGTCCGCCCGTCCACCTCGCTGTGGTCGATCGGCTCACGGGGTTCGATCCTGTCCCTGTGGTCCACAGGATCGATCCTGTCGATCGCCTCGACCGGCAGCGCCTTGTCGATCGGCAGCACAGGGTCGTTCGCGTCCGTCGGGTCGTTCCTGTCGTTCGGCTCGGTCATCTCGGCGCTGTCGTATCGCTCGCTCGGCTCGTTCATGTCGAGCCGCGGTCGGTGGACCGCCCTCCACCGAGGCTGAACCCGCGGCCGTCGCGAGCCGGTCCGCGCACGATCAAGCGTTCGCGAGGTCCTCGAGCCACGGGTAGGCCACGAGGAACGCCACCGCGATCGTGTTGAACGTGGCGTGGGCGACGACGGCGGTGACGAGCGTGCGGGTCCAGTGTGCGAGCCAGCCGAAGCCGATGCCCGCCACCGTGATGGACACGACCGTCATGGCGTTGATCACCGCGGTGCCGCCGATCGTGAAGTGGACCGCACCGAACACGAGCCCCTGGAGGCAGATCGCGACCGGCACCCGGAGCCGCCCGAGCAACGTGGGCTGGAGCACCCCTCGGAAGAACGCCTCCTCGAACAGCGGCGCACCGACGATCGCGATGAAGCCGAACATCCACAGGAACGTCGAGTCGACGTCGACGAGCGGAGCGACCTGGCCGAACGGGAGGGAGTCGTCGTCGAGGAACGGGATGAACGGCGCAGCGACGAGCCCCGCCGCGATGCGGATCGCGACACCGAGGCCGACGCCGATGGCAACGGCGCGGACCCAGCCCTTCCGCGTCCGCGGCAGCCCCCACGACTCGCTGAGTCGCACACCGCTGCGCTCGGAGGCGACGACGCAACCCGACAGCAACCCCAACCAGATGGGGACGACCGCCACCACCAGCCACACGTTGGACTGGTTCTCGACGTCGTCGAGCGCGAACGCGACGATCGCCGTCAACCCGATCGCCACGACGAAGCCGACCGCGACGCCGAGCCACGAGCGCGCCGCCGGCACGTCGCGAACCTCCTCACCGATCGGAGTGCGGGGCACCGTCGGCGTCGGCAGGTACGTCCACCGCGTCCCGTCCCACCAGCCGAGCTGGCCCTCGTACACCGGGTACCAGCCCGCGGGCGGGTAGATCACCGGCGGCGAGGGAGGGAGGGTCATCGCACGCGCGCTAGGAACGCAGGTCGAACCGGTAGATGTTGGTGTCGCGGGCCTGGAAGCCCACCTTCTTGTAGATGTGGTTCGCCGCCTCGCGCGACGGCCGCGACGTGAGGTCGACGGTGGTGCACCCGAAGTTCCGGGCCATGCCGATGGCGTGCTCGGAGAGCTGTTGGCCGATCCCCTGCCCGTTCGCCGCTTCGTCCACGATCACGTCTTCGATCCACCCCCGCCAGCCCGTGGGGATGGGGAACACGATCAGGGTGAGCGTCCCGACGATGTCGCCGTCGTCGTCGAGCGCGAGGAGCAGGTGCGACGCCGGCGACGCAACGATCGTTGCGAGCAGGTCGGCGTCTGGCGGCGGGTTGGAGCGCGACAACTGCGGTGTGAGTCGCTGGAACGCCTCGACCATCGCGGGCGTGACCTCGTCGGCCTCGACGATCTGCACCACTGACGGCCTCCCTCGAACGCGGACGCCAGATCGTACCGAGCCTGGAAGACTCGCCGGCCATGACCCCGCCGGCCCCCACCACCGCCTTCTGCGATCTGGCCGGGGCCGAGGGCCTCACGGGCACCGTCGTGGTGGTCGACGTCCTGCGGGCGTTCACCACCGCCGCGTGGGCGCTGCACCTCGGGGCAGCCGGCATCACCCTCGTGGCCGACCTCGACGAGGCGCTGGCGCTGAAGGCGGCCGACGACCGCATCCTCGCGTTCTGCGATGGTCGCCCCAAGCCGGGGTTCGACCTCCACAACTCCCCGGTGCAGATCCGGTCACTGGACCTGTCGGGCCGCCACGTCGTGCAGCGGACGACCAACGGGACCCAGGGCGCGGTGGCCGCCCGCGCCGCCGACCTGCTCCTGTGCGCGAGCCTCGTCGTCGCCAGTGCCACCGCCCGGCGCATCCGCGAGGCAGCCCCCTCCCACGTCACCTACGTCGTCACGGGCGGCGACGAGGACCTCGCGTGCGCCGAGCACATCGCTGCCCTCGTGTCCGGCGACCCCCCGCCGGCCGACACCGTCGACCGGGTACGACATTCGACCACCGCTGCGGAGCTGCTCGCCGGCCCGGCCCGGGGCTACACGGGTGTCGATCCAGGCGACGTCGACGCGTGCGTCGAGATCGATCGGTTCGACCTCGTCCTCGAGGTGCACCGCCGCGACGAGCGCCTGGTCATCGACCCGCCGCGATGAGTCCCGGCCGACCGGTGCGTCACCACTCGCACGACGACCGAGGAGGGCCTCGGTGCTCGACATCTCCCCCGCCACCGACGCAGCCGCACGCCTGGGCGGGGATGACCGCAGCCGGCGGCATCGACATGCCGGCCGCGATCGGCGGGCTGGTCGCGCTCGACGAGGTCGTCGTGCACGGCTGGGACCCCGGTTGGACACCGCCCGCCTGATCGAAAGCGGTGGCCCGAGACCTGCCCGCCGTGCAGACTCCCGCGGTGCCTGACGAGCTCTGGGATGACGACGCCGCTGGCCGCTACGACGCCAGCGACGGGCCGCAGTTCGATCCCGCCGTCATCGCCGCCACCGTCGACGTCCTCGCCGACCTCGCCGGTGACGGCCCAGCGCTCGAGCTCGCGATCGGGACCGGCCGCGTGGCCGTGCCACTGGCAGCACGCGGGGTCCGCGTCGCCGGGATCGACTCGTCCGAACCGATGCTCCGCACACTTCGGGCGAAGGTGGGTGCCACAAGCATCGAGGCGACCCGCGGCGACATGACGACGACCCGGGTCGACGGCAGGTTCACGCTCGTGTACCTGGTCTTCAACACCATCGGCAACGTGATGACCCAGGACGCTCAGGTGGCCTGCTTCACCAACGCCGCCGCGCACCTCGAGCCGGGTGGGCACTTCGTCATCGAGTGCGGCGTGCCCCGCCTGCGATCGTTGCCGCCTGGCACCGACGCGCAGGTCTTCTCCCACGCACCCGGCTACGTGGGGTACGACCGCTACACGGATCTGGTCGCGCAGCAGGCCATGTCCCACCACTTTCGCACCGGCGTCGACGAGGCCAAGGAGTTCCGCACGCCGTTCCGATACGTGTGGCCATCCGAGCTCGACCTCATGGCGCGCATCGCCGGCATGAGCCTCCGCCACCGCTGGGCTGACTGGGACCGGTCGCCGTTCACCGGCGACAGCCCATCCCACGTCTCGGTGTGGCAGGTGCCGACCACGTAGACCGCGGCTACCGATCGGGAAGGGCATCGCGCACGCGATCGCCGACCACCTCGACGCCTTCGGCTCGCAGCCGTCTCGCCTGCTCGACCGGCTTGTGCGGTGCGACCGAACCGCTGGCCCGCACGACCCGCCACCACGGCAGATCGCCGCCGTGCTCGGCCAGGAACGCGCCCACCGCGCGGGCCGCTCCGGGACGACCAGCCCGTCGGGCGATCTCGCCGTAGGACACCACCTCGCCCACCCCGAGGTCGGCGACTGCGTCGCGGATCGCCTGCTGGAGCGGCGTGAGCGTCAGGACGCCCGCCGACCCTTCTTCGAGGTCGCCGCGGCGACGGCGTCGGCGAGCTCGTCCTTGGTCATCTTCGATCGGCCGGCGATGTCGAGGCGCTGCGCCTCCTCGTAGAGGTCGTCCTTGCTCATCTCGGCCACGCCATCGCTGTCCGCGCCATCGGCGGACGAGTCAGCGGCGTCGCTGCTGGGCCCGCCGCGGGCGGCCGCGCGGCCGGCCTTCGCCCGCTTCACGCTCGCCTCGAGCGCCGCCATCAGGTCGATGACGGGCGCCGACTCCTCGTCCTTGTCGGTGACGATCGCCTTGCCCTCGGCCTTGGACTCGATGAGCTCGAGCACCCGCACTCGGTACGTGTCCTCGTATCGCTCGGGGTCCCAGTCGGTGGTCAGGGACTCGAGGAGCTGCTCGGCCATCGCCAGCTCCTTGTCCGACGGCTCGGCGGCGCCGTCGAGGTGACCCATCTCGGTGATGTCGTCGGCGGTCCGCACCTCGTCGGCGAAGTACAGGGTCTCCATGACGAGCCGGCCGTTCGCGGGGCGCACGACGGCCATGTGCTGCTTGGAGCGCATCACGAACCGGGCGACCGCCGCCCTGCCCGATTGCTCCATCGCGGCCTGGAGCACCCGGTAGGGGCGCGCCGCGCCCTCGTCGGCGGGAGCGACCATGTAGGTGGAGTCGAAGTAGACGGGGTCGATCTCGTCGAGGGCGACGAAGTCCTCGATCTCGATCGACTTCGACCGGCCGGGCTCGACCGCCTCGAGCTCGTCGGGGGTGACGATGACGTACTCGCCAGGTGCGACCTCGTAGCCCTTGTCGATCTGGCCGAAGGGGACCTCGCGGTCGGTGCCCTCGGCGACGCGGCGGATGCGGACCCGCTCGCCGGTGTCGCGCTCGAACTGGTGGAAGCGGATGTCCTTGTCCTCGGTGGCGCTGAACAGCTTCACGGGGACGCTCACAAGCCCGAAGTTGATCGAACCGGTCCACAGCGATCTCGGCATGAGCCCTGGCCTCTCCCTCACCCGATGGCCGGAAACATCGACGAGGGTACCGCCGCCCGCGTGG
>CAZBTQ010000116.1:0-9266 GCA_964494405.1 uncultured Iamiaceae bacterium
CCGACACCCAGCAGACCGACACCTACTACATCGTCGCCCACTTCCACTACGTGCTGTTCGGCGGTGCGTTCTTCGGGTTCATGTCGGGCTTCTACTTCTGGTGGCCGAAGGCGTTCGGCTACAAGCTCGGCGAGAAGCTCGGCAAGTGGAACTTCTGGACGCTGCTCCTCGGCTTCAACCTGACGTTCGGGCCGATGCACATCCTCGGCCTCCAGGGCATGAGCCGCCGCGTCTTCACCTACGACGCCAACTACGGCTTCGAGTTCTGGAACTTCGTCGCCACCATCGGTGCGTTCATCCTGGCGACGTCGATCCTGCTGTTCATCATCAACATCTTCGCCAGCAAGCGGAAGGCGAAGTCGCTACCGCCGGTCGGACCCGACCCGTGGGACGCGCGCAGCCTCGAGTGGATGATCCAGAGCCCGACCCCCGAGCACAACTTCGACGAGATCCCCACCGTCACCCAGCTCGACGAGTTCTGGCACCGCAAGTACGCCGAAGATGACGACGGCCTGATCCGCCGTGTCGCCACGGGTGTCGAGGTCGCGCAGGAAGGCGACGGCACGGGCGTCCACCTCCCCTCGCCGTCGTACTGGCCGCTGGTCACCGCGGTCGGGCTGCCGCTCATCGCCTGGGGCCTCATCTTCACCGTGCCGCTCGCGATCCTCGGCGCGGTCATCCTCGTCGTTGGCCTGTACGGCTGGGTGATGGAGCCGCCCGATGACCTCGAGGCCGGCGGGCACCACGACGACGACCACACCGCTCCCTCCGACGATGCCGCCGACTCCGCCGATCCCGCGGCGTCGGAGGATCAGGAGGGCGCGACCGCCGACGAAGCGGTGGCAGCCGAGCCGGAGGAGGCCCCCGTTGGCTGAGACGCTGGTCGCTCCCGGCGACGACACGACCTACCACGCCCCGCACCACGACACCTCCACCGGCTTGTCCAACAACAAGCTGGCCATGTGGGTGTTCCTCGGGTCCGAGTGCATGCTCTTCGGCGGGCTGATCTCGACGTACCTGCTCTACAAGGATCGGGTGCCCGAGGGCGGCATCGCGCCCCGCGACATCTACGACATCTACTTCACGTCGGCCAGCTCGTTCGTGCTGCTGATGAGCTCGCTCACGATGGTGTTGGCGCTCGCTGCGGTGCAGCGGGCCGACTACTTCCGTCTGAAGGTCTGGCTGCTCACGACCGCGCTGCTGGGCTCGACCTTCATCGCCGGCCAGGTGTACGAGTTCACGGCCTTCTACCACCACGGCCTCGGCTTCACGACCAACATCTTCGCCTCGGCCTTCTACACGCTCACCGGCTTCCACGGGGTCCACGTCACCGTCGGCATCGTCATGCTGCTGTCGGTGTTCGCCTTGGCGGTGCGGGGCAAGATCACCGTGGCGCAGTCCGAGACGGTTGAGATCGTCGGCTTGTACTGGCACTTCGTCGACATCGTGTGGGTGCTCATCTTCACGATCGTCTACCTCATCCCCTAGGAGCGATCGATGACCGCGGCCACGACCGACGTCCACACCAGCGACGACGCCGACGAGCACGCCCATCCGGGCGAGAAGACCTACGTCAAGATCGCCCTCATCCTCGCTGCATTGACCGCAGCAGAGGTGGCCACCTATCCGGCCGAGGACGCGCTCGGCTCGTTGGTCATCCCCATCCTCTTGGTGTTGATGACGATCAAGTTCTATTACGTCGCTGCGTTCTTCATGCACCTGAAGTTCGACTCGAAGCTGTTCAGCGGGGTCTTCGTTGCGGGCATCATCACCGCGATGGCCTGCTACATCGCCACGCTGTCGACCTTCGAGTTCTGGTCCGGCGCCTGATCCAGCACCCCTACTCCCAGCGGAACGCGCGCGCTGCGGCCACAGGCGCTGCCACCGCCCAGGCGATGAGCACCAGCCACGCTCGGCCCGATGCCGCCTCGTCGCCGAAGCCGCCGCGGAGGATCTCGGCGAGCGCGGCGGTGGGCAGCAGTCGGGCGATGGTGGCGACGGCGTCGGGCAGCTCGTCGAGCGGGATCACCAGGTCGCCGAACAGGAGCAGCACCACGTAGACCCCGTTGGCGGCCGCGAGCACCACGAGCCCGGGCAGCGTGCCGGCCATCAGCAGCGCGACCCCCGCGAAGGCGATCGACGCCAGCACCACCGCGACGAGCACCGGCAGCGGCGAGACCGACGGCTCCCAGCCGAGCAGCAGCGCCACGGGGACCAGCACCGCCACCTGGACGACCTCGACGGCGACCACCACCGCGGTCTTCGCGGCCAGGAGGCGCGGGCGGCCGAGCGGCGTCGCACCGAGGCGCTTCAGGACCCCGTACTGGCGGTCGAAGCCGGTGGCGATCGCGAGGCCCGTGAACGCGGTGGACAGCACCGCGAGTGCGAGGACGCCAGGCGCCAGGAACTCGATCGGGTCGTCCACTCCTTCGGGCAGGGGCAGCACCTCGACCTGGGAGAAGAACACCAGCAGCAGCACGGGGATGCCGAGCATCAACAGGAGCTGCTCACCGTTGCGAAGGTTGAGGCGCAGCTCGGCCCGGGTCTGGGCCATGAGCGCGTTCACGATTGCTCCCCGTCCGGTCGGGTGAGTCGTTCGAAGACCTCCTGGAGGCGTTGCCGCCCGGCGCGCAGGTCGCCGAGGGCCGCATCGCGATCCGCCAGCCAGCCGGTCAGCCGGGCGATCCGGGCGGGGTCGGGCGATGCGGCCACCAGGTACTCGCCGGGAGTGATCTCGGTGGTGGCGCCGCCGACGTATGTGCCCAATGAGCCGGTGTCGAGACCAGGTGTCGAGCTGAAGCGGATCTCGTCTCCCGTGCCGGCGAGCACCTCCTTCAGCGTGCCGTCGGCGACCACCCGCCCTCGGTCGATGATGACGACGTGGTCGGCTTGCGCGTCGGCGTCGGCCAGGTCGTGGGTGGCGAGCAGCACCGCCACGCCGTCGCTGCGGAGCTCGTCCACGACCTGGTGCACGAGCCGGCGCCCGTCGACGTCGAGCCCGGCCGTGGGCTCGTCGAGGATGACCACCCGGGGCCGGCCCACCAACGCCAACGCCAGCGACAGCCGCTGCTGCTCTCCGCCCGACAGGCGCCGCCAGGTCGTCGTCCTGCGCTCGGCCAGACCGACGCGCTCCAGCAGGTCGGCGGGCGGCAGAGGGTCCTGGTAGTACGCAGCGAAGAGGTCGACCGCCTCCCCGGCACGGATCCCCGGGTACACCCCGCCGTCCTGCAACATGATCCCGAGGCTCGCCACCACGCGGTCGTGGTCGGCCTGCGGGTCGAGGCCGAGCACGCGCACCGAACCGCCTGCCGGCGAGCGGTAGCCCTCGACCGACTCGATGGTGGAGGTCTTGCCGGCACCGTTCGGGCCGAGGAGCGCCGTGACCTCGCCCGCTGCCGCGTCGAACGACACCCCGTCGACCGCGACGAGGTCGCCGTAGCGGATGGTGAGGTCCCGGACCTCGACGGCGGCGTCCACGGCGCTCGACGCTAACGACGGCCAGCGCGTCGCCCCAATCCTGTGGCTCGGATCGTGGGCACGGTTGCTAGCGTTCCACCATGATCGACCTGCGCCGGATCCGGTCCGAACCCGACGCGGTGGCTGCCGCGATCGCTCGGCGGGGCGACGCGGGGTCGTCGATCGACGAGGTCGTCCGGGTGGACACGGAGCGACGCACCCTCGTCGGCGAGCGCGACGAGCTGCGCGCCACGGTCAATGTGCTCTCCAAGCAGATCGGGGCGCTGTACCGCGAGGGCAAGCGCGACGAGGCCGAGGCGCTCCAGGCCGACTCCAAGGCCGCGGGCACCCGCGAGAAGGAGCTCGACGCCCAGGCCGACGCCATCGACGAGACGTTGCGCCAGCTCCTGTTGCGGATCCCCAACATCCCGAGCGACGACGCGCCCGACGGGGCATCCGAGGACGACAACGTCGTGCTGCGCACCGAGGGGTTCGACCCCGACTCCTACGAGCCTCACCAGCGGGTGCCCCACTGGGACATCGGCGCCGAGCTCGGCCTGCTCGATCCCGACGCCGCCACCCGCATCGCCGGCGCCATGTTCTCGATGTACCGCGGCCAGGGCGCCCGCCTGCTGCGCGCCCTCGTGCAGCTCTCGCTCGACCGCAACGGCGATGCCTTCGAGGAGATCCGCCCGCCGACGCTGGTGCGCACCGACACAATGATCGCCACGGGCCACCTGCCGAAGTTCGAGGAGGACGCCTACCACATCGAGCGCGACGAGCTCTGGGCGATCCCCACCGCTGAGGTGCCGCTCACGTCGATGGGCCGCGACCAGATCTTCGACGCCGCCGACCTGCCCATGCGGTTCATGGCGTACACGTCCTGCTACCGGCGCGAGGCCGGGTCCGCCGGCCGGGACACCCGTGGACTGCTGCGCAGCCACGAGTTCGACAAGGTCGAGCTGCTGGCGTACGCCGCGGGCGCGGACCAGGCCATCGCCTGCCAGGAGGACATCCTCGCCCGCAGCGAGTCGATCCTGTCCGACCTGGGCCTCGCCTACCGGGTGGTCGACCTGTGCACCGGCGACCTCGGCAACTCGGCGGCGCGCACCTGGGACATCGAGGCGTACGCACCCGGCTGCGACATGTGGCTCGAGGTCAGCTCGGTGTCGTGGTTCAGCGACTACCAGGCCCGCCGGGCCAACATCCGGTACCGGGCCGAGGCCGGCGCTTCGCCCGAGGTGATCCACACCGTGAACGGCTCGGCCATGGGCTGGGCGCGCACCTGGGCCGCCCTCGTCGAGACGCATCGCCAGGCCGACGGGACGATCGCCGTCCCGAAGGTGCTCCAGCCCTACATGGGCGGCAGCGAGGCCATCGGCTCCACGTGACGCCTCCGGCGGAGTCGACCGGCACGGTTCGTACCCCTGGCGACACGGCCATCCGGCTGTCCGGCGTCGAGAAGCGGTTCCCCGGCGCGCCGACACCCGCGGTCACCTCCCTCGACCTCGAGGTGCCCGTCGGCGAGATCGTCACGTTCGTCGGGCCCTCCGGCTGCGGGAAGACCACGACGCTCAAGATGATCAACCGACTCGTCGAGCCGAGCGCGGGGACGATCGAGGTGCTCGGCCGCGACATCGAGTCGATGCGCAAGCCCGAGCTGCGGCGCCAGATCGGCTACGTCATCCAGCAGATCGGCCTGTTCCCCCACAAGACCATCGCCGACAACATCGCAACCGTTCCCCGCCTGCTCGGCTGGGACAAGCGCCGCGTGGCCTCGCGGGTCGACGAGCTGGTCGAGCTCGTCGGGCTCGAACCGGCGATGCTGCGTCGATATCCAGCCGAGCTGTCCGGCGGGCAGCAGCAGCGCGTCGGCGTCGCCCGCGCCCTCGCCGCCGACCCTCCCATCTTGTTGATGGACGAGCCGTACAGCGCGGTCGACCCCATCGTGCGGTCCCGCCTCCAGGACGAGCTGCTGGCGCTGCAGGCCCGCGTGCAGAAGACGATCGTGCTCGTCACCCACGACATCGACGAGGCCATCAAGCTCGGTGACCGCATGGTGCTGTTCGAGGTCGGCGGCATCATCGCGCAGCAGGGTCGGCCGGCCGATGTCCTCGCGGCGCCGGCGTCGCCGTTCGTCGAGCAGTTCCTCGGCCGCGAGCGTGGGCTCAAGCGCCTGGCGTTGCTGTCGGTCGGCGAGGTCGAGCTGACCACGGGCTGGGTCGTGGAGACGTCGGCGCATCCCTCGGAGGCCTACGCGGTGATGACCGCCGACGCGCTGGACTGGATCGGTGTCGTCGAGGGCGGCGAGATCCTCGGCTGGGTCTGGGGCGACGACCTCGAAGGGCTGATGCGAGTCGGCGACGCTCCCCGCAAGGGGTTCGCGGCGACGGTCACGCCGGGCACACCGCTGCGCGAAGCGCTCGACGTCATCGTCACCTCACGCACCCGCGTCGCGGTCGTGCGCGACGAGACAGGGCGGTACCTGGGCATGGCCACGGTCGCCGACATCGCCGAGGGCATCGGTCGAATCCACGGAGACGCCCCGACGTGATCCGCACCCTGGTTGTGGCCCAGGCGTCGCTGCGCGACGAGCTCGTCTCGTGGACCTGGATCAGCCAGCGATGGGACGAGGTGTGGGAGGCCACGATCGAGCACCTCCAGCTCACCTTCGTGGCGGTCGCGATCGGCCTCGTCATCTCCCTCGTGCTGTCGGCCATCTCCCTCGCGTGGCGTCCCGCGTATGCGCCGATCACGTGGGTGACCGGGCTGCTGTACACGATCCCGAGCATCGCCCTGTTCGGCTTCCTCGTCCCGATCACCGGGCTCGGCTTCGTCACCGCCCAGATCGCGCTCGTGAGCTACACGCTGCTGATCCTCATCCGCAACGTGGTCGCCGGCGTCGACGGCGTCTCACCGGCCATCAAGGAGGCGGCGGACGGGATGGGGTACACGACGATACGGCGGTTCGTGTCGGTCGACCTGCGGCTGGCGACGCCGACGATCGTCGCCGGCATCCGCATCGCCACCGTCACCGTCGTGGGCCTGGTCACGATCACCTCGCTGGTCGGTGCCGGTGGCTACGGCGTGTTCATCCTCGACGGGCTGCGGCGCAACTTCTCCACCCCGATCGTGCTCGGCACCGTCTTGTCGCTGTTGCTCGCGCTGGTCCTCGACCTGGCGCTCGTGCTGGTCGAGCGTGCCCTGACGCCGTGGGCGAGGCGGGGGGTTGCGGCCTGATGGACGCGCTCGGCGAGCTGTGGGCCTATCTGACGACCGCTGACAACTGGACGGGCCAGGGCGGCATCGTCGCGCTCACGTGGGCGCACGTGAAGATCTCGGCGACCGCGGTGGTGATCGCTGCGGTCATCGCCGTGCCCCCCGCGGTCGTGCTCGGCCACGTTCGTCGGGGCGGGACGCTCGCGGTGTCGGTGGTGAACCTCGGCCGGGCGCTCCCGAGCTTCGGCATCCTCGCGCTGGCGTTGCCGATCTCCATCCAGTTCGGGCTGGGGCTCGGGTTCTGGCCGACGCTCGTCCCGCTGGTGATCCTCGCCATCCCGCCGATCTTCGCGAGCTCCTACACCGGCATCCGCGGCGTCGACCGTGGCGTCGTCGAGTCGGCGCGGGGCATGGGCCTGCGTCCGCGCCAGGTGCTGTTGCAGGTCGAGCTGCCGATCGCGGTGCCGATGGTGCTGACCGGCCTGCGGCTCTCGGCCGTGCAGGTCGTGGCGACTGCGACCCTCGGAGCGCTCGTCGGCTTCCAGTGCCTCGGCTCGCTGGTCGTGCAGGGCATCGCCCAGTTCGACGACGGCAAGACCCTCACCGGCGGGTTGCTCGTCGCCCTGCTCGCCATCCTCACCGAGGTCGGCTTCTCCGGCACCGAGCGCGCGCTCACCCCATGGCGCCGGCGACGAGGTGCCAGGATGGGCGTTCGCCGATCCGTAGGACGAACCCCCATGGATCCCGCGGTGCCGCCCGGGGCCCAGCTCGCCTGATCGACAACACCCAACGGCTGACCGACGCCGGGAAGGACCTGACCATGAACCTGCGACACCGACCCTGGGCGCTGCTGTTGGCGCTCCTCGCCACCTTGTCGCTCGTCGCAGCCGCGTGCGGCGACGACGACGGCGGCTCCGAGTCGAGCGCCGACCTGTCCGAGCTGCGCCTCGGCGGCCCGCCCGACTGCCCGACGAACCCGTTCTGCCTCACCGGCCTCCAGGAGGTGTACGGCGTCGACCTCTCTGAGAACTTCGTCGAGCTCGACGGCGGTGGCCCGCTCACCGTCGAGGCGCTGAAGGGCGGCGAGATCGACATCGCGGTGCTCTTCTCCACCAACGGTCAGATCGCCGAGAACGATTGGATCGTGCTCGCTGACCCCGAAGGTCTGATCAACGCTGACAACATCGTCCCCGTCATGAGCGACGAGCTCGTCGACGCATACGGAGACGACCTCGAAGCGGTTGTCGACGAGGTCTCGGGTGCGCTCAACACCGAGGCCCTCACCGAGCTGAACCGCCTGTTCGAGATCGAGCTGATCGACGCGGACGACGTCGCCGCCAGGTTCCTCGAGAACGAGGGCCTGCTCGACGCCGACGGCGACGCTCCCCCCGACGGCCCGACCATCACGATCGGCGCCCAGGACTTCGGCGAGAGCGTGATCCTCTCCCAGGTGTACGGCCAGGCCCTCGAGGCCCGCGGCTACCCCGTCGAGTACCAGGACCTCGGCGGGTACCGCGACATCGTGTTCGCCTCGTTCGAGAGCGGCGACATCAACTTCACGCTGGAGTACGCCGCGTCGGCCCTCGAGTTCCTGAACGAGGGTGCGGGGGAGGCCACCGGTGACGCGGAGGAGACGACCGAGCTCCTCCGCGGCTACCTCGAGCCGCTCGGCCTCGTTGCCACCGCGCACTCCGACGCGGTCGACTCGAACGCGTTCGTCGTCACCCGCGAGACCGCCGACAAGTTCGGCCTCGAGTCGTTGGCCGACCTCGCCGGCTGACCCCCTGTTCTGGTTCTGTGCACGTTCGCGGTCGAGGGTCGGCCGCGAACGTTCACGGTTCTGGCGGGCTGCCCGGCCGGCTCAGGCTGGTTCACTGTGGGCGTGGACCTCAGCCGACAACGCCGTGAGTACGACACGTCGGGCATCGACATCGGGTCGGTCGACGCCGACCCGCTGATCCAGTTCGGCCGGTGGATGGACGATGCCCAGGCGTCGAACACCGCCGAACCCACCGCCGTGGTCCTGTCCACCGTCGGGCCGGACGGGCGTCCGTCGGCGCGCACCGTCTTGTTGAAGGGTGTGTCGGGCGGGGGCTTCGTGGTGTTCACGAACTACGACAGCCGCAAGGGCCGGGAGCTCGCCGCCAACCCCTGGGCCGCGCTCACGTTCACCTGGGCCGAGCTGTCGCGCCAGGTGCGCGTCGAGGGGCGCGTCGAGCGCACCAGCGACGAGGAGTCCGCCGCCTACTTCGCGACCCGCCCGCGCGGCAGCCAGATCGGGGCATGGGCCTCGCCGCAGAGCGAGCCGATCGCCGATCGTGACGAGCTGGTGCGCCGGGTCGCAGAGGTCGAGGCGCGGTTCGCGCCCGACCGGGTCGTGCCTCGGCCGCCGCACTGGGGTGGCCTGCGGCTCGTGCCGGACCGCATCGAGCTGTGGCAGGGCCGCGCCGACCGCCTGCACGACCGGCTCGTCTACTTGCAGGTGGCCGGTGATGGCGTCGACGTCTCGGCTGTGTCGCGCCCGCTGTCATGGACCATCTCCCGTCTCGCGCCCTGACTCGCCTCGAAATCTCGCGGATGAGTCGCGCTGA
>CAZBTQ010000117.1:0-9207 GCA_964494405.1 uncultured Iamiaceae bacterium
GGACCCAGGCCGTCCTCCAGGCCGTGCGCATGGGCATCGTGTCGTTGGACTGACGCGGAGCGTGGTCGAAATAGGCCGAATGTCCTATTCATGTTCGGGATGGAACGGCCGATGGTTACTGCGACAGAAGGAAGTGGTCCCCAAACATGGGGTCCCGTAACCATCACCTATAGGGAGTCCAACCCCATGCTGACCCAGTTCAACGTCCTCACCGCTTGGATCAAGGCCCACATCGACAGCGACCGTGGCGCCTCCCTCGTGGAGTACGCCCTGCTCGTGGCCCTCATCGCCGTCGTCTGCATCGCCGCCGTGACCTTCCTCGGCAACTCGGCGTCGGACAAGTTCTCCGCGGTCGGCTCTGCCGTCTCCGGCGGCTGATCGATCGTCGTCCGTACGACACTGAAGGGGGCCGGGCCGCTGGTCCGGCCCCCTTCGTCGTTCTCGACAGAGGAGCTCGCAATGCCGCACACTCCCGCTTGCATCGAGGCGCCGATCGTCGCAGGTCGTATCGAGGTCCGCCCGGAGCGTGACAGGGGAGCATCCCTCGTCGAGTACGCGCTGCTGGTGGCACTGATCGCGGTCGTGTGCCTCGGCGCGGTCACCTTCTTCGGTGAGGCCACCCGCGACAGCTACTCGTCGTCCGGCTCTTCGATGTTCGACACCTGACGATCAACACTCAGGCAGTACCCAAGGGATCCCGGGCCGATTCGGTCCGGGATCCCTGCGCGTCTGGAGGTCGTGCAGCGCTCAGCGACGCCGGAAGATGACCCAGCCTGTCGTCCGGTCGTCGGTCTCCGGGGCACCGGTGAGCGGCTCTACAGCCGGGTCCTCGCTCCAGTCGTCGGAGAGCCGCAGGATCTCGGGGATCGTGCTGTCAGCCTTCCAGATGACGACATCGATGTCGTACTCGTCGAGGACCTCGAGCACGCGTCTCCCGTTGCGCAGCTCGATCATCTCGTCGAGGGTCTCGCGGGAGTAGAAGTCGAAGCGGTCGTCGAAGAAGATGTCGCCGGTTGGCCCGTATCGGTACTCCAGGTAGTTGCCGACCTTCTCCTCGTATGCGACACGGGCCCCTGACGGCAGAACGCCCTCGTCCTCGAGGTGGAGGATCTCGGCGATGGGATAGCCCCAGGGGTCGAGGTGATCGTCGCCGACGAGGCTGAACCCGGCGACCACGAACCCGGTGATCGCCACAGCGCCGAGGGCGGTGCCGAGACGAGACCTGGCGTCTGAGGTCAACGAGCCCAGCGTTGGGGCGGCCGCCGCCAGCCATGGCGTGAGCGTGACCGCCGCCATCGGGACGTTCCGTACGCTGAGGAGGGCCGCAGCGACGAACAACACGGCAGGGATGACGACCTCCCACCGACGAACGCGTCTGGCGACCAGCATCGCGAGGAGGAGCTGG
The DNA here is from genome assembly GCA_964494405.1 of uncultured Iamiaceae bacterium. Classification (GTDB taxonomy): domain Bacteria; phylum Actinomycetota; class Acidimicrobiia; order Acidimicrobiales; family SKKL01; genus Actinomarinicola. Next base: position 1,406 of record CAZBTQ010000117.1, read on the forward strand.
GCGAGGAACATCCGCGGGCCAAGGTCGGAGAAGTCGGGCGACTGCCACTCGAGGACCGATTGGAACTGGTCGGAACGTTCGAGAGCCGTGAGGGGAAAGACCAGTATCCGACCCGCCGCAGGTGACACCAGTCCGCCGATCAGCGTGCCAACGGCCACCGCGCCTGTCAGGCGCACCAACCGGGAGGTGTCGCCACCATCAAGGCGACGACCGGCGAGCATCGCGGCCATGAGCACCAGCGCGAGCGGAAAGCTTCCGTGGCTGTTCACCCACATCCACATCAGCGGCAGCGCCCACCAGATGGAGCCACGTTCGGCGAGTACGAAGAGCAAGCAGAAGCAGAGGAGGCCGACCATAAGAGGCCGCTCCGCCCACATCCACGCACCAGCGACCAGACAGATCCCCGCGACGACGACGCGCGGAATGAGCGTCACGACCGCCCGCGTGAGCCACCAGATCATCGCCGCGACAGCCGCCCCCAGCGCCATGTGGATCAGGCGCGGACCGGCCAATCCGATCAGCTCGTCGCTTCCTGCGTAGGCGAGTGACACCAGCCACGACTGGACCGTCCACGGCTCACCCAATGCGTGGAAGGTGTAGGGGTCGGCGCTGGGCACCGACCCGGTGTCGATGATGACGCGGCCCGTCGCCAGGTGGGTGAAGAAGCTGTTGTCGCCCAGCCGGCCCATGCCGACCACCGCGCCCACGAGCGCGAAGAGCGCGCCGATCGCGGTTCCGAGGCGCCAGCCGCCCGGCCGGGGAGCGCGCACGACATCTGTGTCAGCGACCTCGGTCGCGTCGACCTCCATCGGCAGAGGCGCTAGAAGGTCTCGCGGATGTTGATGATGGCGGGACCGAGCACGACGACGAACAACGCCGGGAACACGCAGAACACCATCGGCACCATCATCTTCACCGGAGCCTTCTGGGCCCGCTCCTGGGCGAGCTGGCGGCGCTTGATGCGCATCTCGTCGGCCTGCGAGCGCAGCACCCGCCCGATCGACACGCCGAAGGTATCGGCCTGGAGGATGGCCAACACAAAGGAGCGGATCTCTGGCACGTCGGTGCGCTCGTCGAGCTGACGCATGGCGTCGGCACGCGTCGCGCCCGCCCGCACCTCGCCGAGCACCCGTGCGAACTCCTGCGATAGCGGACCGGGCACGTTGTTAATGACCTTGTCGAGGGCCTGCTCGAAGCCGAGACCGGCCTCGACCGAGATCACGAGCAGGTCCATGATGTCGGGAAGCGAGCGACGGAGCTGGTACTGCCGCTCCTCGACCTGGCGGTTCAGGATCGCGTCGGGACCGGCGATGAGCGCGAAGGCGGCGAGCCCGAACGCCGCGTGGTGCAGCATGCCCTCCAAGCCGAACGGGTTCCACAGGTAGTTGACGATGAAGGCCACCGGGACGAGCGCGACGGTGACCACGCGAATGGCCAGGAAGCGGTCGGCCGCGTCGGGCCCCGGCCGGCCGGCACGCACGAGTTTGAGCTTCGCCTGGTCGACGTAACCGTCCGGCGTGAACCGCCGACCCAGGCCCGTGAGACCTTCTAGGATCGGCTTGACGGCACGATCCGTGAGTGGGTTCAGCAGCTCCTGGTCGCGTACGTTCTCGACCTCGTAGCCGTCGAGCTGGCGCAGCGACTCGCGTACGACGGACTTGTCCTCAGCCTGGGACAGGACGAAGAAGAGTGCGAGGCCGATCGCGAGACCGATGCCGCCGACGATCAATTCGAGTGGCAGATCAGATATCAACCTCGATCACCTTCTTCATCCAGTAGAAGCCGATGCCCGCTAGGACGATCGCCCCACCCAGCAGGATGTTTCCGAATGTCGTGTCGAACAGCACGGAGATGTACTCCGGGTTCAACATCCACATCGCCAGACCGAGGCCCAGCGGCAGCAGGCCCAGGACGATCGCCGAGATCTTGCCCTCGGCGGTCAGTGCCGCGACGTCGCGGCGAAGGCGCTCACGCTGCACCATCGTGTCGGCGACGGTGAGAAGGAGCTCGGCCAGGTTGCCGCCGACCTCGCGCTGGATGCCGATGGCCATGACGGCCCACTGGAAGTCCGGGCTGTCCATCCGCTCGGCCGACGCCTGGAGGGCGTCCTCCAGCGGGCGGCCGAGCCGGGACTCGGTGACGATGCGGCGCAGCTCGTGGCCCATCGGGTCGGTCACCTCGGTCGAGACCGCCTCGACGCCCTGCATCAGCGAGTAGCCGGCGCGCAGTGTGCCCGCGAGGAGCTGGAGCATGTCGGGGAGCTGCGCCACGAACTGCTTCTGGCGGCGCGAGCCGAGGTAGTTGACGATCGCCGGGGGAAGGAGCGCCCCGATGCCGGTCGCCGCGAGGGTGAGGATGATGTTCCCCTCGGTGAGCACGAACACGATCGCGAACAGCAGGACGAGGCCCGCCGCGTAGAAGAAGATCGCTTCACCCGCTCGCAGCGGCAGGTTCGCCTTCTCGAGCATGCCCTCGACCCTGGCGAGGATCCCCCGTCGTTCGGCGAAGCCCTCGGTGAGGCTGACCGCTCGCTGGATGAACGCCGTGTGGGCCATCCCAGAGTTGTCATCGTCGTCGAGCGGCGCTGGACCGGTGTCGGTGTACTGCTCCAGCATCGTGTCGAGGCTGCCCCGATCGCTGACCATCAGGCTGCCGACGGCGAAGATGCCCAATGTCACCGCCACCGCCCCCAGGACCAGGCCGAGGATGAAGCCGTTGTCGCGGAAGAACCCGATGCCGCCCGGGTCCTCGCCTGCGATGGGCCGAAGCGCAGCGGCGCCCTTCGCGACACCGCCACTCACGAACGACACCGAGGCCTGCTCGCCGCCGGCGCTGAACGTCAGGTCGACCGGACCGGTCGGCGTCTCGGTGCTGTAGGTGACGACGTACTGGCTGGCGACGTGCTCGCCGATGGCGGCGACCGCGTCGACCAGCGCCGTCGGGTTCTCCTGGCTGCTGTAGACGCCGCCCGTGGCGTTAACGATGTCGCGCAGGCCGGCCTCGTCGAGACCGCGGCCGACCAGGCCGACGGCGTGGACGGTGGCCTCCTGGGAGACCGCGCTACCACGGGCCTGGGACTGCGGGATGGTCGACGCGACGTTGGGGCCACCTGCGATGACGACCACGTTGCCCTCACGGCCGTCGCTCGTTCCGAGCATCTGCGACGCGGCATCGATGCCGTTCCACAGGGCGCTGTTGCCAGTGGGGGCGAGGGTGTCGATCGCCACGAGCAGGCGGTTGCGATCGGTCGTCAGACGTTGGACCACACGACCAGACCCACCCACCGAGACGAGGCCGATGACCTCGCCGTCGGGTGCGTCGCGGACGTAGGTGGCGGCAGCTTCGCGTGCCTGCACCAATGCCCCGCCGGCGTCCATCGCCTCTGAGTTGTCGACGACCAGCACGGTGGCGAGCAGCCCGCCCGGCAGCGGCACGACGTCGTCTGGGGAGTGCTCGTTGCCGTTCTCGACGATGGTGCCGGACTCGAGGTCGCTCGGGTCGCCGGTCCAGCCGACGACCATCGCCACCGACGACGGGTCGCGGCTGTCGACCGCACGGATCTGGAGCTGCGACGACCCGTCGTCCTGGGCCAGCGCGCCGGGCGTGGCGAACGCCACCGCCGCCAACAGCACGGCGGCGACAGCGGCGAGGAGTCGCCTCACCGACCGACCGCCTTCTGCCCCATCGGCTCGGGCTGGAACACCTCGGCCCCCAGGCGGATGCCCAGGTCTGCGAGCTTCTCGGTGAACTTGGGCCGCACACCGGTCGCCTTGAGGTGGCCACGGAAGCGGCCGTTCTCGTCCACGCCCATGCCGTAGTCGAACATGAAGATGTCCTGGAGGGTGATCACGTCGCCCTCCATGCCCTGCACCTCGGTGACGTGGGTGATCCGGCGGGTGCCGTCACGCAGGCGGGTCAGGTGCACGATCAGGTCGAGGGCCGACGCCATCTGCTCGCGGATGGCCCGCACCGGCAGGTCGAAGCCCGCCATGAGCGTCATGGTCTCGATGCGAGACAGGGTGTCGCGCGGGCTGTTCGAGTGGACGGTGGTGATCGAGCCGTCGTGGCCCGTGTTCATCGCCTGGAGCATGTCGAGCGCCTCACCGGAGCGGCACTCGCCGACGACGATGCGGTCGGGGCGCATGCGGAGGCAGTTCTTGACCAGATCGCGGATCGTGACCTGGCCACGACCCTCGATGTTCGGCGGGCGAGCCTCGAGGGGCAGCACGTGGTCCTGGTGGAGCTGGAGCTCCTTGGCGTCCTCCACGGTGACGATGCGCTCATCGGACGGGATGAACGACGACAGCACGTTGAGGGTCGTCGTCTTACCGGTGCCGGTGCCACCGGAGACGATGATGTTCAGTCGACCGACCACGCACGCCTGGAGGAACCGCGCCGACTGCGCGTTGAGGGTGCCGAAGCGGATCAGGTCGTCGATCTGGAGCGGATCGGTCGAGAACTTCCGGATGGTGAGGAACGGACCGCCGATGGCGAGGGGGTGGATCACCGCGTTCACGCGGGACCCGTCGGGCAGACGGGCGTCGACCATGGGGCTCGACTCGTCGATCCGGCGACCGATCTGGCTCACGATCTTCTCGATGATGCGACGCAGGTGGGTCTCGTCGACGAACGACGCGGAGTCCTTCACCAGGCGACCGGACCGCTCGACGTAGACGCTGTCGGGCCCGTTCACCATGACCTCGGTGACCTCGTCGTCCTTCAGGAGGCGGTCGATCGGACCGTACCCGAGGATGTCGTCGGACACGTCCTGGATGAGCTGGGCCTTGTCGGCGGCGGTGAGCGGCGTGCGCTCCGCGGCCAGCGCCGAGGTCAGCTGCTCGTGGACCCGACGTCGCAGGTCCTCCTCGCCCAGGCGCTTGTCGTTGAGGATCGGCCCCAGCTCGTCGATGAGCGTGTGGTGGATCTTCTGGCGCAGCTCGTCGAGAACGGGGTCGCGACGGGTGGCGGTCAGGCCGGTTCCGCCGGTCGCAGATCCCTGCTGCTCGTGGAGCCTCTTGTAGAGCGACATGTCCAGTCCTCGGTGTGCGTGGAGGGGTGTGCGGTGGAGCGGTTCAGGTGCGGGCGTCTGAGGTCACGAACCGGGTGGCGAGCTCTTCGATCGCCTTGCTGACCCCGGACTTGGGCGACGCCATCACGACCGGCGTACCCTTGTTGACCGACTGTGGGACGACGACGTCGCTCGGTATGAGCGACTCGGCCTTGATGCCGAGGGTCTTCTCGACCTCGGCGACCTCGAGCTTGACCTTGGAGTTGGACCGGTTGAGCACCAGGTGGAGCTTGTCCATCGGGGTGTTCAGGAGCTTGAGGGTCTGGAGTCCGATCTTGACGTTCTTGATGTTCGGGATGTCCATGCCTGCGACGAGCACGACGTCGTCGCTGGTCTCGATGAGGCCGAGGACCACGTCGTTGAAGTAGGCCGGGGTGTCGATGACCACGTAGGCCGCGAAGTTGCGCAGCAGGTCGATGATCCGGACCATGTCCTCGGCGCCGATCTGGTCGGCGAACGCCGGCTCCAGCGGAGCGGGCAGCACGTACAGGCCCGAGCTGTCGTGGACGGCGAGCAGGCTCTGGAGCAGTTGGACGTCGAGCTTGTCGATCGAGCTGACGGCGTCGACGACCGTGTGCTGCGGCGCGAGCTTGAGCATGACGGCGATGTCGCCGAACTGGAGGTTGGCATCGACCAGCACGACCGGCCGGTCGGTGCGCCGTGCCAGCGCGACGGCGATGTTGACGGCGAGCACCGACTTGCCCGACCCGCCCTTGGTGGAGAACACGGTCAGGACCCGCCCGACCTCACCGTCGGGGAGGCCCGCCCCCACTGGGGAGTGCGGCGTGGCGGCTGCCGGTTCGAGCGACTCGGCGACGCGCTGCACCGCAGCGATGAGCTGCGCCGTGTCGATCGGGGAGCCCACGACGTCGCGGACACCGGCCCGCAACGCCTGCTGGAGCAGCGCGGTGGAGAGCTCCTCAGACAGCAGGATCGCCCCCACCTCGCGGTGGGTTCGGACGAGCTGTTCGACCGCAGCGAGCTCGGCACCGAAGGCACACGAGGGGCCGAGGATCGCGATGACCGGGTGTCCGATCAGTCGGCTGCTGAGCTCCCCGACGCTGCTGAAGGTGGTGGCGGCCTCACCGAGCTGCATGGCGAGCCGGTTGCGAACCGACTGGTCGGCGTCGACGACGGCGACGGCGACACCTGCGGGGATCATCGGAGGACTCCCAGTGGTGTGAGTGGCGAAGGCGGGCTCTGGCGCAAAGGACATGCTATTCCCGGCCTGCCGGACCGAACGGGGTCAGCCGGTTGGCATCCTCGGCGGGCAGGACGTCCTCGGGGATCGGCAGCGGCGGCAGCGGCACGGCCTCGTAGTCCGGTGGGACGAGCGTGAGGTAGATGGAGGCGGGGTCGACGGAGGCGATCCGCTGGGCGACCTCGCTCGGCACGGCGAAGGTGATCGTGCCGCTCCCCTGCTGGGCCGCGGCGGGGTCCACCGTCTCGCCCGGCTGGGGCACAGCCGATCGGCCGATGGCGATGATCGGGACCTGCTGGTACAGGTAGCGGGCCGGCTGGGTGTACACCGACGGCAGCTCGCCCTCGACGGCCGCCTCGACGGCGCTCTGGGTGATCATGATGTTCACGTGGTCGCCCGGCACGAGGAGGCCGGCGACGCCACGGATCTGGTCGACCGAGATCGTGACGGCCACGTCGCCCTCTTCGAGGCGCTCACTGAAGGTGATCAGCGCAGAGGCCGGGTCGACGAACATGCCCTCGACCAGCACCTGGTTGGCGGACAGGTCGTTCAGCGCCACCTTGCCCTGGATCGTGGAGAGATCCCGGGTGTAGTTGGCCGGCAGGAACTCGCGCGGGATCTCGGACTGCACGATGTAGCCGTCGTCGATCGACTGCTCACCCGGCAGGCCCTTGGGGATGTCCTGGGCGACCTTGTAGACGGGGATGCGCTCGGCGTCCTCGTTCGCACGATCCTCGATGCCCTGCACCCAGCTGTAGAGCGCGAAGGCCGCAATGGCGCCCACCGCGATCGCTGCGATGAGGATCAACGTTCTCCGAGAGCTCAATTCCCGACCTCGCTCGTCTGTTCCTGCGTTGGATGGTTGGTTGACGGCCGACCGACTTCGTCGTGGACCCGCCCCGCCGCGGAGAGGTCCGCCGTGGAGAGGTCACCGTCGCCACTCTCCTTCGGCCGTTCGACCCTCGATCGTGAGGACTTTCCACCAGACTTCTGTCGAGCGTGCTGTTCGATCACCAGACGCGACAACGGAGCAGGGCCCTTGTGGGGCTCGCTGCTCCGTCGTCGTCAACCCGGCTCGCGCCGGGAGGTTCGTCTATCGCGCTGTTTAGGCGCCTTCGTCGGCGTCGAGTGCCCCGGCGTCGACCGCCTCTGCCTCAGGCTCGGCCTCGACCGTGGCCTCAGCCGCTGGCTCCGGCTCTGCGACAGCGGCCTCGCCGTCGGATGCCACGGCCTCGGGGGCACCCGGCGCTGCCGCGTCGGGGTTCTCGGCGTAGAACTCGGCCCAGGCGGACTCGGCCTCGGAGGTCTCCTCGGTGGCACCGATGAAGTTGCCCTCGTCGTCGTAGGCGTGCTCGCCGAAGTGCTCCTGGTACTCGGCAGCCACGACGCCGCCCTCAGCGGCCTGCTTGATCGACAGGCTGATGCGGCGACGCTGGAGGTCGAGGTCGATGATCTTGACCCAGAGCTCCTCGCCCGGCGTGACGACCTGCTCGGGGAGGTCGACGTGGTGCGCCGACATCTCCGAGATGTGCA
>CAZBTQ010000118.1:0-4720 GCA_964494405.1 uncultured Iamiaceae bacterium
CGCTCGACGTGGCGCTCGGCGTGCTCGACCGCGTGCGTGCCAACGTCGGCGAGCGCCCGGCCGCCACCGACAAGGCCGAGGTCGACATCAGCATCAGCATCGGTGTGGCCGAGTCGCACGGTCCCACCGTCGACGACGTGGACTCGGTGCTCGAACGTGCCGACGCCGCCCTCTATCGGGCCAAGGCAGCCGGCCGCAACCGCGTCGCCGGCGAGCCCAGCCCCCGACCGACCCCCGGTCCTGTCACACCGGCTGGGTAGCGTGACCCGGTGACCCTGGAGCGGTTCTCGGCCCCCGTCCGAGCGTGGTTCGACACCAGCTTCGCCGAGCCGACCGCCGCCCAGACCGAGGGCTGGGAGGCCATCTCCAGCGGCGAGCACGCGCTGATCCTCGCGCCCACCGGATCCGGCAAGACCCTCGCCGCGTTCTTGTGGGGCATCGACCGGCTGATGTCCGAGCCGGTGCCCGACCAGCAGCGCCGCACCCGCATCGTCTACCTGTCGCCGTTGCGGGCCCTCGCCGTCGACGTCGAGCGCAACCTCCGCGCCCCGCTGGTCGGCATCTCGCTCGCGGCCGAACGGCTCGGTGTCACGGTCACCCAACCGACGGTGGGCATCCGCACCGGCGACACCCCCGCCGACGAGCGGCGCCGCCTCGTCAAGCACCCGCCCGACATCCTCATCACCACCCCCGAGTCGCTCTACCTGATGCTCACATCGGCCGCCCGGGAGACCCTCGTGGGCGTCGACACGGTCATCGTCGACGAGATCCACGCGCTGGCGCCCACCAAGCGCGGCAGCCACCTGTCGCTCACGCTCGAACGGCTCGAAGAGGTCACAGAGCAGCCGCCCCAGCGCATCGGGCTGTCGGCCACCCAGCGCCCGCTCGACGAGATCGCCCGCTTCCTCGGCGGCCGCGGCGACGACGGCGCCCACCGGCCCGTCAGCATCGTCGACGCCGGCACCCGCAAGGAGCTCGACATCCAGGTCGTCGTGCCCGTCGAGGACATGGGCCGACTCGGCGAGATCATCGAGACGCCCGGAGGCGACGGCGGGCCGGCGCCGATCGGTCCCGTCCGGCGGTCGATCTGGCCGTCGATCCACCCGCAGGTGCTCGAGCTGATCGAGCAGCACCGCTCCACACTCGTGTTCGTCAACGCCCGTCGCCTTTCGGAGCGGCTCGCCACCCGCCTCAACGAGCTGGCCGCGGGCCAGGAGGGCCGGGGGAACGAGGCCGACGGCACGCCGCCCCCCGACGTCGAGCTGGTCAAGGCGCACCACGGCTCGCTGTCGCGCGAACGCCGCCTCCTCATCGAGGACGAGCTCAAGCGGGGCGAGCTGCGTGCCCTCGTCGCCACCAGCTCGCTCGAGCTCGGCATCGACATGGGTGCGGTCGACCTGGTCATCCAGATCGAGTCGCCGGGCGCGGTGTCGCGGGGGCTCCAGCGCATCGGTCGCGCCGGACACCAGGTGGGCGAGCCCAGCCGGGGCCGCATCTTTCCCAAGCACCGGGGCGACCTGCTGGAGGCAGCCACCGTCGTGCAGCGCATGCGCGCCGGGCTCATCGAGCACACGCACTACCCGCGCAACACGCTCGACGTGCTCGCCCAGCAGATCGTCGCCATGTGCGCGCTCGACGACTGGACCCTCGACGACCTCGCTCGGGTCATCCGCCGCTCGGCCACCTTCGCCGAGCTGTCCGACGAGGTCCTCCACGCCACGCTCGACCTGCTGGCGGGGCGCTACCCCTCCGACCAGTTCGCCGACCTCAAGCCTCGCATCGTGTGGGACCGGGTCGAGGGGACGATCCGCGGCCGGGCCGGTGCTCAACGGCTGGCGGTCACCAACCCCGGCACCATCCCCGACCGGGGCCTGTTCGGCGTGTTCCTCCCCGATGGTGTGCGGGTCGGCGAACTGGATGAGGAGATGGTCTACGAGAGCCGGGTGGGCGAGACGTTCCTGCTGGGCGCGTCGACGTGGCGCATCGAGGACATCACCCACGAGCGCGTCGTCGTCACCCCGGCACCGGGGCAGCCCGGGAAGATGCCGTTCTGGCACGGCGACAAGCCGGGCCGACCGCTCGAGCTGGGCCGCGCCATGGGCGAGCTGGTGCGCGAGGTGCGGGCGACGCCGCGTGCCGCGGCGCTCGAACGCTTGCGCACCGACCACGGACTCGACGACCTGGCGGCCGAGAACCTGCTCGCCTACCTCGACGAGCAGGCCGAGGCCACCGGCGCCGTGCCCGACGACCGCACCATCGTGGTCGAGCGGTTCCGCGACGAGATCGGCGACTGGCGGGTGTGCGTGCTCACGCCGTTCGGCGCGCAGGTGCACGCGCCGTGGGCGATGGCGCTGCGGAGCCGCCTCCAGGAGCGGTGGGGCGTCGACGTCGACCTGATGTGGAGCGACGACGGCATCGCCGTGCGACTCCCGGAGGCCGTCGACGAGCTGCCGCTCGACGAGCTGCTGATCGATCCCGAGGACATCCGCGACATCGTCGTGCGGGAGCTGCCGAACACGGCGATGTTCGCGTCGCGGTTCCGGGAGTGCGCGGCACGGGCGCTGCTCCTGCCCCGCCGCCGGCCCGACCGCCGAACCGCGCTGTGGCAGCAGCGCCAGCGCGCCGCCGACCTCATGGCCGTCGCGGCCGACCACCCCACGTTCCCGATCCTGCTCGAGGCCACCCGGGAGTGCCTCAACGACGTGTTCGACGTGCCCGCGCTGCGGGAGGTGCTCGCCGACCTGCGGTCCCGCAAGGTGCGAGCGGTGGCGGTCGAGACCGCGACGTCGTCGCCGTTCGCCCAGTCCCTGCTGTTCGGCTGGATCGGCCAGTTCATGTACGACTACGACGCGCCGCTGGCCGAACGGCGGGCCGCCGCGCTCGCGCTCGACCGCGACCTGCTGCACGAGCTGCTCGGCGCCGAGGAGCTGCGCGACCTGCTCGACCGGGGAGCGCTCGCCGACGTGGAGGCCGAGCTGCAACGCCTGGTCGAGGGCCGTCGGGCGCGTGACGCCGACGAGCTTCACGACCTGCTGCGCATCCTCGGGCCGTTGTCGGTCGACGAGCTGGCCGCGCGGGCGGAGGCCGACGCCGACCAGGTCGCGGCGTGGGTCGACGACCTGGTGCGCGAGCGGCGCGCCTATGAGGTGACGGTCGGCGGCGACGTCCGCGTCGCGGCCACCGACGACGCCGCCCGCCTGCGCGATGCGCTCGGCATCGCCGTGCCCCAGGGCTTGCCTGCGGCGTTCACCGACCCGGTGCCAGACCCCCTCGGCGACCTGGTCGGCCGCTACGCCCGCACCCACGGGCCGTTCCTGGCGCGGGAGGTGTCTCGGCGCCTCGGTGCCGAGCTGCACCGCATCGAGGCCGTGGTCGAGCGCTTCGTCGGCGACGGGCGGCTGGTGCGTGGCGAGTTCCGTCCCGACGGGACCGAGCGAGAGGTGTGCGACCCCGACGTGTTGCGCCAGCTCCGACGCCGGTCGCTGGCGGTGCTGCGCAACGAGATCGAGCCAGTCGACGGGGCAGCCCTCGGGCGCTTCTTGCCGTTGTGGCAGGGCATCGGCACCGACCGCCGCGGCGTCGATGCGCTGGTCGAGATCGTCGGTCAGATCCAGGGCGCGCCGATCCCCGTGTCGGTGCTCGAGACCGACGTGTTGCCGGTCCGCATGACCGACTACCACCCCGGCGACCTCGACGCCCTGTGCACCGCCGGCGAGGTCGTGTGGGTCGGCTCGGGCGCGCTCGGATCGAACGACGGGCGCGTCCGGTTGCTCTTCCGCGACCAGGCCGGCCTGCTCGTCACGCCCGAGTCCGAGGAGCCGCCGTCAGAGCCCGTCCACCAGGCGCTCGTGTCGCACCTCGAGTCCAGGGGCGCGTCGTTCTGGCCCGACCTCCAGAAGGCGGTGGCCGATGCCGGCCTGCCCTACGACGACACGTCGGTCCTCGCCGCGCTGTGGGACCTGGTCTGGGCGGGCGTGGTCACCAACGACTCGCTGGCGCCGTTGCGTGCGCTCGGCACCAAGGCACGGGCGCGCACGTCGACGGTCGGTCGAGCGGGTCGACGGGGACCCAGGGCCGCACGGCTCGCACGCATGGGTCCGCCGTCGGCGGCGGGGCGCTGGTCGCTCGTCGCGCCGCTGTTCGAGCCGTTGCCCACCGCCACCGAGTCCGCGGCGGCCCGGGCCGGGCAGCTGCTGGAGCGGTACGGCGTGCTCACCCGCGAGGCGGCCCTCGGCGAGGGGGCCGAGGGCGGGTTCGCCGGCGTGTACCCCGTGCTCTCGGCGTTGGAGGACAGGGGCCACGTGCGGCGCGGCTACTTCGTGGCAGGGCTGGGAGCCGCACAGTTCGCCTTGCCGGGAGCGGTCGACCGCCTGCGAGCGATGCGCGACACGCCCGAGGACGGCGGCTCGGTCTTGTGCCTCGCCGCCACCGACCCGGCCCAGCCCTACGGCGCGGCGCTGCCGTGGCCCGAGTCTGCTGGCCGGCCGGCCCGCGCCGCTGGGGCGTTCGTCGTGCTGGCGGGCGGCGTGCCGGTCGTCTACCTGGAGCGCGGCGGCCGGTCGCTCGTCACCTTCGATGGCCACGACCGCGCCGACTGGCCCGCCGCGCTGGTGGCACTGATCGACCGGGGCCGGTTCCGGTCGCTCGAGATCGGCAAGGTCGACGGCCAGCCGGTCACCGGCACCGACGTCGCCGCCCGCCTCGAAGCCGCCGGCTTCGC
>CAZBTQ010000118.1:4820-9100 GCA_964494405.1 uncultured Iamiaceae bacterium
GCCAGCCGGTCACCGGCACCGACGTCGCCGCCCGCCTCGAAGCCGCCGGCTTCGCGCCCGGCTACCGAGGCCTCGTCCGCCGCCACCGCTGACGCCACCGCCCTCGCCGCCGCCCTCGCGCCGTCCGCCCGCTGGCTCCCACCTCCGCTTCCGTCCCCCGAACGTTGGCGCTGGCAGCGCTCTCAGCGAGCGCGTGGCGCCAAGGTTCGGAGCGGTCGGCCGGAACGGCTCAGGCGCCGGTGACGGTGGCGATGACGTGTTCGAAGTGGGCTCGGTCGCCGGCGAAGGGCTCGCCGTGCCGGGGCCAGTGGACGATGACATCGGTGATGCCGGCCTCGCCGTAGTGGCCGAGCAGGTCGCGCAGGGCCTCCGCCGAGTCGAGGTCGGCCCGCAGCTCGAAGCCGAGGAGCACGTACCGGTCGATGGTGGCCGGGTCGCGCCCGGTCTCGGCGCAGGCGGCGTCGAGCCGAGCGGTCTGGCGGCGGATCACGTCGGCGCCAGCGGCAGGGTCGAGACCGTGGGCGCCCGCTCCCCGGCCGCCTCCGCCCTCGCCGGTGGAGACCCAGGCTTGGCCATGGCGCGCGACGAGCCGGAAGCCTCGCGGGCCGATCGCGGCGATCGCGAACGGGACCCGCGGCGTCTGGACGCAGCCCGGCGCCATCGGCACGTCGATCGCCGTGTAGTAGGTGCCGGCGAAGTCGACGGGCGGCTCCCGCAGCAACCGGTCGGTGAGCTCGACGAACTCGGCGAACCGGTCGGCCCGCTCAGGTGGGGTCAGTTCGGTCTGGCCGCGCATCGTCGCGTCCCAGCCGAGGCCGCCGGCGCCGACGCCGAGCGTGAACCGACCGCCCGACACGTCGTCGAGCGCGATGACGTCACGGGCGAGGCCCACGGGCTCGCGCACGTTCGGCGAGGCGACGAGGGTGCCGAGCCGGATCGTCGACGTGACGGTCGCGGCGGCGGCCAGCGTCGGCATGGTCCCGAACCACGTCGAGTCCCGCAGCGAGCGCCAGGCGAGGTGGTCGTAGGTCCACGCGTGGTCGAACCCGAGCGCCTCGGCGCCGGCCCACAGCTCACGCCCCTCGCTCCACGGGTGTTCGGGAAGGATGACGACTCCGAGGCGCACCCCGGCAGTCTCGCGTCCGGGACCCTGGCTCGTACCCTGAGCGGGTGCCCGAGGGCGACACGCTCCACAAGATCGCCGCCCGGCTGCGTCCCGCGCTGGTCGGCGCGGATCTGCGCCGGTTCGAGGCGCCACGACTCGTCGGCCCGCGCCCGCGGGCGGGGGCACCGATCGAGTCGGTCGAGGCGGTGGGCAAGAACCTGATGGTGACCTTCGGCGACGGGGTCGTGCTCCAGACCCATCTGCGCATGACCGGCTCCTGGCACCTGTATGCCGTCGGCGAGCGGTGGCGGAAGCCCGCTCACCTGATGCGTGCACGCATCGGCGTCGACGACTGGGACGCCGTGTGCTTCTCGGCACCGATGGTGCGCACGCACCTCGGGACGGCCCGAGCCCACGAGTCGGTCGCCCACCTCGGCCCCGACCTGTGTCGCGACGACGCCGACCTCGACCTCGCCGTCGAGCGCATGGCGGCCCTGTGCGACACCACCACGACCATCGCCGAAGCCCTCCTGGACCAGCGCGTGGCCAGCGGGATCGGCAACGTCTACAAGAGCGAGGTCCTGTGGGCGCACCGGGTCGACCCGTTCCTCCCTGTCGCCGACGTCGACGTCGAGCGTCGTCGAGCGCTGCTGGCCACCGCGTCGAGACTGCTCCGAGCCAACCTCACGACGGGCAGACGACAGACCGTTCCGGGCGGCCTCGCGGTCTACGGCAGGGTCCGTCGCCCGTGCCGGCGCTGCGGGACGCCGATCCGCTCGCGCCGCCATGGCGTCCAAGCACGCAGCACCTACGGGTGTCCCAGGTGCCAGGCGGCCGGTTCGACTGGCAGCATGGCGAGGTGATCGTCGTCGATGCAGCGAACGTCGTGGGCTCCCATCCCGACGGGTGGTGGAAGGATCGTGCCGGTGCGGCCCGACGGCTCGTCGACTCCGTGGTCGCCGCCGTCGACGCCGGTCGGCTCGTTCGACCGATCGTCGTGGTGTTCAAGGGTGCGGCCCGCGCCGGAGTCGTCGAGGGCTCTCCCGCGGCAGGGGTCGACGTCGTCCACGCTCCGGGAGAGGGTGATGCGACGATCGCCGAGGTGGCGCGGAAGGGCGTGTCGGGCGACCGCGAGGTCGTGGTGATCACCGCCGATCGCGCCTTGTCGTCGGCCACCAGCGCGGCAGGAGCAGAGGTGCGAGGCCCGCGCTGGCTGCTGGAGAGGATGGCTCCGTGACCAGACTGCGTGCGATCGAGGCGGACATCACCGATCTGGAGGTCGACGCGATCGTGAACGCGGCGAACTCGGGCCTGCAAGGCGGCTCTGGAGTCGACGGTGCGATCCACTTCAGAGGAGGACCGGAGATCCTCGCCGAGTGCAAGCAGATCGTCGCCAACTGGGGGTACCTACCGGTCGGCGACGCCGTGTTCACGACCGCTGGAATGTTGCCGGCGAACCTCGTGATCCACACGGTCGGCCCGCGGTGGACAGGCGACACCGAGCGGCATGACCGAGATCTGGCTTCGTGCTACACGAGCTCGCTTGAGCTGGCGGACCAGCAGCGCTGCACGACCGTGGCGTTCCCCTGCATCAGCGCCGGTCTCTATGGCTTTCCACCTGATCGCGCCGCCCATGTCGCGGTCGGCGCGGTGCGGGGCTGGATTGCCTCGCATGAGGACGCCGGCATCGACGAAGTCACGTTTGCCTGCTTCTCGGCCGACGACCTCGCGCACTACCGGGCACAAGGGATTGGCGGATGATCGTCGTCCGCGACGCGACGCCGCACGACATCCCGGCGATGACCGAGATCCAGAACGCGCTGATCGCCACGACGAGCTACGAGTGGCGGGACGATCCGCACACCGTCGATTCCCGCCTCGAGTGGCTGGCCGACAAGCAGGACGACGGCTGGCCGGTCCTGGTGGCGGTGGACGACGAGACGAACATCATCGTGGGGTTCGCCTACTACGGCGACTTCCGCGACTCCACGCGCTGGCCCGGGTATCGGACCACGGTCGAGCACACCGTGCACGTGCTCGGCGACCAGTGGGGGCGCGGTGTCGGGCGTGTCCTCATGGCCGAGCTTGAGCAGCGAGCCCGCCAGCAGGGCAAGCACGTGATGGTCGGCGGCATCGACGCCACGAACGACGGGTCGTTGCGCTTCCACGAGCGGCTGGGCTACGACGAGGTGGCTCGGATGCCGCAGGTGGGCGTGAAGTTCGGGGAGTGGTTGGAGCTGGTGCTCGTCCAGAAGGTGCTCGACGATGGGCCTGCCGATGGCCGATGACAGCGCGGCCCGGCACGGAGCGTCCGGCGCCGGCGGACCGGTGCGCGTCGATCGATGGCTGTGGTCGGTGCGGCTCTGCCCGACCCGTTCGGCAGCGACGGACCTGTGCCGGGGTGGCCACGTGAAGGTCGACGGGCGCACGGCCAAGCCCGCCACCACCGTCGACGTCGGCGACGAGGTCGCCGCGCGCATCGGCACCCGCGACCGAGTCGTGGACGTGGTCCGCGCGATCGAGAAGCGGGTCGGCGCGCCGATCGCGGTCGAGTGCTACGTCGACCGATCTCCCGAGGTGGAACGTCGCCGCGACACCGAGCTGCCCCAGCGCGAGCGCGGCGCGGGGCGCCCGACCAAGCGCGACCGCCGCGACACCGATCGGCTTCGCGGCCGTCGCTGACCCGGCCGACTCAGGCCTGCAACACCCGGGCCAGCACGCCGCCGGCGACGAGGCGGACCATCCGCGGCGGCACGGCGTGGGCTTCGGCGAGCGCCTCCGCGTCGTCGCCTTCGGCCAGTCGGCTGAGCACCTCGCGCTCGGTGTCGCTCAGCGGCAGGCCGCTGTCGGCATCGCTGTCGACCAGACTCACGAGGTAGGCCGCGAAGGACGCGTCGAGGCGGGCCTCGCCTCGCGACAAGCCGACGACGGCCGGCGAGAGCTGCTCGGCGACGTCCTCCGCGGCAACCAGGGCGCCGACGCCACCGGCCACGAGGTCCTCCGGTCCGGCCGTGCCCACGGCGACGATGCGCGTCGAAGGCGCGATCGACACGATCTCGGCCGTCGCTGCGAGCGCATCGGCGTCGGCCACCGTCACCACGACATCGGGGGCTCCTGCTTTGATGCAGTCGACGGCGCTCCCCGGGTCGGTGGTGGCGACGACCTCGGTCCGGCC
>CAZBTQ010000119.1:0-6043 GCA_964494405.1 uncultured Iamiaceae bacterium
CCCTTGGGGACGATCGCGCCAACCCGCTGGCGATCCCGTACCCAAGGGGTCCGAGTCTGCGGGCAGGCCGGGCGTGGGTCAGAGGGGCTCGATCGTGACGATCGCGTTGTAGTCGGGGACCTGCGAGCCGGGCTCACGGGCGGCGGGCGAGTGGTCGAGCAGCACGTTGCCCTCGGGCCACAGGACCTGGACGGTGCGTGTGGGCAGCCGGACCGGGTGCACCGTGGCCGCCATCTCGCCGACCGCGCTGCGCAGCACGACCCGGTCGCCCGCACCGACGCCGAGCGCAGCGGCGTCGGCCTCGTCGATGAACACAGCATCGCGGCCGGCACCGGTGAGCGGGTCGGTCTCGGCGAACACCATGGAGTTGAACTGCTTGCCGCGCCGGGTGGCGAGCATGAACGAACCGGCGGGCACGTCTGGCCGCTCCGGGACGAGCGGGGTGAACCGCGCCCGACCGGTCGGCGTGGGGAAGTCACCGTCGGCGCAGAGGTGCCGGCCGCCCCACTGGATGGCGTCGCCCGTGTCGGCGAGGTCCTCGATGCCGGCGTAGGCGGGGACGACGTCGGCGATCTCGGCGCGCAGGTCGCGGTTGGTGGTCCAGCTGAACGCAGGTCGCAGGTCGGGCCGCACCCGGTTGGCGACGTCGGCGAACAGGCGCCACTCCGATCGGGCCTCGCCGACAGCCCTGGGGATCTCCGGCGAGAACGCGACACGACGTTCGGTGGTGGTCGAGGTGCCACCGCCCTCCTGTTCGTAGCGGGTGGCGACCGGCAACAGCACCACGTCATCGCCGGGGACGAGCATCTGGCTCGACACGACGACGTCCTGGTGGACGCGCAGCGGCACCCGGCCCATCGCCGCCTCGACCCGAACCGGGTCCGGCATCACGTCGAGGAAGTTGCCGCCGCTCATCCACAGCACGTCGAGCTCGCCCCGCTCGGCCGCCTCGACCATCTCGGGGGCGGTGAGGCCGGGCCGGTCGGGGACGTCGAAGCCCCACCGCGCACCGAGCCGAGCCGCGTGCGCGGCGTCGACCGGCAGCCCTCCCGGCAGCGCGGTGGCGTAGGCGCCCATCTCGGCACCACCCTGCACGCCGGAGTGACCGCGGATGGGCATCAGCCCCGCACCGTCGCGTCCCACGTTGCCGCGGGCGAGGGCCACGTTCACCAGCGCCCGCACGCCGTCGACGCTGTCGCGGTGCTGGGTGATCCCCATCGACCAGATGATCACCGCCGAGGATGCGGCGGCGTACTCGGCGGCGAACGCCTCGACCTGGGCAAGGGTGAGCCCGGCCTGGTCGCACAGGTCGTCGAGGTCCTGGGTCGCCAGCGCCCCCCGAAGCGCGGCCCAGCCCTCGGTGTGGGCGTCGATCCACGCGTGGTCGACCGCGCCGCGCTCGTCGAGCACCTTCAACAGCGCGTTGGCGAGCGCGACGTCGCCGCCAGGCCGCACCGGCACGTGCAGGTCGCACATCTTCGTGCCGAAGACCGCCGACTGGGCGTTGGACGGCACCCAGTAGCGGTCGAGCCCCGGCTCCAGGTACGGGTTGACCACCACGACGCGGGTGCCGCTGCGCCGGGCGATGTCGAGGTACTTCATGAACACCGGCTGGTTGTTCGCGGGGTTCGTGCCCCACAGCACGACCAGGTCCGACTCGATGACGTCCTGGAGCGAACAGGTCGACGCCGCCACGCCGATCGTCTCCTTGAGGCCGAGGGTCGACGGTGCGTGGCAGACCCGCGCCGCCGAGTCGACCGACGCGATGCCCATCGCCCGCGCCGCCTTGCCGGCCACGTAGTACGTCTCGTTGGTGAGCCCGCGGCTCGTCAGGTAGAGCGCGACCCGGTCCGGGTCGGTCGAGGCGATGCCCGTCGCCACGGCGTCGAGCGCCTCATCCCACCCGATCCGGTGGAAGCCGCGGTCGCCCGCACGGCGTCGCATGGGATGCGCGAGGCGGCCCATCGAGCGCAGCTCGGCCCCCGATCGTGAGCGCAGCACCTCGGCATCGGCCAGCAGCGCGGTGTCGATCGGGTCAGCGGTGTTCACCTCGAGCAACCGCAGGCGGGTGGTGCACAGGTGCACCCCGTCGATCGTCCAGTCGTGGAACCCGGCGACACCGAGCGCACAGCCGTCGCACACGCCCTTGCGCAGGACGTCCCAGGCGTAGCGGGGGTGTCGCACGTTGTCGAGCGCCACCTCGACCATCTCGCGGTAGTGGTGCGGCTTCTGCTGGCCGAGACCGTTGGGCGCCAGACCCGCCCACAGGTCGGGGCGCAGGCGCAGCCCGTCGGGTCGGCGCAGCCCGGCGCTCACAGGTCGAGGCCCTCGCCCGCGTAGATGCGCAGCGACCCGTCGCGCGCGAACCCGGCGAGGGTGAGGCCACCTCGGCGGGCGGCCTGCACCGCGAGCGCCGACGGGGCGCTCACCGCGACCAGGGCCGAGAACCCGGCTGCCCACGCCTTCTGCACCATCTCGAAGCTCGCCCGTCCGCTGACGACCAGCCCGAGGTCCGACGCCGGCAGTCCACCCGCCAGTCGCAGGTGCCCGACGACCTTGTCGACGGCGTTGTGCCGTCCGATGTCCTCCCGCACGACGACGACCTTGCCAGCGGTGTCGAACGCCGCCGCGGCGTGGACCGCGCCCGTGGCGGCGAACAGCTCTTGGCGGCCGCGCATCGCGTCCGGTGCCGCAGCGAGGACCGCTGGCTGGAACGGCGCCGTGGCGACGAGGGGCGAGATCCGCTCGACGAGCTCGTCGATGGAGTCCGACCCGCAGAGCCCGCACGAGCTGGTGGCGGTGGTGAGGCGCGGTTCGGGCACCGCGGCGGTTCCACCGGTGGCCACGCTCACGACGTTGAACTTGGTCTCGACCGCCGAGCCGGTGGCGCAGTAGCGGACCGTCTCCACCGTCGCCCCGTCGAGCAGCCCGTCGGCATGGCACCACCCGACGGCAAGCTCGAAGTCGTGGCCGGGGGTGCGCATCGTCGTGGCGACCAGCACGTCGTCGAGGTGGATCTCGAGCGGCTCCTCGACCACCAGCTCGTCGGGCGCCCGACCGCCCAGCTCCCCGTCGAAGGAGCGGGTCAGGAACGTGGAGGTGCGCCCTCGAGCCACCTGGCGAGGCTACCGGCGTGCGCTGCGCAGAGGACCGGCCGCGTCGACTACGAGCGCGACGACGCCGAACACCAGGACCACCAGGGTGGGCACGCCGGCGAGCGCCTCGACGTCGAGCCGGGCGGCGATCGCGTCCTGTGCCGGCGGGTTCAGCAACCGGTCCTCGACCGCCAGCCACACGACGAGAGCGAGGATGCACACGCCGACGACGAGGTTGGCGACCGCGAGCGGCATCGTCCACCGACCCCGTCGATAGGCGAGGGCGAGCAGCACGACCGAGGCCGCGCACAGCCCGAAGAACACCCACAGCCACAGGTCCCACAGCTCGGGTTGGAGCAGCGGCACCGCCTCGCCGTCTGGCGTCGTGATCGGGGGCCAGACCTGCTGCCACACCACCACGCCGAACCCGACGAGCACCGCCACCGCTTCCAGCACCACGTCGGCGAAGGCGATGCGACGCTCCTCGGTGTCGTCGGGCAGGTCGTCGAGGGTCCACGGCCGCGCGGGCACGAGGCGTTCGACGAGCACGAAGCCGAGCGTCACCACCACGACGACCGCGACGACGGCGCACCCCGCTGCCACGACACCTGCCACGACGACCGAACCGGTGTCGCTCCCCGCGAGCGACGCCTCGACGAGCGCGCCGAGGACCACGACGATGGGCACCACCAACAGCAGCGAGTCGCGGAGGACCCTGATGTAGCTGGGGTACTGGTCGGCGCCGACGATCCGGTGCCGATGCGGCGCGATCTCCTGGGCGACCTTCCGCGGGTCACCCATCTCGGTGAGCGTGGAGCGAACGGCGTCGTCATCGCCTCCACGGCGCGCGACCTCGTCGGCGATCAGCGTGGCGAGGCGATCCGACTCGGCGGCGCGCCGCTCGCGGGGCAGCGACCTTGCCACGGCACGGACGTAGCGGTCGATGAGCGGGGTCACGCCGGCTCCTCGGTTGGGGTTTCCCTGTGGTCGAGCACCCGTCGGAGCCGCGCCCCCACCAACGATGGAGGAAGCGGACGACAGCGATCCATTGTGGAACGATCTCACCGGCGAGGGAGGCGATCACGTCGGAACGGCTACGAGCCAGGCAGGAGTGGCAGTTCGCAGGGGTGCTCTGGCGCGCCGACCGCGCGCTGTGCGCGACCTGGTGGGCGGCCCTCGTGCTGCGCGCCGCGCTGCCCGCCCTGTTCGCGGTGGCGATGGGCGTGCTGGTCGGCGCCGTCGAGGCCGGCGACCCGCTCGGCCCGTCCCTGGCCGTCGTCGGCGTCGCGTTCATCGCGCTCCAGGTGCTCGTGCCGATCCACCAGGCGATCAGCTCGAACCTGGGGAGCCGCACCGCGGCGTGGCTCTACGACGAGCTCACTGCCGATGCGGTGGCGCCGCCGGGGATGGGGCACCTCGAGAACCCGAGCCTGGCGGGCGACCTCGCCACGGCCCGCGACTTCGACCTGGGCATGAACGGCCCCCCGCTGTCGATCTCGATGGACTTCATCGCGGGCGGGTTGGTCGAGTTCGGTGCCGGGGTGGCATCGGCGATCGTCCTGGCCGGCTTCGCGTGGTGGGCGCCGCTCGTCCTCGCCGGCGCCTGGCTGTCCACCCACTGGATGCTGCGCGAGAGCGCCATCTGGAAGGACCGCCTCACCGACGAGGTGCAGGAGGCGCAGCGCCACGCCGACTACGCCTACCGGATCGCCGTCGAGCCGCCGGCGGCAAAGGAGCTCCGACTGTTCGGCCTCGCCGACTGGACCATCGAGCGGTTCCGAACCCGGCGGATGCAGCTCTTCGAGCTCCAGTGGAACGCGACCCGCCTGCGCGAGCGCTCGCTCATCCGGGCGCTGCTCGTCGTGACGGCGGCCAACGTCGCCGTGTTCTGGTCGATCGCCGACGCCGCGGCCGACGGGCGCATCGGCCTCGACCGTGCCGTGACGTTTGCGACGGTGGCAGTGGGCACGAGCGCGATCGCCTTCGGCGGGCTGTCGTGGGCGCTCGACGGCGCTGCCGCCCCGGCCGCGGCCGTGCTGCGACTGCGCGAGGCGATGGCTCGGGAGGGCTCGCTCACCGAGGGCTCCGAGCCGGCCGACGACCTCCCTCGGCACGAGATCTGCTTCCGCGACGTGCACTTCGCCTATCCCGCGACGGGCGAGCCGGTGCTGTCGGGCTTCGACCTCACGATCGCGGCCGGCGAGTCGCTCGCCATCGTCGGCCAGAACGGCGCCGGCAAGACCACGCTCGCCAAGCTGCTGTGCCGCCTCTACGACCCGACGTCCGGCGCGATCGAGGTCGACGGCCGCGACCTCCGTGAGATGTCGGTCGACGCGTGGCGATCCCGGGTGACCGCCGTGTTCCAGGACTTCGTGCGGTTCGAGTGGTCGCTGCGCGACAACGTCGCACCGGCCGGCGCGCCCGACGACGTGATCCTGGCCGCCCTCGCCGACGCGGGCGCCTCCGGCCTCGCCGACCTCGACCAGCCGCTGGCGCGTGGGTATCCCGGCGGCACCGACCTGTCGGGCGGCCAGTGGCAGCGCGTGGCACTCGCGCGGGCCCTGTGCGCAGTCCGCATGGGGGCGGGGGTCGTGTTGCTCGATGAGCCGACCGCCCAGCTCGACGTGCGCGGCGAGGCCGAGATCTTCGGCCGCATCCTCGACGCGACGAGCGACTGCACCACGATCCTGGTGTCGCATCGGTTCTCGACAGTGCGGCGCGCCGACCGCATCTGCGTCGTCGACGGCGGACAGGTCGTCGAGCTCGGCAGCCACGCCGAGCTCATGGACGCAGGCGGCCGCTACCGCCACATGTTCGACCTCCAGGCGCAACGCTTCGCTGAGGGGCTGCCCGCGGCGCCCGAGGACGAGGAGGTGGCGTTCGATGTCCTCTGACGCCGGCGCCGCGGCCCCCGACGCGCTCCCAGCCGACGCGCTCCCAGCCGACGC
>CAZBTQ010000119.1:6143-9065 GCA_964494405.1 uncultured Iamiaceae bacterium
CCGACGCGCTCCCAGCCGACGCGCTCCCAGCCGACGCCCCCCCGCCCGACGACCTGCCGCCGGCGCTGTCGTCGATGTGGCGCCTGATCCGGCTCGGCTATCGCCACGAGCCCTGGCTGTTGGTGGCATCGCTCGGCCTGACGCTGCTGGCGGCGCTGCCCGACGCGCTGCTCGCCGTGTGGTTCATGCTGCTGGCCGACGGCGTCATCGACGGCGACCGCACGCTCGTGCTGATCGCCGCGGCCGGGTTGGGCCTGTCGGCCACCGCCACCTGGGGTCTGCGCGTGGCGAGCGACCGGCTGAGCCGCCGATTCCGCGACCGGGTCACCATCGCCCTCGAGGCTCATGTCGCGATGCTCCAGGCCACCATCGCCACCGTCGCCCACCAGGAACGGCCCGAGCACCTCGACCGCCTCGCGGTCCTCCGCACCCAGGTGTTCGTGCTCGACCACATGTTCATGTCGGTGTTCGGCACCTTGAGCTGGCTGCTGCGCCTCGGGGTCACCCTGGTGCTGCTCGCGTCGGTGAGCCCCGTCCTGTTGCTGCTCGTCGTCTTCGCCCTGCCGACCGCCTGGACCAGCACGTGGCGACCGGTCGTCGAGCGCAGGGCCGAGGAGCGCGGCGCCAGCAACCAACGGCTCGCGTCCCACCTCTTCCACACCGCGACCACCGCACCGGCCGGCAAGGAGGTGCGCCTGTTCGACCTCGGGCCGACTCTCGTCCGCGAACGTCGCGCGGCGTGGGACCGCTGGTACGGCCCGCTCGCGACCGCACGGTGGCACAGCGCGATGTGGCACTCGCTGTCGTGGTCGTTGTTCGGGGCGGCCTACGTCGCGGCGATCGTGTTCGTGTCGAGCGTCATCGACGCCAGCGCCAGCGAGGTGTTGCTCGTCCTGGCCGCCGGATCGCGCCTGTCGGCGTACCTGGGCGCGACCGTCGGCGAGATCGGGTTCCTGCGCGGCGTGTGGATGGACGGGTCCCAGCGCCTGGCGTGGCTCGAGGACTACGCGGCGGAGGTGGGCGACCGCGGCGGCCTGCCGGCACCCGAGCGGCTGTCGGACGGGATCGTGCTCGACCACGTGAGCTTCACGTACCCGGGCACCGCTCGACGGGTGCTCGACGACGTGTCGGTGCGGTTGCCAGCCGGCTCGGTGATCGCCGTGGTGGGCGAGAACGGTGCCGGCAAGTCCACCTTCGTGAAGCTGCTGACCAAGATGTACGAGCCCGACTCCGGCTCGATCGCCATCGACGGCGTCGACCTGTCCGACATCGAGGCAGACGCCTGGCGGGCCCGCACCGCGGGAGCGTTCCAGGACTTCTACCGCTTCGAGCTACCCGCGGTGCACTCGGTCGGCGTCGGCGACAGCGACCGCTGGGACGACCACGACGCGGCGGGCATCGCCGTCGATAGGGCCGGTGCCACCGACGTGGTCGACGGGCTCAGCGAAGGGCTCGACACGCAGCTCGGCGTGAGCTGGCCCGGCGGCGTCGAGGTGTCCTTCGGCCAGTGGCAGAAGTTCGCCCTGGCCCGCGGGTTCATGCGGGACCGCCCGCTGCTGCTCGTCCTCGACGAGCCGACCGCGGCGCTCGACGCCGAGACCGAGCACGCCTTGTTCGAGCGCTACGCGGAGGCCGCCAGGCGCTCGGACGGTGCCGACGACGGGCGGGTGACCGTCCTGGTCTCCCACCGGTTCTCGACCGTGCGGATGGCCGACCTGATCGTGGTCCTCGACGGATCGAAGCTGGTCGAGGTCGGCACCCACGAGGAGCTGATGCGCAACGGCGGCACCTACGCCGAGCTGTACGACATCCAGGCCACCTCGTACCGGTAGCCCAACGGTCTGGTGCGCCTGATACACACCGTCCGGTGAGGGACGTGTGGCGCACCGCCGTGGCCAAGGGCAGCGACGTCCCCGTCGTCGTGTGGCTGGGCTTCGCCGCGTTCATCGGGCTCGGCCTGCCCGAGGCGACCCTCGGCGTCACCTGGCCCTCGATCCGCGCCGAGATGGACCGGCCACTGTCGTCGGTCGGCGTGCTGCTCGTGGCGATCACCGTCGGGTACCTGCCGTCGAGCGCGCTGTCGGGACGCGTCGTGCGGTGGCTGGGCGCGGGCCGCATGCTCGCGACCGCGACCGGCCTCTACGTCGCCGGGCTGTCGCTCTACATGGTGGGCCCGTCGTTCCCGGTCCTCGTCGTCGGTTCGGTCTGCTCGGGCGCCGCCGCCGGGATGATCGACCCCGGCCTCAACGCCCACTTCGCCGTCCACCACGGCGCCCGGGCGATGAACCTGCTGCACGCGTCGTTCGGGGTCGGTGCGACGTTGGGCCCGTTCGTGGCGACGGTCGTGCTCGGCCTCGGCGGGTCGTGGCGGGTGCCGTACGCCATCTACGCGGCGATCCAGCTGTCGCTGCTCGTCGGCTTCGTGCTCACCCGTGACCACTGGAGCGTGCGGCCGGCCGCCGACGAGCTCGACGAGGTCGATGCCCCAGCCCACCGAGCGGCCCCGGCAGCCGTGATCGGGCTGTCGCTGCTCGAGTTCTTCCTCTACACGGGCCTCGAGGTCGCCACCGGCGTCCTCGCCTTCACCCTCCTCACCGAGGAGCGCGGCGTCTCGGTGGGTGCCGCCGGCCTGTGGACCACCGCCTACTGGGCGTCGATCACCGCGGGACGCGCCCTACTCGGGGTGGCCGGCGCGCGGTTCGTGCCGGAGCGGGTCCTGCGCAGCGGCACCCTCGCGGCGGTGGCCGCCACGATGCTGGTGGCGGTGGACCCGGCCGGGCTCGGCGCGGTGGGTCTGCCCCTGCTCGGCCTCTCCCTGGCGGGGCTGTTCCCGAGCATGGTGCTGCTGACCCCGCGCCGCGTCGGTGCCGACCGCACCGCCGGGATCGTCGGCGTCCAGTTCAGCCTCGCGGCGATCGGCGC
>CAZBTQ010000120.1:0-9056 GCA_964494405.1 uncultured Iamiaceae bacterium
CCACGAGGGCGTACCTGTACCTGTCGGGCACGCCGTTTCGGGCGTTGGCGACCGGCGAGTTCATCGAGGAGCAGATCTTCAACTGGACGTACACCGACGAGCAGCGCGCCAAGGAGGACTTCGCTGCGCAGCACGCCGGCGAGTGGAACCCGTACGGGGCGCTACCGCAGATGCGCCTACTCACCTACCAGATGCCCGACGAACTGCTGGCGATCGCCAGTGCCGGGGAGTTCGACGAGTTCGACCTCAACGAGTTCTTCGCCGCCACCGGCACCGGGGCCAGCGCCGAGTTCAAGCACAAGAACGATGTGCAGAAGTGGCTCGACATCATCCGGGGTTCCTACGCGCCGACCCAGGTCGACAACCTCAAGCTCGGGAGCCAGCGCCCGCCGTTCCCGTATTCCGACGTTCGG
Source organism: uncultured Iamiaceae bacterium (assembly GCA_964494405.1). GTDB lineage: Bacteria > Actinomycetota > Acidimicrobiia > Acidimicrobiales > SKKL01 > Actinomarinicola. The sequence goes on from CAZBTQ010000120.1 coordinate 414, forward strand.
CTACTGCCCTACCTCCAGCACTCGTTCTGGTTCTTGCCGAAGGTCGCGTCATGCCACGCGATGGCGAACCTCCTCGCCGAAAAGCACAACACCTTCTGGCACGACTACCAGGTGCTCAGCGTTGCGGGCACCACCGCCGGCGTGGGCCTGGATGCTCTCCCCCCGGTGCGCAAGGCGATCGGGAGCGGGTTCGAGTCGAAGACGATCACCCTGACCTGCGGCAAGCTCACCACCGGCATCACCGTCCCGCAGTGGTCCTCGATCCTGATGCTGCGCAACCTCCAGTCACCCGAGACCTACTTCCAGGCAGCGTTCCGGGTGCAATCGCCGTGGTCGATCAAGAACCCGAACGGCGACGACCCAGGCGAGGAGGAGATCCTCAAGCCCGCCTGCTTCGTGTTCGACTTCGCGCCCACCCGCGCACTGCGCCAGCTCTCCGACTACGCCATCGGACTCTCGCCGAACGAGCCGAACCCCGAGAAGGCCGTCGAGGAGCTCGTCTCCTTCCTTCCGGTGCTCGCCTACGACGGGTCCCACATGACCCAGATCGACGCCGGCGGCATCCTCGACATCGCCATGGCCGGGACCTCAGCGACCCTGCTGGCACGCAAGTGGGAGAGCGCGCTGCTGGTGAACGTCGACAACGACACCTTGCGCCGCATCCTCGACAACCCGGAAGCGATGGCCGCCGTCGAGCGGATCGAAGGCTGGCGGTCGCTGGGCGACAACATCATCGAGACCATCATCAACAAGAGCGAGAAGGTCAAGGACCTCAAGAACAAGGCCAAGGGCGAGGACCTCACGTCGAAGGAGAAGAAGGAGCTCACGGAGGAGGAGAAGGAGTACAAGTCGAAGCGGAAGCTGGTCCAGGAGAAGCTGATCAAGTTCGCGACTCGGATCCCGGCGTTCATGTACCTCACCGACTTCCGTGAGAACACGCTGCAGGACGTGATCACCAAGCTCGAACCGGACCTGTTCCTCACGGTCACCGGCCTCACGGTCGGGGACTTCCACCTCCTGGTGAGCCTCAAGGTCTTCAACACCGAGCAGATGAACCAGGCCGTGTTCGCCTTCCGTCGCTACGAGGATTCCAGCCTCGCCTACACCGGCATCGACTCCCATCCCGGCCTGACGCACTACGGCCTCTACGACACAGTCGTTGCGCGAGAGGCCTGACAGGTCCGGGACCGGGCGGAAGGAGTAGTAGATGGACACCCAGGTCAGGACCCCCCAGCTCGTGTTCATGCAGCCACAGCGACTGATCGTGCCGCTGTTCCAGCGGCCCTACGTCTGGAACCAGGAGAACCAGTGGGCACCGTTGTGGCGCGACGTCGCCCGGGTCACCGAGCGGCTCCTCGCCGATCCGGGTGCCAAGCAGCAGCCGCACTTCCTTGGAGCCGTGGTCCTGCAGCAGCTCCAGAACCCCGTCGGCTCGCTCCAGGCCCGCACCGTGATCGACGGTCAGCAGCGGCTCACCACGCTCCAGGTGCTAATCGACGCGCTTCACGCCGAGCTGCTCGACGTCGGTGCCACGCAGTCGGCGATGCGCCTCGAGGCATTGGTTCGGAACCCTGAGGCGTTCTGCGAGCAACACGAGGACCAGTTCAAGGTGTGGCCCACCAACCGTGATCGCCCGGCGTTCAATGCCGTCATGGCTGCGGCGCCACCGGTCGACTACGGCTCCCTCGACCAGCGCGGGGAGCGCCTCGTCGCCGCCCACGAGTACTTCGCGGCCCAGGCACGGGAGTGGCTCCGACTCAACGGTGACGAGGACGTCGCAGTCAGAGCCGAGAAGCTCGAACACGCAGTCCGGGAACTGCTCCAGCTCGTCGTAATCGACCTCACGGCCGACGAGAACGCCCAAGAGATCTTCGAAACGCTCAATGCCCGCGGCGCCCACCTGACAGCGGCCGACCTGATCAAGAACTTCGTGTTCCAGCGGCTGATGGAGCAGGGCGTCGACGTCGAAGCCGTGTACGAGCAGTACTGGAAGGACTTCGAAACGGGATTCTGGGAAGCCGAGATGACCTTCGGCCGCCTGCGCTACTCGCGGTCGTCGATCTTCCTCAACCATTGGCTCATCGCCGGCACTGGCGAGGAGATCGTCGCCCGCGAGGTGTTCACCCGCTTCAAGAACTTCGCCGACTTCGACGCCGACGTTCCGATGGTTGAACTGGTCGAGCAGATCAGCCGAGCGAGCCGGGAGTACCGGGCGTTCGTTGAAGGTGCCACCGCAAGCAACCCGATTGATCGCCTCCAGCTGTTCGCGTACCGCACGAGCGTCTTAGAGAGCGAGGTCTTCAAGCCGGTCGTCATGTGGTTGCTCGACCCAGAGCAGCAACCCGTTCCCGACGATCAGGTGCTGAAGTCCCTCGACGTCATCGAGAGCTGGCTGGTCCGTCGAATGCTCGTCCGTGCGACCACCAGCTCCTACACGCAGATCGCTGCCGAGCTCGTCACCCAGCTCCGCAAGGGCGAGCGGGCCGCTTCCGGCGACATCGTCGAGTCGTTCTTCGCCGGTCAGACCGTGGCCAGCCGCTACTGGCCCGACGACGCCGAGCTCACCACTGAGGTGTCGTCCCTCTCCGCGTACACGCGGCTTCGTCGAGGACGCCTCCGCATGGTCCTGGAGGCGATCGAGGACCACCGCCGAGGGTTCAAGGGCATTGTCGAGGGGATGGGCGGCGAGCGGGTCGCCCGCGGCAAGTACCACATCGAGCACGTGCTGCCCCGGAAGTGGCAACTGCACTGGCCCCTGACCGACGACTCCGATATCGAACGGGACCGACTCCTCCACGGCCTGGGCAACCTCACCCTGCTCACCTCTCGCCTGAACGCCAAGGTCTCCAACTCTGCGTGGACCAACAAGCGCCTGTCGCTTCAGGAACACGACGTGCTCAAGATGAACGCCGACCTCCTGGCTGCGGCCGGGGAGACGTGGAACGAGAGCAAGATCCGAGCCCGCACGGCGGAGATGATCGCGGCGATCATCGAGATCTGGCCGGTGCCCGCCGGGCACACGTCGGGCTTCGGCAAGGCCGAGGAACGACCCAAGCATCGCGTCGGCCTGGCAGATCTGATCTCTGCCGGGCTCCTCGAGCCCGGCACCACCGTCTACGCCAAGCGCAAAGCTCATGCTGGCCGTACCGCCACGATCCTCTCCGATGGACGAGTCGATGTTGACGGCGAGATCTTCGACACACCCTCGGGAGCTGCCAGGTCGATCACCGGCAAGAGCGAGAACGGCTGGGCCTTCTTCAGGCTGAGCCAGACGGGTCGGCGCTCGTTGAGCGACCTCTTCCAGGAGTACGTCGACCAGACCTCGGCCGACATCGACGAGGACGAGGTGACCGACGAGGGCCTCGGCAACGGCACCCTCGTGTTCGAAGACGACGACGAGGATGATGACGAGGACGACGAGTCGTGAGCCGACAGCCAGCGCCCTGGACCGCTCGAGATCTCCACGATCTCCTTCCCGAGTTCGAGGCGGAGCTCCGTGAGGCGGGGCTCGAGGAGACGACAGTCCGTACCTATGTCGATCGGTCCACCTACTTCGTCCGGTGGTTGGAGGGGGACTACCACCCCCGTGGTCCCAATCGATGAGCCTTCCGGAGACCGATCTCGCCCGTGTCCGCCGCTGGGTTGTCGAGCAGAACGAGCGGATCGGGGAGCACATCGACGAGATGCGCGTTGAGATGGACATCGAGGCTCGGGCGATCACGATCCTCGAGTGCCGCCCGCCGGGGCGTGAAGACTTCGGATCCGAGTGGACGCGCCAGGAGATCGCCCGGATGCGGTACATGAAGTCGACCGGCGTCTGGACTCTCTACTGGCCCGACCGCCACAGCAAGTTCCACCGCTACGAGGACCTCGACCCCACGCCGACCATCGGCCGGCTGCTCGCCGAGATCGACGCCGATCCGATGTGCATCTTCTGGGGCTAATGGCCGGCAACTTCCGCGCCGAGTCCCGTGCCAGGTCCCGGGCAGCCTGGGGACGCCTCGGCCGTACTGCTGTCGGCCAAGCCGAGTGGGTTTCACATGGTCGTTGATCAGTTGCGGACAGCACGCCGCGCGGCGGTACGCCACGCAGCGGCAGCAAGCCGTGCCGGTTTCAACGCTCACGAGCAGGCTCTGACCGAGATCGTTCTCACGCGGGCTGCTCCTGCGGCACGCATCTGGACGTTCAGCCAGCGGGAGGAAGCACGGACTGGCGCTGACTGGCTGTGGTGGTGGAGCAGCGGGAGCGAGTGGTTCGGAGCCCTGGTCCAGGCGAAGCGGAACAAGCCTCGGCACGGATTGCCCTGGTACGACTTCGGCTACCGAACGGGCGCAGGCGACCGGCAGATCGACCTCCTGCTCGGGCATGCCAGACGGTTGGGAGTTCCAGCCGCCTACGTCCTGTACAACCATCCGCGCATCGAACCAGGGGTCACGCTGGGAAGCCCATGCTGTATCGCCCCGTACGAGAGCTGGAGGACCAGGCTCGGCGTCGCTGTCGTTCCAGCCCTGCTGGCACAGCCACTCGTTGGGGGTAGCGAGGATGTCGCGATCCAGCACGCGCGTCCGCTCGAGTGCCTCGTATGCGCCGGTAGGAGGCCTCGCCTCCTCCGACCTGTGGCGTCCAGCGTCATCGATCCCGACCTTCGCAGCTTCCTGCGCGGAGGCTCGGTGACCCTGACTCGGGTAGTGGCGCTGGGGCTCCTCGCCCAGCTGGCCCAGATGCGCATGGGGCAGTTCAGAGCTGCGCCAGCGACTGGGGTCGAGCTCGATGCGCCTCGTCAGGTGTTCCGGCAACTCCCGACCGATCGTGGCCACTTTGTCGAGCCCTACTTCGAGCATGTGCTGAGGGGGTTACTCAGGCAGCCGCCTTGGTACCTCAATGCGCTCTTGGAGGGGGGCACGTGGGAAAGCGTGGCCGAGGAGCTTGACGGCGTCGAGGGTGTCGTTCTCTTCGAGGGCGCCTAGCTCGCTACCGGCCACTGGTGTCACCGCGCGCCGTCGCCGCCACTCGTCGGGCCACGGCGGCGCACCGCTGCGCCCGCTCGACCGCCTTCGACGCGACCGACGGTGCGATGTCGTCTGGCTCGTACTCGGCCTTGGTCTTGAGCGGTAGGAGGCGGCGCAGCTCTCGCTCGACCTCGGCGCCGTCGGGGCCAGCCTGGCGAAGCAGAACGAGCACCTGGTCGTGGTCCTCGCCGGCGGCCCGCTTGCCGAGGCGAGCGCCGCAGACTGCGTCGGCGGAGTTGATGCCGGCGTGGATGGCGAGGCTCGTGGCGGCGATGTTGCGGCCGGCTTCGAGGTCACTGCTAGCGGCCTCGGCGAACTCTTCGGCCTTGGCAGCGTAGGCGCGGACTTGCGCGGCCGACACCGGCCGGGTGCGACCGGGCTTAGCCACTGCGCACCGCCCGGAGCTCATCGACGCCGAGCCCGTGCACGACACGGCCGTCGCGCCGGATGTCGGCCCACACCTGGGTGCGGCCGGCGATCTTCGTGGCCGCCTCGTCCGCGCTCACCTCGAGAACCTCGACCGGGTTGCCGGTGAGCCGGCGTACGTCGCGGCGCCAGCCTTCGAGCGAGACCGACCATGCGTCGTCATCCTCGCCGACCTCCGCGGGCCGGACGATGACGACGTCAATGTCGCTGTCGGCCACGGCTTCCCGTCGGGCGAACGATCCGAAGACGATCACGCTCACGGGTGGGTGGGGGAGAGCGCCGGCCAGTCGACCCATCTCGTCGAGCACGGTGTCGGTGGCGCGGGCAAGGGCGAGCAGCACGCGCGAGGCGACGTGCTCAGGCACGAGCCGGAACAGCGATGCCGGCGGGACCTCGCGTCGCTCGACGACGCCGAGCGCGACCAGGTCGGGCAGCAATCGGGATGCCTGGGCCTGGCTGACTCCGGCGAGCTGGGCGATGGTCCGCAGGTTCAGTTCGGCTGTGGTCTCGGCTAGGACGGCAAGCACCCGCCCCTGGGCGCCTGGCACGATGGCCTCGATGGGTCGGACGAAGTCCACGACGCCAGGCTACTCACTAGCCACTAGAAATGGAACAATCCTTCCATTCATGCGCGATATCCGCCCGCCGCCCCGCGATGCCCGGATGATGAAGATGACGATGACCCCAGAAGACCAGCACGAGTTCTACGCAGAGCCCGAGAACCAAGAACCCCAAGGTCCTGTGCGGCGTCGGAAGGCCTCGAAGCTCCCAGCAGACCGAGGTGCCGAGAGGGCCGACCGCACCCACACCGACGAGACCTGACTTCTAACGGATCTTCTAACGGCGGGGCCGTCACGGGGCGCTTCTGACGAGTCTCGCTGGAACGGGCTGGCACGCGAAGCCGCAGGTCAGCGGTACTTTCTGGCATGAGCCGATACGAGCCGGTACGGCCTCGAAGCACCTCATAACCCGAAGGTCGCAGGTTCAAATCCTGCCCCCGCCACCAACTTGTGAGTGAAGGCCCAGGTCAGCGACCTGGGCCTTGCTCGTTGTCGGGACGTTCTACCGGGTTCGGGGTTCGTTCTCCCGGGTGTTCAACCGGCTTTGGCGAGCTTGGGGTTTTCGGTGGCGCGTGGGGTGAGGAGTTCTTCGATGACGCGGGCGGCGTCGGTGTGCATCCCTGGGAAGGTGTGCTGGTAGCTCTGGACGGTGAACACGAACTCGCTGTGTCCGAGGCGTTCGGACGCGACCGGGATTGCTGCAGGTTTGGTTGACATCTCTTTCGCCCGGCGTGGTCGGGCGGGAAGGATGTTCCGATGCCCAAGAAGTTCCCTCCCGAGTTCAAGCGTGATGTGGTGCGCGTCGCGCGCCGGGGTGATCTGTCCCTGAACGAGGTCGCGGCCGATTTCGACATCTCGGTCGAGTCGGTGCGGCGCTGGATGCGCCAGGCCGACGTCGACGACGGCGTGCGCGACGGTCTCACGACCGCGGAGCAGTCCGAGCTGGTGCAGCTGCGCCGCGAGAAGCGCCGGCTCGAGATGGAGAACGAGATCCTGCGCCGTGCGGCGGCGTACTTCGCCAAGGACCAGCTCCCAAAATGAGCTACCCGCTGGTCCAGGAACTGGCCGCCGAGGGGATCCCGGTGCGGTTGACCTGCGGGGTGCTCGGCTTTTCGGCCCAGGCGTTCTACAAGTGGCGTTCCCGGCCGTGCTCGGACCGCGACCTCGACGACGCCCACCTCATCAACGCGCTTGTCGATCTCCACGCCGAGGACCCGACGTTCGGGTATCGGTTCCTCGCCGATGAGCTCGAGCACGCCGGGCATCGGGTCGGTGAGCGGCGGGTGTGGCGGCTGTGCCGTGAGCAGCGCCTGTGGTCGACCACCGTGCGCAAGGGCCGGCACGGCAAGCGTCCTGGGCCTGCAGTTCACGACGATCTGGTGCAGCGCCAGTTCCGCGCCGACCGGCCCGACCAGGTCTGGTTGACCGACATCACCGAGCATCCCACCGTCGAAGGGAAGCTCTACTGCTGCGCGATCAAAGACGTGTTCTCGAACCGGATCGTCGGCTACGCCATCGGCGACCGCATGACTGCGCAACTCGCCACCGGCGCGTTGAAGACCGCCGTCGCCCGACGCCAACCCACCCAGACCGTCGTGGTCCACTCCGACCGCGGCGGTCAGTTCCGATCCCGAGCATTCCGCGCCGTCCTGAGCGCCGCCGGACTCACCGGATCCATGGGCCGCGTCGCCTCCGCCGGCGACAACGCCGCCATGGAGTCGTTCTTCGCGCTCTTGCAGCGCAACGTCCTCGACCAGCGCCGCTGGCGGACCCGCAGCGAGCTCGCCTACGCCATCTCGTTCTGGATCGAACACACCTACAACCGCCGCCGCCGACAACGCTCCCTCGGCAAGCTCACCCCCGTCGAGTTCGAACTCGCCTTCACCCCCGCCGAAGCTCACGTCGCGGCATGACCTGCCTCAACCACCGTCAACCGAACCTGCAGCAATCCCAATCGGCAACTGCCCAGGTCGGAGCTTGATCGTCGGGCCACCAACCCGAAGGTCAACTCCCGCAGATGTCCGAGCCTTGTGCGGGAGAAGGGTCCGATGCTGCGGTGCGGCGGCGCGACGAACATGTCCGGACACGACCAATCAGGTGACCAGACACAGGGGTCAACCGCAATTACTCTGCCCGCATGGAGTCAGAGGGCGAGGGCTCGCGTCAGAGCGCTGACAGCGAGCTCGATGGGAGTGATGCTGCTGCTCCGGTGAGTGAGCGAACGACGACGCGGCGCGCGCTGATCGTCGGCGCGGCCGGTGTCGCCGCTGCAGGCTCGGCGGCTGCCTTCATCGGCTTGAAGGGCTCGTCGAGCGACACGTCGGACCAAGCGGACGGCGCGGCGCCCGCGACGTCCTCGACGTCGGAGCTATCGCGCGAGATCGCCGATCCGAGGGTCCGCGCCGCACATCTTCTCCGTCGCGCCGGGTTCGGCGGTACTTCTGCGGAGATCGATGAGTTCGCGGCTCTCTCCCGTGAGGAAGCGGCTGACCGGCTCCTGAACTTCGAGACGATCGACAACTCGGCGCTCGACGGGCGCGTGGCCGCCGCCGGCTTCAACTTGACGGTTCCGGGGCGTGGCGTCGACAACGAGCGGCCTCTCATCACCTTCGAGATGCAGCGCTGGTGGCTCACCCGCATGGCGTACA
>CAZBTQ010000121.1:0-9055 GCA_964494405.1 uncultured Iamiaceae bacterium
CGGGCACCGCGGCGAGCCGTTCGCCCAGCTCCCGCACCGCGGCGACCAGCTCGGGAGGGGACACGATCTCGAACGTGCACTCGAGGCCGGCGAGGAAGCGGGCGAGCCAGTCGCAGTCGTCGGCGCCGATGATCAACCGCGTGCGCTGGTCATCGAGCGCCTCCAGCACTCCGACGGTGGCAGGTACGTCGTCGCGTGCGACGTCGATGGGCGCGTGCAGCACGACCTCGGCCTGGATGTCGTAGGGGTAGGCGGCGATGCCGGCGACGACCATCGACGTCGCGTCGGGTGGTTCGGTCGGCTCGAAGGTGTGGCCGGTGAGCTCGGCATCGCTGATCCGGTCGACGCGGAAGGTGCGCCAATCCCGCCGGTCGAGGTCCCAGACGACCGCGTACCAACGGCGCAGGACGTTCACGAGGCGGTAGGGCTCGACACGGCGGCTGGTGGGCTCGCCGCCGTCGGCGCGATGGGTGAAGGTCACGCGCTCGTGGCGGCTGCTGCCAGCGGCGAGCGTGAGCAGGACGGAGGGATCGACCGCTGGAACGCCACGGCGCTCGACCAGGTCGGTGCTGCCGTGGAGCGCGGCGACCCGTTCCCGCAAGGTGGGCGGTAGGACCTGTTCGAGCTTGCCCATGGCCCTCACCGTGGCGTCGCCATCGTCGGCGGCGCCGTGCTCTGCGGCGACCCGCAGGCCGATCGCGACCGCCACCGCCTCGTCGTCGGTGAGCAGGAGCGGTGGCAGGCGCCCGCCTGCACCGAGCCGGTAGCCACCGGTGCGGCCCGCGTCGGACTCGACGGGGTATCCGAGGTCGCGCAGGGCGCTGATGTCGCGCCGCACGGTGCGCGTCGTCACGCCGAGGCGCTCGGCCAGCTCGGAGGCGTTCCAGGCAGGTCGGGCCGTGAAGAGCGAGAGCAGGTGGAGCAGGCGTGAGGCCGAAGATTCCATCGACGTAACTACTTCCGTGAAAGGCGGACCCGCCCTGTCCTAGTGGGTTGCGAGGCTCATCGCATGTTCCCCTACCCCTACGACACAGAGATGGTGGCGATCCGCCACCGTGACCTCCGCGAGGACGTCGAACACCGCCGCCTGGCCGGCGAGTCCCGCCCCCGACGCGGCCGTCGTCGCCACCTCCGCACACGCGCCCGGCGCTAGAGGTCCGGCAGCGTCTGCTGCTCGCCGATCAGCGCGGCCAGCGGGTCGCCCACGTCAGCGAGTCGGTCGAGCACGGTGCGGACCGTCCAGCGATCCGAGCGCAGGTCGGGGTCGTCCAGCTCGTCCCAGGCGATCGGCACCGACACGGGTGCGCCAGGCGAGGGGCGGGCGCTGAACGGCGCCACCAAGGTCTTGTTCCTGGCGTTCTGCGTATAGTCGAGGCGCGTCAGCCCGCCTCGCTTCGACGTGTCCCACTCCCAGCTCACCTTGTCGGGAACGATGGCGCCGACGGCCCGCGACACCTTCTCCACCCAGTCGCTGGTGTCGCCGAACGTGTAGCCGTCGGCCACCGGCACCCAGATCTGGAGGCCGCGCTTGCCGGTCACCTTCGGCATGCCCGACACGCCGAGGTGGTCGAGCGCGGTGCGGTAGAGGATCGCCAGCTCGACCGCGTCGTCGAAGGTGGCCTTGGTGCCCGGGTCGATGTCGATCAGTGCCCAGCTCGGCGCGTGCGAGTCGCGCGTCGGCGACGTCCACGGGTGCAGCTCGAGCGCGCCGTAGTTGGCGACGAACGCCAGCGCCGCGGTGGAGTCGAGCACCAGGTAGCTACGCGTCTCGTCCTCGTCGGCATCGGCGTTCTCCCACTGCGGGATCCAGTCCGGCGTGTGCGGCGGCGCCGCCTTGTGCCAGAAGCCCTTCGCGCCGATGCCGGTGGGGAAGCGGTGCATGTTGATGGCCCGGTCGTGCAGGTACGGCACCATGTGGTCGGCGACAGACGTGTAGTACCGGATGAGGTCGCGCTTGGTGGTGTCGGGGTGGGTCTCGCCGTCCGACGTCGTGCCGCCGGGGAAGTAGACGCGGTCGAGGCTCGACAGGGTGACCACGTGGCCGTCGACCTCCCACTCGCCGCCCTTGGCGGGCAGCGCATCGAGCGCGGCGAGCTCGTCGGGGGAGGCGGCCATCTCAGCGGGCGAGGAGCAGCCCGCGCACGTAGGCGGCCTGCCCCGCGTGCTGCACGTCGTCGTCGATGACGCTGACGAGGCGCACGCCGAGGGTGACCGGTGGGTCCCACCTCGGGTCGACGATGCGGTCGAGGTCGTCGTCGCTCAGCGTCGCGAGGTGGTCGAGGGTACGCGCGTGGACGGCATCGAGGTGCTCGACGAGCAGCTCACCCGATGCTGGTCTGACCGCGGCGACCTGGGCCTGCGAGTGGCCGTACCCGTGGTCGGCGGGATCGGGCGCCATGCCGAACCGGTCGGCCCAGCCCTCGGTGACCCACAGCTGGTCGGTGCCGGCGACCTGGGCGACCTGCGCGTCCTGCACCCGGGTCAGGTGCCAGACGAGCCAACCGACCGAGTTGCCGACGCCATCGGGCACGGCGTCGCCTCCGACGCCTGGTGGCATCGTGGCGAGCTGGTCGGCGTCGAGGTCGGCGATGGCCTCGCGCACCAGATCGGGGATCCGGGAGAAGCCCTCGTGAAGGACTGCGATCCCATCCATGTCGTCCTCCGATCCAGCTGGCTGGCGGTGCGGTCGGTCAGTCGTCGTCTTCGTCCGGTGGCAGGAACTCGAACTTCAGGTCACCGAGGCGGACCAGCGTGGCCGAGATCCAGCCTCCCATCGCTCCGAAGTGGGTGTCGAGGATCCCGCCGTCCTCGAGGGTGGTCTCGTCGAGCTCGTAGGAGCCTTCGTAGGACACCTCGATGGCGTGGGAGGGATCGGCGAGGTCGACCCCGTAGACGGTCTCGACGGTGGCGCCGCTGCGGACCAGGGGCTCGTCGCCGATGGTGGGGCTCGCGGCAGGCAGGGCGGCGAGGAACTGCTCGGGCGACGGCGGGTTGGCGAGTCGTTGGATCCGCACCACGATCTCGATCTCGATCCGGGGACCCTCGTCCATCTCCTCGCCGATGTACCAGGTGCGATACGCGGTCTGGGCCCACGTCGGCCAGTCGAGGGTGATGTCGACCCGCACCCTCGGCGGGGAGCCCTCGCCGGGAAGTCCGTAGGAGGTCTCCCAGGTGAGGTCGCCGAGGAGGATGTCGCTCTGGAAGCGCTCTTCGAACGCCTGGCGTTCGAGCAGAGCACGTTCGAGGGCCTCGCGCAGCGCGCCGATCGCATCGGTGAAGACGTGGTCGAGCATGTCGGGCGGACCCTAACCGGTCAGGGGCGAGCCGGTGCGTGGGCGGACATGAACGCGACCGGCACCGACATGCCGAGCGGCTCGTGGCGCAGTGTGGCGATGCGCCGCCCGGGCTGCACGGCATCCTTCACGCGGCCGCACGCGTCGCCGAGCGCTGCGGCGGTGGCGTCGATGTCGGCGACAGTGCACGCGACCCCGAAGAAGCGGCTCGGGCCGTCGCCGGTGGCCGATGTAGGACCCACCAGCTCGAGGATCGGTTCGCCGATCCAGAAGAACAGCTGCCGTCGAGGTCGATCCGCAGACCCGACGTCGCGGGTGCGGCGAAGGTCGAGGCCCTGGTCGGTGAACGTGTCGAGCGTGCGGTCGAGGTCGGGGCTTGCGATGACGATGTGGTCGAACGCGACGATCCCGTTCGCGTGGTCCACCGTCGAGGGTGGCGAGACGACGGCGCCGGAGTGGAGGGGCAGACCGTCGAGCGTCGGCTCCGCACGATCTCTGAGCCCGGTGAGGTTCCAGGAGCGGATGCCACGGCCCTCGCCGGGCCCGGCGAGGCGCACGTGCACCGGGCCGATCCAGGTCGAATCGCCGTCGACCTCGAAGCCCCCGGCTCGCCAGGCGTCGGGTTCGTCGCCGACGACCAACTCGACCAGCTCAGGCCCCAACGCATCCCCCATCGAGGTCCGAACCTACCCTGTGGGGATGACCGGACCCGACTGGCAGCTCACCGGCGACACCGTGGCGCGCCTGCGTGGCGAGCTCGCCGAGGTCGACGACGACGCTCGGGCCGACTTCGAGGCGTTCGCGCGCTTCGTGTCCGGACAGCTCGCCGAGTACGGGATCGACCCCGCCCGTGACGAGTGGGCCACCTTCCACGGCCTCGCGTTCATGAGCCTGATGGTCGACCTCGCGCGCAACAACTACGAGAACGACGCCATCGACCACCAGACAGCAGGCGCGGTCACCGCGATCGCTCGCGGTGTCGCCCTCGCGCTGGCCCGCCACGTCCCAGAGGAGCACGACCATGAGTGACCCGTTCACCGACGTCGAACGACGTCGGGCGACCGGTGCGGTCGACCCGTTCGCCATCGCGCGTGCGGCGGCACAGGACATCGAGGGGCGCTGCGGCGGCGGCCCGCACCACGTGGCGGTGGTCCTCGGGTCGGGCTGGAGTGCCGCGAGCGAACACCTCGGACACCTCGACCACGAGATCCTGATGCACGACCTGCCAGGGTTCGCGGCGACGACGGTGCCCGGCCACGACGCCACCGTCAGGTCGTCGTGGCTCGGCGACGTGCGCGTGCTGACCTTCCTCGGTCGCGTCCACCTCTACGAGGGGAACACTCCGGCCGCGGTCGTCCACCCCGTGCGCGCCGCGGTGATGACGGGGTGCGACATCGTCATCCTCACGAACGCGGCCGGTGCCATCGACCCGTCGATGGCAGTGGGCGATGGCGTCCTGATCAGCGACCACCTGAACCTCACGGGTGTCTCGGCGCTCACCGGACCGCAGCCGCCGGAGCCGTTCGGCTCCCGCTTCGTGGACCTCTCCGACCTGTACTCCGAGCGACTCCGGGCCATCGCTCGCGAGCTCGAACCGGTGCTCCGCGATGGCGTCTACGCGGCGCTGCACGGTCCGAACTACGAGACGCCGGCCGAGATCCGCATGCTGCGGACGATGGGCGCCGACCTGGTCGGCATGTCGACGGCGCTCGAGGCGATGGCGGCACGTCACCTCGAGGCCGAGGTGCTGGGCCTGTCGTTGGTCACCAACCTCGCGGCCGGCGTGGGCGATGCTCGCCTCGACCACGAGGAGGTGTTGGAGGCAGGCGATGTCGCGGCCGACCGGCTGGGTCGACTGCTGGCCGGCGTCATCGAGCGCGCCGTCGACCGCGGACGGCCGCCAGCAGACGATCAGTAGGCCACGGTGCGGGTGCGGTGCCGGGGTCGTGACTTGTAGCGATCGCCCCCACCGCGGTTCCACAACAGCGTGTCGAGCTGACCCGCGGTGGTCTCGACGCCGCGCTGGCGCAGCTCGTCGACGAGGCGCTCGACCGCGTGGACCGACACCGCACGCAGCTCGATCTCCTGGTCGGTGCCCGGCGCGATGAGCTCGCCGGCCTCGATGCGCGCGACCACCTCGGCGTCGACGTCGAGCACACCATCGACGCGCAGCACGTGGGGCACCAGGTTGTCGGCGAACATCGTCAGGCGGTCGAGATCGTCGAAGCGACCCGGACCGTCGCCGTCGAACGCGGCCGCCAGGTCCATGGCGGTGATCTGCGCCCTCTTGTAGAGCGGGATGTCGACGCCGTGGTACTCGGGCACGTCGTGGAAGTACGGGATGCGGTCGAGGATCCCGACGAGCGATGCGGCGGAGTGGTCGGCGGCCGCGACCAGCGCCAGGAACGAGCCGTCGTGTTCCTCCAGGAGGAAGGCGCCGAGGTCGTTCAGCGCCGACGCGAAGAGCTCCATGAGCTCGGCCGCCGGCTCGTCCTCGGTGTCGGGCTGGTTGAAGATCCGGCAGCACTCGGCACGGCTCAACGAGGTGAGCGCCTCGGCGTCGAGCACACCCAGCGACTCGTGGTGGTCGCGCCAGGCAGAGGCGACCGTGTGGTAGCCGGACAGGCCCGGGCGCTTGCGAAGGGTGGGGAACCAGCCCGAGCCGAAGTTGATCGCGTCCAGGCTGATGACGAACGCGGCGGTGGCCTCGTCGTCGCCGATCCGCTGGCGGCCGGGATCGGGGTTGCTCTGCTCATCACCGTGTTGGTCGGCCGCCGCACCGCCCGGTGCGCCAGAGGCGGCCAGGGTCTCGGCGTAGGCTGACAACCCATCAGGGTCGATCCGCACGTGCCGGGCCTCCTCGGCGACCCATCGGCACCGCTCCCTGATCTGGTCCAGCACATCGACAGCCACGCGGCGCACCCTAGATCGGAGGGACGTGGACGAACGCCGACACATCTCGCACGACCTGCGGACGCAGGTCGAAGCGTGGATCGACGCTGATCCCGACGACGCGACCCGGCGAGAGCTGCGCGACCTACTCGCTGCCGGCGACGTCGGCGAGCTCGCCGACCGGTTCCAGGGGCCGCTCGAGTTCGGGACCGCCGGCCTGCGTGGCCGCCTCGGGGCCGGCCCGCACCGGATGAACCGCCTCGTGGTGCAACAGGCCGCGGCGGGCTTCGCGTCCTACCTCGGTGCCGGGGCGACGGTCGTCGTCGGCCACGACGCCCGCCACAAGTCGTTGCGCTTCGCCGAGGACACCGCCCGCGTGATGGCGGCCGCCGGGTGCACCGTCAAGGTGCTGCCCCGCGCGCTGCCGACCCCCGTGCTCGCATTCGCCGTCCGCCACTACGACGCCGCCGGTGGGGTGATGGTGACCGCCAGCCACAACCCTCCAGCCGACAACGGCTACAAGGTGTACCTGGCCGACGGTGCCCAGATCGTGCCGCCCCACGACACCGTGATCGCCGAGCACATCGCGGCGGCGGCGACCACGGCTGTGCCGATCGCCACGGCGTCGGATCCCCGCATCTCGCGCGTCGACGACGAGGTGGTCGAGGCGTACCTCACCATGGTCGAGTGCGGGCGACTCGACCGAGGCGCCGCGCCGGTCGACGTGGTCTACACGCCGATGCACGGCGTGGGCCGCGACCTGCTCGTCGCGGCCTTCGACCGCTGCGGGCTGGCCGCACCGCACGTCGTCGCCGCCCAGGCCGAGCCCGACCCCGACTTCCCGACCGTCGAGTTCCCCAACCCCGAAGAGCCGGGTGCGCTCGACCTCGCCATCGCCGAGGCGGACGCGGCCGGCATCGACCTCGTCATCGCCAACGACCCCGACGCCGATCGCCTCGGCGTGGCCGTTCGCGGGGCTGACGGCTGGCGGATCCTCACCGGCAACGAGCTCGGGGCTCTCCTCGCCGATCACGTGCTGCGACACACGGCCGGGCCCGATCGACTGGTGGTCACCACGATCGTGTCGTCGCGCCTGCTGTCGGCGCTGGCCGAGGCCCACGAGGTCCACTACGCCGAGACCCTCACCGGCTTCAAGTGGATCGTGCGCCCCGGTCTCGAGGACCCGACCGTCCACTTCGTGATGGGGTACGAGGAGGCGCTCGGCTACTCGGTCAACGCAGCGGTCCGCGACAAGGACGGCATCACCGCGGCAGTGGCGTTCGTCGAGCTGGCTGGCGGACTGGCACGTCGTGGCGCCACGGTCCTCGACCGGCTCGACGAGCTGGCGATCGAGCACGGCCTGCACGCCACCGACACCTGGTCGGTCCGCGTCGACGACCTCGCCGAGATCACCCGCATCATGTCCCGTGCTCGCTCGGCCACCCCCGACGCGCTCGGCGGACTCCAGGTCACAGGGGTTCACGACTACGCGGTCGGGGGCGCTCTCATGCCCACCGACGCGTTGGAGTGGAGCCTCGACGACGTGGCTCGGGTCGTGCTGCGGCCGAGCGGCACCGAGCCCAAGGCCAAGTGCTACCTGGAGGTGTTCCGCGCGGTGGACGACGGTGACGTGGGCGAGGCGCGCGCCGCCGCGGCTGCTCAACTGGCGGCGATCCGCACCGACCTGGCTGAACACCTGAGGGTGGATCTGCAAGGGTGAGGGCGTGAGGGGGCGTGGCTGATGGGACGACGGCTGGTCGGGGGTGCGTTGGTCGCGCTGGGCCTCGTCGCTGCGTCGCTGGCGTGGGCCGGGTTCTCCCTCACCCGGACGATCCTCGACCCCGAGGCATCGGTCCGCATCGCCGAGGCCCTGTACGACGACCCTGAGATCCAGGAGTACCTCAGGGATGCGATGGTGGCCGCGGCGGTGCCGTTCCTCGACGCGGGCGTGACCCGCGCTGACGTGAACGCCGCTGCGGCTGAGGCGCTCTCGGACCCGCAGGTCGAGGAGGCGATGGTCGGCGGGCTGGTGCGGGTGCACCAGCGGTTGCTCGGCGACGACCCCCGACCCGACGATCCCATCACCCTCGACGCGACCGCGCTTGCCGCCGCAACGCGCAGGGAGCTCGTCAACAGCGATCCTGGTCTGCTCGTCGGCCTTCCCGAGGTGCCGTCGTTCGCCGTGACGCTGCCGACCGAGAGCGTGCCCGACCTCGGGGGGCTGCGGACCACCGTCGTCGGGGCGGTGGCGCTGCTCGCCCTCGCGACCGTCTCGCTGGTGGCCGCCGCGTTCGTCATCACCGA
Source organism: uncultured Iamiaceae bacterium (assembly GCA_964494405.1). Taxonomy (GTDB): domain Bacteria; phylum Actinomycetota; class Acidimicrobiia; order Acidimicrobiales; family SKKL01; genus Actinomarinicola. The sequence continues at coordinate 8,490 of CAZBTQ010000121.1, forward strand.
CGACCGCGCCCGCGTGCTGCGACGGGTGGGGTTCTGGGCGATCGGCGCCGCCGCGTTCTGGGTCGTCTTCGGCTTGGTCGTCCCCTGGCTTGCACACCTCCTGATGCCCGACGAGGCCGTCGTGGTGGCGTCGATCTGGGGTGTCGCGGCCAGCGGGATGATCGATCCGTCGATCGTCGCGGCGTGCGCGGGGGTCGTGGCGCTCGTGTTGTCGATCATCTGGATGGTCTGCTCTGCGGTGGTTCGCGGCGCCCGTCGCCGCTCGGCGAGGCGTCACGGCCGCCCCGAGCCGCGCGCCGGTGCGGGTGCCGGCGCGGCTGCGACCGCGGCCTCGGGTCGGCAGTCGTCGCGACCGGCCGACGCGGTGGCGGCCTACGAGCAGCAGGGGCGGCCCCGTCGCCGGGGAGCGGCCACCACTGGTGCAGGCGTTGTCGCCGCCACTGCCATGCCGGTTCGCACGCCTGGACCCCCGACGCCACCCCAGGGCGTCCCCGTCGTGTCAGCCGACCCCACGACGGTCCAGTCGGGCCCTCGATGGGTCGAAGGCATCGGCTACGTCGACGACC
>CAZBTQ010000122.1:0-4247 GCA_964494405.1 uncultured Iamiaceae bacterium
GCGACGCAGACCGGCTTGTCGGAGGCATCGCACTCCACGGTGAAGTCGGCGACGACCTCGACGCCGCCCCCGCCGACCTCCTTGGTCTCCGCCACGACCGCGCCCAGGCGGATCTTCGAGCCGGCGGGCACCGGCGCCGGGAAGCGCACCTTGTTCAGGCCGTAGTTGACCTTGGTGGTGACGCCGTCCATCTCGACCATCTCGGTCCACAGCGGGATGAGCAGCGACAAGGTGAGGTAGCCGTGCGCGATCGTGCCGCCGAAGGGTCCCTCCTTGGCGGCCACGGGGTCTGTGTGGATCCACTGGTGGTCGTCGGTCGCGTTGGCGAACGTGTCGATGCGGTCCTGCTCGACGGCCTTCCACTCGGTGTGGCCGAGGTCGCGGCCGGACAGGGCGAGGATCTCCTCGACGCCGTTGACGGTGACGCTCATCGGTGGGTGGTCCCTTCTGGATCGGTGGGTGGGTTGGTGCCGAGCTGCTCGCGCAGGGTCGGCTTGGCGATCTTCCCGGAGCCCGTGCGTGGGAGCTCGTCGACGACGCGCAGGTGCTTGGGGAGCTTGAAGCGGGCGATGCGCTGGTCGAGGAAGGCGGTGAGCTCGTCGAGTGTGAGCCCGGCGCCGTCGCGGACGACGACGGCGGCGACGCCGACCTCGCCCCAACGCTCGTCAGCGGTGCCGACGACGCCGCAATCGACGACGTCGGGGTGCTCGAGGATCGCGGCCTCCACCTCGGCCGGGTACACGTTCTCGCCGCCCGAGATGTACATGTCCTTGATGCGGTCGGCGATGGTGACGTAGCCGTCGTCGTCGACGGTTGCCGCGTCGCCCGAGCGGAACCAGCCGTCAGCGTCGATCGCCTCGGCGGTGGCGTCGGGGCGGTTCCAGTAGCCCGACATGACGTTCGGCCCCTTCACCTGGACCTCGCCGATGGCGTCGCCGGTGACGACCTTGCCGTCGAGATCGACGACGCGCACGTCGGTGAAGAACGACGGCACGCCGGCGGTGCCGACCTTCTGGGTCATGTGCGGCCCGAGGAAGAGTGCGCCCGGCGCCGCTTCGGTCATGCCGTAGCCCTGGAGGAAGGTGAGGCCGCGCTCCTGGTAGGTGCGGATCAACGACTCGGGCACCGGCGCTCCGCCGCACTCGAGGATGCGAACCGACGACAGGTCGGCGTCGGCCCAACGGGGGTGTTGGGACATGGTGAGGAACATGGCGGGCACGCCGAACATGAAGGTGACCCGGTGCTGCTCGATCAGGTCGAACGCCGTGCCGGGGTCGAACGCGTCGACGATGACGGCGCACCCGCCTTTGACGAACGTGGGCAGGGTCAGCATGTTGAGCGCGGCGGCGTGGAAGAGCGGGGCGGTCACGAGCGCGACGTCGTCGCCCGCGAGGTCGAGGTCGACCAGCACGTTCACCGCGTTCCAGGTGAGGTTGCCGTGGGTGAGCGTGGCGCCCTTGGGCCTGCCGGTGGTGCCCGACGTGTACATGATCATCGCGACGTCGTCGAGGGTGACGGGCTCGTCGATCGGGTCGGTGGGCGCGGCGGCGAGCAGGTCGTCGAGCGCCCGTCCGCCGGGCGCGGCGCCGTGGACGCCGACGAGGACGAGGCCGGGCAGCGCCTCGGCGACGGCAGGGATCCGGTCGTCGACCGTGGCACCGTGGACGAGCACCGAGGCACCCGAGTCGGACAGCACGAACTGCAGCTCTGGCGTGGCGAGCCGGGCGTTGACCGGCACGTAGGTCGCGCCGAGCATGCCCGCGGCGAACAGGACCTCGACCGCCGTCGGGTGGTTGGCGCCCACGTAGGCGACGCGGTCGCCCGGGCCGACGCCGAGGCCGCGGAGCGCGTGGGCGATGCGGGTCGTCTCGCCGAGCACCTCGCCGAAGGTGGAGGTGACGTCGCCGAACACGAACGCGAGACGGTCGGGGGTCATGCGTGCCCGCCGCGCCGGCCACGAGCCCAGTCCGCCGTTGCGCACGGTCAGTCGCCCCCGAGCCCCAGCAGGCGCACCGCGTTGTCCTTCATGATCTTCGGGCGGACGTCCGGCTTGATGTCGAGCTGCTCGAAGTCGGCGATCCAGCGATCGGGCGTGAGCACCGGGTAGTCGGAGCCGAACAGGACGCGGTCCTGGAGCAGCGAGTTGGCGTACTGGACCAGGTTGGGCGGGAAGTACTTCGGCGACCAGCCCGACAGGTCGATGTGCACCTGGTGCTTGTGGGTGGCGACCGACAGGGCCTCGTCCTGCCACGGGAAGCTGGGGTGCGCCAGCACGATCGGCAGGTGCGGGAAGTCGGCGGCGACATCGTCGACGTGCAGCGGGTTCGAGTACTTCAGCCGGATGCCCCCGCCGCCGGGGACGCCGGCGCCGATGCCGGTCTGGCCGCTGTGGAACAGGGCGGGGACCTGGAGCTCCTCGATCGCCTCGTAGAGCGGGTAGGCCATGCGGTCGTTGGGGAAGAACGCCTGGATGCTGGGGTGGAACTTGAAGCCCCGGACGCCGTACTGCTCGACCAGCGTGCGCGCCTGGCGGACGCCGGCCTTGCCGCGCCACGGGTCGATGCTGGCGAAGGGGATGAGCGCGTCGGCGTTGGCCGCGCAGCCCTCGGCGAGCTCTTCGTTCGGCACCGGGGGAGTGCCGGTGGCGTGTTCGGCGTCGACGGTGAACACGACCGCGGCCATCTTGCGCTCGCGGTAGTAGGCGGCCATCTCGCCGATGGTGGGCTTCCGGTCGCCCTCGACCTTGAAGTACGCGCTCGATGCCTCGGTGAGCTCGTCGGTGAGCGACGCGCTGCCGCGCTCGGACACCTCGGCGTGGGTGTGGATGTCGATCGCGACGATCTCGTCGAGGTCGAAGGCGGGCTGGTAGCTCATGACTCGGGCGCCGCTGGAGCGGGGATGCCGACCGACTGGGGGTTCGCCCCGACCGAGGTGGCCCAGACGGCGTCGATGTCGGCCGCGGACCAGCCGCCCTCGCGGTAGGCGACAGCGACCTCGTGCGGGTGGGCCCACAGCGACAGCTTGTCGCCGCCGATGCCGATCGCCTGGCCGGTGATCCCCGCGGCGGCGTCGGACGCGAGGAAGGCGACGAGCCCCGCGCAGTCCTCAGGGGTGCCGAAGCCCTCGGCCTGGCGCAGCCACGCGGGCAGCGGCTCGCCGGTGCGCTCGGCCTCTTCGATGACGGGGGCGAACGCAGGGATCGTGGCGGTCATCGCGGTGGCGGCGATCGGGACGATGGCGTTGACGGTGACACCCGCCCGCTCGAGCTCCATCGACCACGTGCGCGCCATGGCGGCGATGCCGGCCTTGGCGGCGGCGTAGTTGGTCTGGCCGAAGTTGCCGCGCTGGCCCGCGGGGGAGGCGACGAGCACGATGCGGCCGCCCTCGCCCTGCTCGCGGAAGTGCACCGCCGCAGCTCGGGCACACGTGAAGGTGCCGCGGAGGTGGACGTCGATGACGGTGTCGAAGTCGTCGTCGGACATCTTCCAGAGGACCTTGTCCCGCAGGACACCGGCGTTGGTGACGAGGATGTCGAGCCGCCCGAGCTCGGACACGGCGGTGGCGACGAGCTGGTCGGCCACCTCGGCGTTGCCGACGCCCGCGACGTGGGCGACGGCCGTGCCGCCAGCCGTGGCGATCTCGTCGACGACCGCGGCAGCGGCGTCACCGTCGAGGTCGTTGACGAGCACCGCCGCGCCGTTGGCCGCGAGGGCCAGCGCGTAGGCCCGGCCGAGGCCGCGGCCGCTGCCCGTGACGATCGCGACCTTGCCCGCGAGATCGAGCGTTCCCACTGATGTCTCCCCTGGTCGATGCTGCCGGACGTGGGGCGTGTCCGCCGTCACACGCCATCCACGTTGTTAGTCGTTTCCCAAACGACGGTCAAGATGTTGCACAAGGTACGAGTGCGCTAGACAGGGTGTCGTGACCGACGGAGCCGATGCCCCGAGCGCCCGTGCAGAGGGCGATCAACCGTGGTTGCGGCCGCAGTCGCTGCTGCTCACGTTCCTCGGTGACCACGTCGCCGAGCGCAGGATCGCCGTGTTCTCGGGCAGCATCATCCAGGCCCTCGAACGTGTCGGTGTGGCGGAGCAGGCGACGCGCTCGACGCTGTCCCGAATGGTCGGTCGGGGCCTGCTCGAACGCCGACGTGAGGGCCGTCGCGCCTACTTCGGCCTGACGCCGCGGGCTGAGGAGATCCTCGCCGACGGCGGCGTCCGCATCTGGAACACCGGTGCGGTGAACACCAG
>CAZBTQ010000122.1:4347-8968 GCA_964494405.1 uncultured Iamiaceae bacterium
ATCGCCACGCGCTACGACGACTTCGTCGAGCGCTGGGACCGGCCCGAGCACCGGCGCGCGTCTGCGGATCCGCTGGCGCTCACGCTGCGGATGACCACCGAGTGGCTCGACATCATCCGCAAGGACCCCCGCCTGCCGATCACCAACCTCCCTGCCGATTGGCCGGCGGTGCCCGCGCAGCACCTGTTCCACGAGCTGCACGAGCGCCACGTCGCCGACGCCGAGGCAGCGGCGAGCGCCCTCATCGAGTCGATCCCCGTCGAGGCCGAGGCCTCGGGCGCGAGCGCCGACCTCGCCGGTTGACCGCAAGGTCGGCCTGTCGGCGAGGTACTTTGCGCGATCGGCTGCCCATCGGCCTGCAATCGCGCAAAGAACCGGCCCGGCGCCTGGTTCAGCTCTCGAGGATCAGCCGTCCAGGCTCAGCCGTCCAGGCTCAGCCGTCGAGGGCTGCGGGGTCGAGGTGTTCGGCGGGCAGGATCCGCACGTGTGCTTGGTCGACCGACAACCGTTGGGCCGTGCCCTCGCCGGTGACGACCGAGTCGGGGTGCCACACGCGGAACTCGTGACCCGCGGCATCGACGGTGTGCTCGGTGTGGGAGCCGACGAACATCGACGTGCGGACGATGCCGTCCCACACGTTCGGGCCGTCGGGCGCCTCGCCGAGTCGCGTGCGCTCGGGCCGCCAGATGCACGCGACCTCGTCGCCGACGCCGACCGGCGCGCCGGCGCGCCCGATGACCTCGCCCATCGACGAGTCGACGGTCACCTGCTCGCCTGCGATCGACGTGACCGTGCCGAGGACCTCGTTGGTGGTGCCGATGAAGTTGGCGACGTAGCGCGTCGCCGGCGCCTCGTACACCTGCTGGGGGCTGCCCATCTGCGCGACCTTGCCGTCGCCCATCACGGCGATCACGTGGGCGAGCTCCATGGCTTCGACCTGGTCGTGGGTGACGAACACCGCGGAGAACTTCAGCTCCCGCTGCATCGACAGGAGCTCGATGCGGAGTTTGGTGCGCACCTTGGCGTCGACGTTCGACAACGGCTCGTCGAACAGCACCAGATCCGAGCCTGCCACCAGCGCCCGCGCCAGGGCGACGCGCTGGCGCTGCCCACCGCTCATCTGGTTGGGGTGCTGGCCGGCAAGGTCACCGATGCCGACGAGACCGAGGATGTGGTCGACCTTCTCGGCGACCTCCTTGCGGCTGAGCTTCTGCCGCTTGTCGGCCTTCAGGGGATAGGCGACGTTCTGCCCTGCGGTCATGTGCGGCCACAGGGCGTAGTTCTGGAACACCATCGACACCCGGCGCCGTTCGGGCGGCACGTCGATGTGGTCGCCGGACGAGTAGTAGGTCTGCCCGTGGATGGCGATGCGGCCGGCGTCTGGGCGTTCGAGCCCGGCGATCGACCGCAGCAGCGTCGTCTTGCCGCAGCCGCTCGGCCCGACCAGCACGACCATCTGACCGGGCAGGACGTCGAAGCTCACGTGGTCGACCGCGTTGACCACCGACCCGTCGGCGCGACGGAAGTGCTTGACCAGGTCGCGCACCTCGACGACGGGAGCCGCGCCCTCGGTCTGGTCCTGCATCACAGTCCTCCCACTCCGACGGTGGTGCCCCACCGGGATCGACGTCGTGCCCAGGTCATCATCACCGTGACCACGGTGCCGGTCACCGCGACGAGCACGGTGGCCAGCGAGGCCACCTCGGCGTAGCTGCCGTTCTGGTACACGTCGAGGATCCGGAAGCCCACGACCGGGTTTCGGGTGCCCGACAGCAGCGCCGACGCGGTGAGGTCGCCGGTCATGCGGGCGAACAGGAGCGCCCAACCCGCGACGAGGCCGGGGATCATCAACGGGAGCTGGATGCGCCAGAACGTTCGGCCCTTGCGAGCCCCCGATACCAGCGACGCCTCGGCCAACTGGTCGTCGACCTGGCCCGCCGCGGCGTCGGCGGCGACCGAGCCCTGGGGAAGGTACAGGGCGATGTAGCCGAGGAGCAGGATGAGGAACGTGCCGCGCAGGTTGAACGGCGGGCCCGAGAAGGCGAGCAGGAACCCCACGGCGAGGACGATGTTCGAGATGGAGGCGGGCATCTTGATGCCGGCGTCGACGACACGCCCGAGCTTGCTGCGCGACCGCACGATGACGACCGCGACCAACGCCGCCGCGACCATGCCGATGGTGGCGCCCGAGACGCCGAGGCGCAGGCTGTTGCTGAGCGCCCGGTAGGTCATCGGGTTGTCGAACACGGTCTCGCGGATGGTGTCGAGGCTCAGGCCACCCCAGTCGATCGAGCTGGTCCAGAAGCCGCTCAACGAGACGAGGACGAGCGCTGCGATCGGCAGGACCGCGGCGATCACGACGTAGCTGAGCATGACGAGCCGGACCGGCCACCGCCACCGCCCGAGCTGTTGCACGCCGCCGGCTTCGCCTTTGCCGCCGATGGTGGCGAACCGCCCCGATCGCAACAGCCGCGACTGGAGGTACCAGGTGACCCCTACGAACACGACGACCACCGCGCTGAGCCCGACGGCCACGTCGATCTCGGGTGGATATGTGTAGGTGAGGACCCGCACGATCCGCACCGACAGGAGCTCGATGTCGGCAGGGCCGCCGACGATGGCCGGCAGCGAGAAGATGGCGAAGCCCTGCCAGGCCATCAGCAGGACCGCACCGCCGATGCTCGGCATCAGCGCCGGCAACGTGACCGACCGCATCGTGCGGAACCAGCTCGCGCCGCACACCCGCGACTGCTCCTCGAGGCCGACGTCCATCGTGCGCAGCCCGGCCGACATCAACAAGAACACGAACGGCACCTGGTACACGACGAACACGAAGATCAGGCCGTACCAGCTGTAGATGTCGAGCGGCCCCCTCGTGATCTCGATGCCGAACCACCCGAGCACGTCGCGGAGCACCACGTTGAGGTACCCGGCGCCCGGCGAGGTGAGCAGCACCCACCCGATCGCGCCGGCGACCGGTGGCAGCAGGAACGGCACCAGCGGGAGCGAGTCGGTGAACGCTCCGATGCGTGCGTCGGTCCGCTCGTTGAGCCACGCGAGGAGCGAGCCGCCGACGAGGGCGAGGAACCCGCTCACGAACACGACGACGATCGTGTTGTACATGAGCGACCAGAGATCTGGCTGGTCGAGCGTCGCCTGGATCGGCTCGAGCGTCAGCGACCCGTCCACCCAGAAGAGGCGCTGGAGCACCTTGAGCAGCGGATAGGTGGCGAGGCCCATCAGCGCGAACCCGACGATCCACGCGGTGGCCTCGAAGGGCGTCAGCCGCCCGACCCTGTGCAGCACGGTGCCCGCTCGCCCTCGCGCTGCGGGCGCGCGCACCGGGCGGGCGACCGTCGTGTTCACGTCATCACCTCCGAGGAGGAGGGGCACCCCGGCGCCGTGACGCGGCGACCCCGGGGTGCCCCATCCGACTCAACCAGCGCCCAGGAGCCGGTAGATCTCGTCGCGGTTCTCCTGCGCGTTCGGCGGGTTCCGCGTGTAGCTGGCGGGCAGGTCCTCGCCGGTGCTGGGCGATGCTGTGGTGGGCAGCGCGTTGAGCACAGCCTCGCCCTCGCCGTACATCAGCCACCACACGAAGAGCCGCGCCGCGTTGGGATGTGCGGCCCCGTCGCTGATCAGCGGCACGATCTCGGGGCCGGTGGTCAGGTCGGGGATGACGAACTCCAGCGGCGCGCCTCGGTCGGCCGCACCGGCGACGATGGCGCCGACGCCGGGAACGCCGATGGTGCCCTCACCTGCGCCGAGGGCTTCGTGCAGCGGCACGGCGCTCGGGTAGGTGCCGGTGGAGTTGGCCGCGATGCCCTCGAGCACCTCGGGTCCCTCTCCCTCGAGCACGACGGTCCAGAAGTCGACGTAGGCCGGCGAACCGGTCGGGTCGACGAGGAGGATCTTGCCCGCCCACTCCGGCTCGGCCAGGTCGGCCCACGTCTCGGGGGGATCGGTGTCGCCGAGCTGATCGGTGTTGTACGAGATGCCGGTGGGCTCGATGGAGATGACAGCGGTCGCCCCGTCGCCGACGAGGAACTCCTCGGGCCAGTCCTCGGGGAAGCCGGGGATCTCGGCCTCGTCGAGCGGCACGAACCAGCCGTTCTCGGCACCCTGGGCGACGAACGGCGTGTTGGACATCACGACGACGTCGGCGACGGGGTCGCCGGTCTCGGCCTCGCTCGCGTAGCGGGTCGCCAGGTCGGCGCTGGCGAGGCGCTGGAACTCGACCTCGATGCCGTACTCCTCGGCGAAGGCGTCCGAGACCGCCTGGGCGATCGGCTCCGCCGGCACCGAGTACCAGACGAGCGTGCCCTCCTCCTGTGCCGCGGCGACCAGCTCGTCGAGGGCGGCGTCGTCGCCGGCGGCCTCGGCCTCGGTCGTCTCGCTGGTGTCCGCCTCGGTCGACTCGTCCCCGTCCCCGCCGTCGTCACCGCACGCGGCGACTCCGAGCATCAGGAACATGGCGGCGAGCACCGACAGCCACGTGCGCGGTCGCATCATCAGAAAACCCCCACTCTCGACAGCGGCCCGGTCCTCCTGGCCGAGGGTGATGTTAGGCAGTTATGTGACGCGCGTCCAGCAAGTGTCACATGTTGGAGGTGGCAGTGGC
>CAZBTQ010000123.1:0-8809 GCA_964494405.1 uncultured Iamiaceae bacterium
CGAGCGGACCGACCAGCTTCTGTCGATCGTGTCCATAGCCTGTGACGATCGACACACCGTTCCCTTGGACCGGTCGGGCGAGCGGTCACCGGGGCGGACCGCCGTCGAAGGGTCCACCGCCGGAGGACGTCGTACCTGCGTCGACCTCCGTGGCGCTCCCCGGTAGGGGTGCGTCCAGATCCGCGAGCACGACGACGTCGCCGACCACGAGCCCGTCGACGACCTCGGTGCGCGCGGCACCGACGAGTCCGACCTCCACCTCCACCTCGCGGATGACGTCGCCGACGAGGACGGCGACGGTCGTGGTCGTGCCGTCGCGGTGGACGGCCGAGGTCGGGACCGAGACCACGTCCTTGTCGATCCCCGTGATGATCGACAAGGTGGCGACCGAGCCGTTGTGGACCTCGTCGGCGTCGTCGAGCGAGACGGTGACGGGGTATGCGGCGCCCGAGGTGCCGGTGGTGGACACCAGCCCGATGGCGGACACCGCTCCGTGGACGGTGGCATCTGATCCGTCTGGCTGCACCAGGACCTCCTGGCCGACCTCCAGCTCTGGGAGGTCAGTGACCCCAACCAGCGTGGTGACCTCCATGCCGATGCCGCCATCGATCACCACCGTCGCAGTGTCCGATGCCGCGTCGACCTGATCCCCCGCGGCCATCCCGATCGCGACCACCGTGCCGGCAACGGGACTCACGATGCTTCCCTGCTCGCGGGCCTGTTCCGCGACGGTGAGATCGATCGCCGCCGCGTCGATGGCCTTCTGGAGGGCGGTCAGCTCCGCCGACGAAGGGCTGTAGGTCATTGGCCCGGAAGCGGTCGATCCCCCCGAAACACCCGACGAACCCCCGGGCGACGATCCGCCGACAAGACCACCTTCGGGCGTCGACGGTGTCGTCGCGCTCGCCTCGGCACGCTGGGCGAGCAACGCATCGAGCGCCGCGGACGCGCCGGCCAGGCTCCGCTGGGCGGTGGCGAGCCGGGTCTGTGCGTCGAGCGCAGCCGCAAGCGCCTCGGCGCACGCGCCCGTCGAGGCGTCGAACTCGGCCAGCGTCGTGGTGGTGGTCGGGTCGGTGCCTGCGAGCGCCGAGCAGACGGCCCGCGCCGAGGCGAGCGCCTCGTCGGCCGCTCCGAGCCGCTGGTCGACCTCGCTCTGGCCGTCGAGCACCGCATCCTGCGCGGCTCGGAGCTCGGTGTCATCGCTACCAGGCGAGGCGACGGCGCGGACGAGCGTCCCGACGGTGTCCGAGGTGAGCGAGGCCCCGACGACTCCTCCGTTCGCGGGAGCGGAGCCGGCCGAACCGGCACCGACCCCCGGATCCTCACCGTCGAGCGCCCGCTCCAGGTCGAGGCGGGCCTGGTCCAGCCCGGCCTGTGCGGCGCGCACCGCGACGTCGAGCGACGCGGCGTCGAGCACCGCGAGCACCTCGCCGACCTGGACCTGGTCGCCGACCGCCACGTCGACGCTCGCCACCGTGCCGGCCACGGGGAACGCCACGGAGGCCTGGCCGACCGGTTCGATCGTGCCCACCTCGTCGAGTGTCTGGGTCACGACCCCCAGCGTGGCGGTCGCCGTGCGGTACCGGCCCGTCGAGCCGACCGCGCCGCGAGCGAGGACCGCGGCCGCGACGAGGCCGACCGCGAGGAGGGCGACGGCCACGAGCACCACCCGGTGCCGGTGCGTGGGCTGCTGGACGGTGATGTCTGGTGTCATGGCTCACTCGCTCCGGAGGGCATCGATGGGTGTGAGGCGGGCCGCGCGCGTGGCGGGGTACACGCCGAAGACGAGGGCCACGGCGACCGCAGTCGCGATCGCGCTCGCTGCCACGCCTGGCGACAGGACGACCTCGGTGTCGCTGATCACGGGCACGACCAAGGTGACGAGCGCACCGAGCGCCAGCCCGAGCAGCCCGCCAGCGAGGCCGAGCATGCTCGCCTCGGCCAGGAACTGGCGGCGGATGTTCGACGGACGAGCGCCGAGCGCCTTGCGGAGCCCAATATCGCGGATCCGCTCGGTGACCGAGACCAGCATGATGTTCATGACGCCGATCCCGCCGACCAGCAGCGAGATCACCGCGATGCCACCGAGCATGACGCTCATCGTCTCGTCCACCGACGACGCCGCCCCGAGCAGCGACTCTTGGGTCGCGATCGAGAAGTCCGCATCGGCCGACGAGACGTCGTGCAAGTTGACGAGCAGCGCCTCGGTCTCCTGGTGCGCGGCCGACAGCACGTCGGCGTCGACCGCCTTGACGTAGATCGACGACACCGCGTCGCGGTCGGGCCCGCCGACCAGGCGCTCGGCGTAGGTCGACAGGGGAACGAGGGCTACGTCGTTGTTCGACGCATCGTCTGACGAGCTGAGCGCCTCGAGGGTGCCCACGACCTCGAGGGTGCGACCGTCGACGACGACGCTCTGGCCGACCGCGTCGACCCCGTCGAACAGCTCGTCCGCGGTGTCCGGGCCGAGGACGACCACCGCAGCGGCGGCGGCCTCGTCGTCGTCGGTCAGGAACCGACCGGACGACACCGACCTCGAGCGGACGTCCTGCCACGACGATGTCGTTCCGACCAGCGTGGTGGTCCAGTTGGTCGTGCCCGCGGTGAGCGAGACCGAGGTCGTTGCCATCGGCGCGACCGCCGACACGTCGGGCGCCACGGTCGCATCGCCGAGCGCCTCTGCGTCGCCTCGAGTCAGCGTGGACGCCGTGCCGAACCCCCCGCGTGCACCGTCGCTGTCGGTGCTGCTGCCAGGTGAGACGACGAGCACGTTGGTGCCGAGCTCGGCGATCTGGGCTCGGACCTCGCCACGGGCTCCCTCGCCGATGCCGACGCTGAGGATGACCGCGCAGATCCCGATGAGGATCCCGAGCATCGTGAGCGCCGAACGGAGACGGTGAGTGCGCACCGCGTCGATGGCGGTCCGCAGGGTGTCACGTGCGTTCACGCCCCGACCTCCACGATCGGCGGCGATGCGGCTGCGCCGGCGACGCGGCCGTCGCGGATCTCCACGGTGCGATCGGCTCGATCCGCGACATCGCGCTCGTGGGTGATGAGGACGATGGTGCGACCGTCGCGGTGGAGCTCGTCGAGCAGGTCGAGGACGTCGGCGGTCGATGACGAGTCGAGGTTGCCCGTGGGCTCGTCGGCGAGCACGAGTGACGGCTCGTTGACCAAGGCGCGCGCGATCGCGACACGTTGCTGCTGCCCGCCCGAGAGCTCGCCCGGTCGGTGGTCGGCACGGTCGGCGAGCCCGACCCGGTCGAGCGCGTCCAGTGCCGTCCTCCGGCGCGTCGACGGCTCGACACCGGCGTAGACGAGCGGGAGCTCGACGTTGCGCCACGCTTCCATGTGCGCCAAGAGGTTGAACTGCTGGAACACGAACCCGATGTGGCGGTTCCGGACGGTGGCCAGCTGGTCCTCGCTGTAGGACGCCACGTCGTCGCCCGAGAGCCGGAGCTGGCCCGACGTCGGCGTGTCGAGGCAGCCGACGATGTGCATCAGCGTCGACTTTCCGGACCCAGAGGGGCCCACGACCGCGACGTGTTCGCCATTGTCCACTCGGAGGTCGACGCCGCAGAGCGCGGCGACCGACAGCGAACCGCTGGTGTAGGTCTTCGCCACGTCGATCAGCTCGATGACCGGAGGGGCGCTCACTCGCCGTCCTCCACAGCGGGCGGTGCGAAGGCCCCGCCCCCACCATCGGGCGGGCCGCCCCCGTTGGCCGGGCGGACACCGGCGACCACCACGCGCTCGCCCGCCTCGAGCCCGTCGACGACCTCGACCTGCATGCCAGTGGACCCTCCGATGGTCACCGTGCGCGTCTCACGGGCACCGTCGCGGTCGACGACGACCGTCGTCGCGTCGCCGACACGCGTGACCGCCTGGGCGGGGACGAGCAGTACGTCGGTCCGCTCCGAGACCGTGATGTCCACCAGCACCAAGGCACCCGCGGTGAGATCACCGTTGTCGTCGTGGAAGGTGATCGTCACCGGGTAGGACGCGACGCCGCTGGTCGCATCGGCGATCTGGCCCACCTCGACGACCTCACCCGTCGCGGCGTCGACACCCGACACGACACCCTGTGTCGAGGGGTCGCTCTCGCCGTCGCCGGTGGACCCGTTGCCTCCGGTCGCGCCGCCACCTGGGACCGCGCCGCCGCTCCCACCCGGGAAGCCGCCTGGAGGAGCCCCGCCTGGGAACCCAGCACCCGGTCCGCGCTCGACGGCGGTCGCCGCCGTCGAGAGCGAGACGGTCGCGGCCTGTCCGGCCGCGAGCGAGTCGAGGTCGGCGTCGTCGACGCCGACCGTCACCACGTAGTCGCCAGCGCTCACCACCTGGATCTAAGCGGTCGTCGAGGCCGCTCCGGTCGCGCCCGGGGCGCCACCCGATGTCCCGCCCAGCGTCCCCGACGAGAGGCCCGAGCCCGTCCCGCTCCCGGTCAGGGTGGTGCCGCTGGTCCCGTTCGACCCGAGCTCCTCGCCCACGACGAGGTCGACCGAGGCGACGACGCCATCGAACCCGGCCGTGAGCGTCGCTCCGTCCAGCGCCTCCCGCGCCGCCGCCAACCGGTCCTGGGCGGTGGCCAGGCTCGACGTGGCTGCGGCGATCCGCGCGTCTGATCCACCGGCGCTCTCCAGGTCGGCGAGCTCGGCCTCGGCCTCGGCGACCGTGACCTCGGCATCGGCCACCGCGACCTCGAGCTCGGGCGAGTCGAGGACCGCGAGCACCTCACCGGCCGTCACCGGTTGGCCGGACTCGATGTAGACCGCGGTCACGGTGCCCGCTGCACCGAACGAGAGGTCCTCGCTCTGTGCGTACTCGACTGTGCCACTGGCGGTGACGGTCTCTCCGATCGAGCCCGTCGTGACCTCGACGAGCGCGTCGTCGGCGACGGCGTCGGTCGCGGCTCCATCCGAGGAGTCCGAGTCGGGCCGCAGGACCGCCATCAGCGCGACGACGAGCATCGCGACGAGGGGCATCGCCACCCATGGGCGCCGCAACGACCGGGCGATGCGCGAGCGAGATGTGGTCGAGCGGGATGTCACGACTCCGATCCTCCGGTCGAGCCGCTGTCCAGGCGCTGCCCGCCGGGCATGCCGCCGGGCATCGCCCCACCGGGGAAGTCGCCGAGCTCACCGATGCGGATCCGCGTCGCGTGGATGCTCTGGTCGGACTCGTCACCGGTCACCTGGATGGTGTCGCCCACCTCGATGTCGGCGACGTCACGCTCTTCGAGGACCGTCACCGTCGTCTCGTCGCCGACCTGAACGACGATCGTCGATCCGTCTCTGGTCTCGAGCGTGAAGCCGGACGAGTCGATGTCGGTGATCGTGCCAGCGGCGGCGCCACCGGGACGACCCCCACCATCGGGCATCTCGGGCGGCGCCCCACCCTCGGGCATCTCGGGCGGCGCCCCACCCTCGGGCATCTCAGGCGGCGCTCCCCCGTCGCGCATCTCAGGCGGTACCCCACCCTCGGGCATGCCGGGGAGCTCCCCGACGAGGCCGGCATCGGACTGCGTGACGCGCTCGGCGAGGACCGAGCCGTCGACGTCGTCGCCCACCACCGTCACGCTGTCCCCCACCGACAGGGCGGACAGCTCTGCCACGACCGCCTCGACCACCACCGTGTCGCCGTCGGTGCTCACGGTGATCGCCTCCGAGGAACCGCTCGGGTCTTTGGAGTCGACCTTGAGGGTGCTCCCGTCGATCTCGGTCACCACCCCTCCGACGCCACGCCCGAACCCGTTGGGTGTCGGCACACCCGTGTCGTCGGCGCCCTGCCCACCGGTCGTCGCCTGGCTCTGGTCCGTCCCGGCAGATGTGTCGACCGCCGCCGACGCGTCGTCGGCCTCGCCGTTGCGCAGAGCGAACCCGGCACCGACCACCACGACGAGCGCGAGGGTTCCCGCCGCCCAGCTGCGCCACGAGGCCGTCCTGGGCTGGTCGCTCGCCGTGTCCGCGGCCGGGCCGGTGGGATCGACGGCAGGCGGTTGCGGGACCTGGGGTTGGTCGACGTAGGGGGGATGGGCGTCAGACATCGTTTGGGACCTCTGGTGGAGAACGGGGAGTGGATCTCCGTCCAGCCTGAGCGCCGCACCTGGGAACCGCCTGAGAACCAGCCGGAACGTGCCTAGGACCCGGATGCTCCTGCGGGCGACGTCGGGAGCTCCACGCGGACACGGGTGCCGCGGGCCACCTGCGAGTCGAGCGAGACGGTGCCGCCGTGGGCCCGAACGGTCGCATCGACGATCGACAGACCCAGCCCGCTGCCTCCGTGGTGGCGCGAGCGCGCCGGGTCGGCGCGGTAGAAGCGCTCGAACGCCCGCGCCGCCACGTCCGGTGACATACCAGGTCCGGAGTCGACGACCTCCAGCCACCCGCGATCACCATCGCGACCCACGCGCAACCAGATCGTCGCCGACGACGGCGTGTGCACCAGCGCGTTGCCCACCAGGTTGGCGGCGATCTGTCGGACCTTCGCCTCGTCGGCCTCGACAACGACCGGCCCATCGGCGTCGAGGACCACCGCCCGCTCTGGGTCCTTCGCCCGCGCGTCTGCGGCCGCGTCCGCCCCGATCACCGCCAGGTCGACCCGCGTCGTGGTGAGCGGCCGGCCCTGGTCGAAGCGGGCGAGCGCCAGGAGGTCGTCGACCAGCCCGCCCATGCGGATCGACTCCTGTTCGGTGCGACGCATCGCGTCGGCGAGGCTCCCGTCGTCTGCGAGCGCTCCAGTGCGGTACAGCTCGGCGTAGCCACGGATCGTCGCGACCGGTGTCCGCAGCTCGTGCGACGCGTCGGCGACGAAGCGACGCAACCGCTCCTCGGATCGCTGCCGCTCGTCGAAGCTCTCCTCGATGCTCGCGAGCATCTTGTTGAGGGCTGCACCCAGCTCACCGGCCTCGGTGTTCGGCGACGTCTCGGGCACCCGCTGGGACAGGTCGCCGTCGGCGATCGCCGTCGCGACCTCGGTCATCTGCTTCACCGGGCGCACACCGAGGCGGATCACCCAGACGGCCACCAGGGCGAGCGCGGCGAGGATCGCCGTCGCTGCCACGAGCTCGAGGCGGACGAGTTGCGCGACGGTGTCGTCGACCGAGTCGAGCGGCAGGCCGATCACCGTCACCAGCCCTGACGGCCGCTCTTCGGCCAGCATCCGCCATCGCAGGGACGAGTCGGCGCTCGACGCGGTGAACGGCTCACCGCCGGCCGCAGAGCTGACGACCTCGTCGACGCCGACGACCGGCAGCGGCAGGTCCTCACGCAGACCCGGCTGCACGATGGTGACGAGCTGATCGCCGTCGACGACCCCGACGTAGAGCGACGAGAGCGGCTGGCGAGGATCGTCGGGTGGGGCGCCCTCACCGGTGGGCCCCGGACCGGGACCTCCGCCGTCGGGCATCCTGCCGACCGTGGACGAGGCCTCGATCAGCTGCTCGTCGACCTGGGCGACCAGGTTGTCGCGCGTCGTGCGGGTCACGACGAACAGCACGCCGACGAGCACCAGCCCGATGACCACCACCGCGGTGATCACCCGCGCCCGCAAGGTCACGGTGCGGGCTCGCGGATCGTGTAGCCGACGCCCCTGATGGTGTGGATGAGCTTCGGCTCGACGTCGTCGGCCTTGCGCCTGAGGTAGCCGATGTAGGTCTCGACGATGCCGCCGTCGCCGCCGAAGTCGTACTGCCACACGTGGTCGAGGATCTGGGCCTTCGACAAGACCCTGTCCTTGTTCACCAGGAGGTAGCGCAGCAGGTTGTACTCGGTCGGTGAGAGCGCGACCTCGTCGTCGCCCCTGGTCACCCGATGCGCGTCGTCGTCCATCACCAGGTCGGCGCAGCTGAGGCGAACGTCGTCGCGACGGGTGAGTCCGGCGCGACGGAGCAGCGCCGCGGTGCGCGCGACGAGCTCTTCGAGGCTGAACGGCTTGACCAGGTAGTCGTCGCCGCCGAGCGTGAGCCCGCGCACCCGATCTTCGGTGGCGTCCCTGGCCGTCAGGAACAGGATCGGCGTGTGGTCGCCGTCGGCGCGCAGCCGGCGACACACCTCGAACCCGTCCAGGTCCGGCAGCATCACGTCCAGCACGATCACGTCTGGCGATCCCGACGTGGCCCTTTCGAGGGCATCACGCCCGTTGGCGACCGACTCGACGTCGAAGCCGTGGTGGCGCAGGGCGGCTTCGAGCATCGAACGCAGGTTGTCCTCGTCGTCGACGAGCAGCAGATGTTCACCAGGCACGGTTCCCAGCATCGCCGACCAGTCTGTGAGCTGGCTGAGAACCGTCCGAGAACCGGGCGTGACCGGGTTCCCAGCGAACGCACCGGACACGTAGGTGCTGGCTCTCATCCCCGTTCGCCATGGTGCATCCAACACCCGACGAAGGAGGTGAAGACATGAAGATCAGACCTGGACACGTGGCCGCCGCCGCCGCACTGGTCGGGATCCTCGGACTCGGCGGCATGGAGGTGGCCGCCGCGCAGGAGGACGACTCGACCACCACCACCCAGGACCCGGCCGTGGAGGAGGTGACCCCGGACAGCACCGATGCGCCGTCGACCCGCGACGGGGAGCCGTGCGACCACGAGGGCCGTCCCGACGCCCGGGGCAGCTCCAGCGCACAGTCGGAGCTCGAGGGATCGTCTCTGTAGCCCCAGATGGTGGTGGCGCCCGTGCGCACGCGGGCGCCACCGCCTCGGCAGCTGTCTAGTCTCGGCACGTGCCGGCGACGCCGGTGTGGAAGGGGAGCCGACGAATGGCAGACGTGGAGTACGAGGTCGTCGACGCGGTTGCGACGATCACCTTGAACC
>CAZBTQ010000124.1:0-3823 GCA_964494405.1 uncultured Iamiaceae bacterium
GCCTTGATGCCGGTCTGGAGCGGCTCGTGCACGGGCTTGCGGCCCATGATGCCGGGGGCCTGGACCTCCATGCGGCGGGTGGTGACGTTGGTGAGCGCACCCTTGCCGTCGATCGGCTCGCCGAGGGCGTTGACGACACGGCCGAGCAGGCCGTCGCCCACGGGCACCGACAAGATGTCGCCGGTGGCGCGGACCGCCTGGCCCTCCTCGATCTCGTCCACGTCGCCGAGGACCACCGCGCCGATCGACTCCTCGTCGAGGTTCAGCGCGAGGCCCACCGAGCCGTTCTCGAACTCGAGGAGCTCGTTCACGGCGGCGCCGGGGAGGCCGGAGACGCGGGCGATGCCGTCACCGACCTCGAGGATGCGTCCGACCTGGGCGGTCTCGAGCGATGGCGCGAAGCCCTCGAGGTTGGCGCGCAGGGCGGCGGCGATGTCGCTGGTGTTGATGTTCAAGTCAGCCATGGATCTCGGGGATCTCCTGCTCGGGCTCAGAAGGCGTCGCGCAGCTGGTGGAGCCGGCGCCGCACGCTGCCGTCGATCACGGTGTCGCCGATCTCGGTCACGATCCCGCCCAGGACGCTGGGATCGACGATGACCTTGACGGTGACCTCGTGGCCGGTGGACTGGCGCAGCGCAGCGGCGAGGCGCTGCTGCTGGTCGGGGGTGAGTTCGACCGCGGAGCGCACGGTGGCGACCCGACGACCGCTCTGGCGAGCGGCGCGCTCGACGAAGGCGTCGACGATCTGGGGGATGTCCTTGGAACGGCCGGTGCCCACGAGCAGCGACACGATGCCGACGGTGGTGCCGTCGGCGGCGCTGCCGAGGAGGTCCTCGACGATCTGCTGGCGCCTGGCGACCGGCGTCTGCTCGTCGGCCAGCGCGGCCTGGAGCTCGTCGGAACCCTCGAGGGCACGGGCGAGTCGGAACAGCTCGTCCTCGACCCGATCGTGGTTGCCCTCGACGCGGGTCACGGCGAAGAGGGCCTCGGCGTACGCCGTGGCCTGGTCGTCGACCATCACGTCCTCCTGTGGGAGGTCGTCCCGGAACCGGTCATCAGTTCTGGGATCCGACCTGGTTGATGTAGTTCTCGATGAGCTCGGCCTGCGCGTCGGCGTCGAGGTTGTGCTGGACGACCTGCTCGGCGGCACCCACCGCGAGGGCGGCGACCTCCGAGCGCAGGTCGGCGAGCGCCTGGGCCCGGATGGACTCGGCGTCGGCGTTCGCCCGCGTGCGGACCTCGGTGGCCTCGGCGTCGGCGGCGGCGATGCGCTCGGTGCGCACGGCCTCGGCCGCGGTGCGGGCCTCGTCGACGATGCGGGCCGCCTCGGCGTGGGCGTCGGCCAGCGACGCCTTGTAGTCGGCGGCCTCAGCCTCGGCCTCGATGCGTGCCGTCTCGGCGGCCTCGAGGTCGGCCCGGATCTTCTCGGTCCGGTCCTTCATCGCCTTGGTCATCGACGGGTAGGCGAACTTCAAGCCGATGACCAGCACGACTCCGAAGGCCAGGGTGATCCAAACGAGCTCGTTGAGCTCGGGCAGGACCGGGCTCGGAGCCTCGACGCACGCCTCGGCGGACTGCTCGACCTCGTGCAGCGCCTCTTCTTCGGACAGGCCCTCGTCCTCGATGAGGTGGGTGAGCTCGGATGCGACCTCGGCGACGCAGGACCCGATGCTTTCGGAGGCGCCTGCCGGCGACGCGGTCACGAACGTGAACGCACCGACGAGCAGCAGCGCCGCCGTGATGGCGGAACGAATGCGCACGTTGGCTCCTAGAGGCCGAGGAGGATGAAGACCACGAAGCCGATGAGCGCGAGCGCCTCGGCGAAGGCCACACCCAGGAACATCGTGGTGCGGACCATGCCGGCGGCTTCGGGCTGGCGGGCCATGGCCTCGACGGACTTGCCGACGATGTAGCCGATGCCGATGCCAGGGCCGATCGCGGCGAGGCCGTAGGCGAAGCCGGCGCCGAGGGCGCCGTAGGCGGCGATGGTGTCGGCGCCGCTGATTGCTTCCTGTGCGAGAACGGACAACATGGTGGTGTTGGTCTCCTGGGTGATGGGTGCAGCTGTTGGGAACGGTGGTCGAGGCGCTGAGGGGGTGCTGCTGAGATCAGTGCTCGGGGTGGATCGCTCCGCCGATGTACACGGCCGAGAGGATGGTGAAGATGAACGCCTGGAGGAACGATGCGAGCGCCTCGAAGAGCCACACGCCGATGAGCATGCCGAACGGCAGCGGCACGAGCACCACGTAGGGCTCGAGCGCCCACAGCGACGCGGTGAGGATGGCGAAGGTGGCCAGCAGGATGTGGCCGGCCAGCATGTTGGCGAAGAGTCGCACCGTGTGGGAGAAGGGCCGGATGAGGAAGGTCGAGATGAACTCGATCGGCGTCACGAGGATGTAGAGCGCCTTCGGCAGACCGGGCGGAAACAGGCAGTTCTTGAAGTAGCCGAAGAAGCCCTGGTGCTTGATGCCGAGGAAGTTCCAGATCACGTAGACCGTGAGTGCCAGCACCAGCGGGCCGGCGAGGCGACCGTTGGCGGGCATGAGGATCGGCGGGATCACCTTCACGATGTTGTTCAAGAAGATGAAGAGGAACATCAGGGTGAAGAACGGCACCCAGGCCAGGCCGCTCGGGCCCATGGTCTGCAGGACGATGTTGTCCTTCACGAAGTCGACGACCGACTCGCCCACGTTCTGCGCGCCCGTCGGCACCAGCGAGCTGCGGCGTCCGACGTAGAACATGAAGCCGAGGATGAGGACGGTGGCGGCGATGTTGATCAGCACGATCTTGCTGATCGCGAACGGAGTGCCGGCGAACCAGATCTCCTGCCACTCGAGCAGGTGGCTGATCGGTGGGAACTCGAGGCTGAACACCACGGTGGTCAATGCTCCTTGGGGGATCCGGTGGAGGACGCCTGGGGCTTGAGGCCGGGGAAGGCGAGCGAAGCGGACACGTACTTGGTCTCCCAGAACAAGAGACCGAGGTGGGTGACGATGAGGGTGAGGCCGAACGGCAGCATCTCCATCCACGGCTGGTCCTTCACGGCGAGGACCGCCACGAGGAGGATGCCGAGGCGCAGGACGTAGCCGAAGAGGGTGGCGGCCATCAGCAGCGCCACCGAGATGCGGGCCGCGTAGGTGAGCAGCGTCGCGGTGAGCAGCAGGTTCACGACGAGCAGGCCGATCGCGAAGGCCGACGACGCGACGCCGTCGACGCCCCAGCCGATGAAGGCGGCGAGCAACAACGCGGGGGTGACGATCGCCGCCCTGCGCACCAGGTCGTAGGCGATCTCGCGCTCGGGGGCGAGGTCGGCGTCGTGGCGGGTGGTGATGGCGGTCATGCCGAGACCTCCGCCTGGTCGTCGTGGTCCCAGCGAGCCCGACGGGGCCCACGGGACTCGAGCGCGGCACGGTGCTCGGCCGTGGCGTGCTCCATGTCGTTGTTGTAGCGCCAGATCACGAGCCCGAGCGCTGTGACGAACGCGAGGAACGCCGAGACGATCATGATGACGGGGCTGGTGCCGAGCGCGCGGTCGGCCAGGTAGCCGAAGAACCCGAAGACCGCGGGCGTGCCGACGAGCTCGAACGCGACCGACGTAGGGTCGTTGCGCGTCGAGTCGTCGTTGCGAACGGGCACCGTGACACCGGTGAACCCTCCCGACACGTTTCCCGGCTCGCGCCGACCCGACAGCTTCACGAACAGCCCTACTCCTCGGCGCCCTCGACGGCGCTTGTGAATGTTTGCGCAATCTATGGAGGGGTGCACGCGCAGCGCAAGTTCGCCGGCACGCTCGATGCCCCTCCCGGCGATCCGGGAACCTTAG
>CAZBTQ010000124.1:3923-8731 GCA_964494405.1 uncultured Iamiaceae bacterium
GCCGGTGTAGGCCGGGTACAAGACGAGCGCGGACAGGATCGCCGTCCACGCCCACAGGATCGCGACGCTGCGACGCTGCCCGTGCCCGAGGCGCATCAGTCGGTGGTGCAGGTGGTCCTTGTCGGCGGCCGCCGGGCTCATCCGCTTGCGCGCCCGCCGCAGGATCGACACCGCGGTGTCGAAGATCGGCACGCCGAGGATCACCAGCGGAATGAAGAGCGGCGCGTAGAAGAAGAAGACCTGACCCGAGTACGGCTCGGCCGACCGGCCACCCACCGAGATGGTCGCGGCCGCCATCAACAGCCCCAACATCAGCGCGCCGTTGTCGCCCATGATGATCCGCGCCGGGTGCACGTTCCACGGCAGGAAACCCAGGCACATCCCGAGGGCCAGCACCGCGAGCAGCGGGCCGATGTTGCCTGCCGCGATGAGGCCCTCGTCGCTGAGCAGCCCGGCGTAGAGGAAGAACGCCGCGGATGCGATGGCGACGATGCCCGCGGCGAGGCCGTCGAGGCCGTCGATGAAGTTGATCGCGTTGGCCATCCCCGCGACCCAGATCACCGTGATGAGCGCCGACAGGTCGGGCGACAGCACGAGCAGGTCGCCGAGCCCGAGCGCTTCGCCGAACGGCACCCGGAAGTGCAGGATCGTGACGCCGGCGATCGACAAGATGGTGCCGGCGAGCACCATGCCGGCCATCTTCGCCGGAGCCGACAGCCCGTCGTGCAGGTAGCTGGGGCTGCCCTCGGACTTGCGGATCTCGTCGAGCGCCCCGGTCGTGTGCATGACGAGCACCGCGAGGATGACGCCGACCCACTCGGTGCTGGCGCCGAACACCGCGTCGAAGTCGCCGCTCTGCCAGGCCACCGCCATGCCCGCACCGAAGCCGGCGAGCATGCCGACACCGCCCAGGGTGGGGATCGGTTCGGAGTGGACGCGTCGAGCGGCGGGCGCGATGACCATCCGCAGGCGCACCGCGGCCAGACGCCACAGCCCGGTGGCGATGACGGTCGCGACGACGGTGACGCCGAGGATGGGCCAGTACGGGCCCCAGTCGCTCATCGCCCCGTCACCCCCCGGTGCACGGCCCTACCCGTACGGAGTGAACTTGGCGCAGAGCGTCGTGACCTCGTCGTGGACGGCGGCGATCTCGGCGTCGTCGTCGCGGTGGCGCAGTGCACGGGCGATCAACTCGGCGATCGTCCCCATCTCGGTGGTGCCCATGCCCTGGGTGGTGACCGCCGGCGTGCCGATGCGCAAGCCGCTGGTGACGAACGGCGAGCGCGGGTCGTCGGGGATGGCATTGCGGTTGAGCGTGATGCCGGCCCGGTCGAGGACCTCCTGGGCAGCCTTGCCGGTGAGCTCGGCGTCGAAGGGTCGCAGGTCGACGAGCATCAGGTGGTTGTCGGTGCCTCCGGAGACGAGCCGGAACCCCTCCCCGGCGAGCGCCTCGGCGAGCGCGCCCGCGTTGGTGACGATGCTCGCCGCGTAGTCGCGGAACGACGGGTCGGCGGCCTCGCGGAACGCGACCGCCTTGGCGGCGATGACGTGTTCGAGCGGCCCACCCTGGAGTCCGGGGAAGACCGCCTTGTCGATGGCAGCGGCGTTGGCCGACGTGGTGAGGATGCAGCCGCCGCGCGGCCCGCGCAGGGTCTTGTGGGTGGTGAAGGTGACGACGTCGGCGAACGGCACCGGGTTCGGATGCGCACCGCCGGCGATGAGGCCGGCGATGTGCGCGGCGTCGAAGAACAGCAGCGCCCCGACCTCGTCGGCGATGGCGCGCAGCGGCTCCGGCTCGATGATGCGCGGGTAGGCGGTGGCGCCGGCGACGATCATCTTCGGGCGGTGCTCGACCGCGAGGTCGCGGATGCGGTCGTAGTCGAGACGCTCATCGGATTCGGTGACCCCATAGGGCACGAAGTCGTACAGGCGGCCGCTGATGTTGACCGGCGAGCCGTGGGTGAGGTGGCCGCCGTGGTCGAGGCTCATGCCGAGCACGGTGTCGCCCGCCTCGAGGAACGCGAGGTAGACGGCGAGGTTGGCGTTGGCGCCAGAGTGGGGCTGCACGTTGGCGTGCTCGGCGCCGAACAGCTCGCACACCCGACGACGGGCGAGGTCCTCGACCTCGTCGACGATGGTGTTGCCGCCGTAGTACCGCTTGCCCGGGTAGCCCTCGCTGTACTTGTTGGTGAGGACCGAGCCGGTCGCGGCCAGCACCGCTGGCGACGTGAAGTTCTCGGACGCGATGAGCTGGACGGTGGTGTTCTGCCGATCGAGCTCGCGCTCGAGGATGGCGGAGAGCTCGTCGTCGGGGTCGGTGTCGGTTGGCCAGGGCATCAGGACTCCTCGATGACCGTGATCTGGTCGATGCGGCGTTGGTGGCGTCCACCCTCGAATGCGGTGTCGAGCCACAGGTTCAGGATCTCGTCGGCGAGGCCGGGGGCCACGATGCGCCCGCCCATCGACAGCACGTTCGCGTCGTTGTGCTCGCGCGAGAGCCGCGCCGTGAACAGATCGTTGCACAGCGCGGCGCGCACGCCGTCGACCTTGTTGGCGGCGATCTGCTCGCCCTGCCCGCTGCCGCCGAGCACGATGCCGCGGTCGGCCCTGCCCTCGACGACCTCGCGGCCGACGGCCGCGCAGATCGGCGGGTAGTCGACGGACTCCTCGCTGTCGGTGCCGAGGTCGGTGACCTCGATCCCCCGAGCCTCCAGGACCCCGATCAGGTGCTGCTTGAGGACGAAGCCCGCGTGGTCGGCGCCGATGGCGACGGTGCGCACCGCTGTGGTCGCCGTGGTGGACGGGTCGGCGGGGGCGGGGCTGTCGTCGGGCACAGCCGGATACTACCGACGGCGCACACCCCTACGATCGGCCGCATGACCCCGGCACGCCTGGACCCACGCACCCCGGTGGTGGTCGCCGTCGGCCAGCTCGACGTCCCCGCCGACGACGCCACGCCCGAGACCACCGAACCGGTCGACCTGATCGCACGCGCGCTGCGGCTCGCCGCCGACGATGCCGCGGTCGACGGCCTGCTCGACGCGCTCGACTCGATCCAGATCGTCGCCATGCTGTCGTGGCGCTACGCCGACCCGGGCGCGCTGGTCGCGCAGCGGCTCGGCATCGCCCCCGCCGACACCGCGGTGTCGACGATGGGTGGCAACAGCCCGCAGGCGTTGGTGAACCGCGCCGCGATGGACATCGCCGCCGGCCGCGTCGACGCCGTCGCCATCGCCGGGTGCGAGTCCTGGCGCACGCGCCAGGCGGCGCGCCGCCACGGGAACGCGCTGCCGTGGACGCCGCCCGACCCCGACGCCACACCCGCTCGGGTCGTCGGCGGCGAGCTGGAGATGAGCCACCCCGCCGAGCTGGCCCACGGCATCTCGATGCCCGTGCAGGTGTACCCGCTGTTCGAGACCGCGCTGCGCGCAGCGAGCGGCCGGACGCCCGTCGACCACCTCGTCCACATCGCCGAGCTGTGGGCCGGGTTCAGCCGCATCGCCGCGTCCAACCCCCACGCCGCGGTGCCGCGCGCCTTCAGCGCCGAGGAGATCGCCACGCCCTCCCCCGACAACCGCTGGATCGGCTACCCGTACACGAAGTGGCTGGTCTCCAACGACCGGGTCGACCAGGCCGCAGCGGTGATCGTGTGCTCGGTCGAGAAGGCCGAGGCGCTGGGGATCGCACGGGACCGCTGGGTCTTCCCCCTGGCCGGCACCGACACGGCCGAGCCGACGGTGTCGCTGCGCTGGGAGCTGCACCGCTCCCCCGCGATGCGCGTCGGTGGGACCCGCTGCCTCGAGCTCGCCGGCCTCGACGTCGACGACGTCGCCCACCTCGACGTCTACTCGTGCTTCCCGTCGGCGGTGCAGATCGCCGCGGACGAGATCGGCATCGGGCTCGACCGCCAGCTCACCGTCACGGGCGGGCTCACCTTCGCGGGCGGACCGTGGAACAACTACGTCAGCCACTCGATCGCCACCATGGTGGAGGTCCTGCGTGACGATGCCGGTGCGGTGGGCTTCGTCACCGCCAACGGCGGGCTCATCTCCAAGCACGCGTTCGGGGTCTACTCCACCGAGCCGCCGGCCGACGGCTTCCGCCACGACTCGCCGCAGGCGCTCGTCGACGCCGCCCCGCACCGCGAGGTGGTCACCGACCACGAGGGCGCGGTGACCGTGGAGGCGTACACGGTCATGCACGGCCGCGACAACGAACCCGAACAGGCGCTGGTCGCCACGCTCACCGACGAGGGGCACCGCGCGTGGGCGACCTCGACCGCCCCCGACGTCATGGCCGAGCTCGTCGCCGACGAAGGCTGCGGCCGGCGAGGCCAGGTACGAGCCGGAGAGCTGCACCTCGGCTGATCAGTTCGAGAGGCGGGCCTCGAGGATCGTCATCACGCGCTCCTTGGCCTTGGGCATCTCGTCGAGGAGCTGGCGGAAGGCCTTCGAGTTGAACGCGGCGAGCACCATCGGCGTCTCGGCGATGACGGTGGCGTTGCGGGGCGCGTGGTCGATGAGGGCCATCTCGCCGACGGTGGAGCCTTCGGACAGCGATGCGATGTGCTCGCCCGTGGCGTAGACGCCCGCCGTGCCGTCGACGATCACGTAGCAGACGTCGCCCGTGCGGCCCTGCTCGGTGAGGTGGGCGCCCTTGGCGGCCTCGACCTCTTCGGCCAGCGCGGCGACCCGAGCGAGCTCGTCGTCGGTGAACCCGTCGAAGAACGAGACCCCCGCCAACCACTCCGTGTCCGCCTTCGCCTTCCGACCGAACATCGATGCCCCCTTGTCACGCGACCCCGACGG
>CAZBTQ010000125.1:0-1306 GCA_964494405.1 uncultured Iamiaceae bacterium
CTCCTCGAGATCCTCGCCTGCCCCGAGGACAAGGGCCCCCTGCTCTACTTCGAGTCGGAGAGCTCCCTCTACAACCCGCGCCTCAAGCGTCGCTACACGATCACCGACGACATCCCCGTCATGCTGATCGACGAGGCCGAGACCGTCGACGACGCCGAGCACGAGCGCCTCGTCGCGCTGGCCGACGCCGGGGGGATCACCCCCACCTTCGAGGCCTGACCGCGATGGACGGGGGGCTCGACTCGATGGGTCTGCGCGATCACGTCCTCGCCCGGCCCGAGCAGCTGAACGCGGTGCTCGCCTCCGCCGATGACGTCGACGGGCTGCCCGATCGGGACGGCATCGCCGCCGTCGTGGTGGTGGCGTCCGGGGAGGCGGCTCTCGCCGGCGACCTGATCGCCACCGTCGCGGGCCCGTTCATGGCTGTGCCGCTCGTCGTGCACCGTGGCTACGAGCTGCCGTCGTTCGTCGGTCCCGACACCCTCGTCGTCTCGCTGTCGGCGTCGGGCGCCACCGCCGAGACGCTCGCACCGACCGAAGCGGCGTTCGAGGCCGGCGCGGCGCTCGTGTCGGTCACCCGCCCCGATGGTCACCTCGCCGAGCTGAGCGACACGTGGCAGACCCCGTTGATCGAGGTCGACCCGGCCACCTCGCCTCGTACCGAGCTGGTCCCGCTGGCCATCCCGCCGCTGCTGCTGCTCGAAGACCTCGGGCTGTTCCCGGGAGCCCGCGAGTGGGTGGTGCGCGCGGCGGCCCAGCTCGTCCGCCGGCGTGACGAGATCGCTGCCGGCACCGACCCTGCCACCGAGATCGCCCGCACGATCGGGCGGACCATGCCGATCATCTACGCCGCCGGCCCGCTCGGGCTCGTGGCCGCGCGGCGCTGGAAGCACCAGGTCAACCTGTCGGCGAAGGTGCCGGCGTTCTCCAACGCCGTGCCCGACCTGTGCCACAACGAGGTCGCCGGCTGGGGCCAACACGGCGACGTCACCCGGCAGGTGTTCACCAGGGTCGACCTCCGCCACGACCACGAGCACCCCGACGACGGCGCGCGCTTCGACCAGGTCGCCGAGATGACCCTCGAGGTGGTCGCAGACGTCGCCCGGCTCGACGCCGAGGGCGACGGGGTCCTGGCCCAGCTCCTCGACCTCACCTTCGTCGGCGACCTGTGCGCGGTCGAGATGGCGCTGAGCGAGGGCGTCGACCCCGGCCCGATCCCCGCGGTCGAGTCGTTGCTGCTGCCCTACACCTGAGCAGCGTCGGCGGCGCGGGTGGACCCGTCCGCTGCCTCCAGGACGGGCCCGGC
>CAZBTQ010000125.1:1406-6804 GCA_964494405.1 uncultured Iamiaceae bacterium
GAGTCGGCGGGGATCAGGGCGAAGGGGCCAGCGTCAGGCCAGGGCGTGGTCGAGGTCGGCGAGCAGGTCGTCGATCGACTCGATCCCGACCGACAGGCGCACGAGGTCGGAGGGGACCTCGAGCGAGGAGCCGGCCACCGAGGCGTGGGTCATGCGGGCCGGGTGCTCGATCAGGCTCTCGACGCCGCCGAGCGACTCGGCGAGGGTGAACAGCCGCGTGCGCTCGCACAGCCGCAGCGCGGCCTGCTCGCCGCCGGCGAGCTGCACGCTGACCATCCCACCGAAGCGCCGCATCTGCCGCGCCGCGAGCGCGTGGCCGGGGTGGTCGTCGAGGCCCGGGTAGCGCACGCGTTCGACGGCGGGGTGGTCCCGCAGCATCGCGGCGACCGCCTCGGCGTTGTCGCAGTGGCGATCCATCCGCACCGCGAGGGTCTTCGCGCCGCGCAGCGTCAGCCAGCAGTCCATCGGGCCAGGGACGGCACCCACCGCGTTCTGGAGCGCGTGCAGCTCGTCGGCCAGTGTCGTGTCGGTCGTGATAAGCGCGCCACCGACGACATCGGAGTGGCCGCCGATGTACTTCGTGGTCGAGTGCACGACCAGGTCGGCACCGAGGGCGAGGGGCTGCTGGAGGTACGGCGACGCGAAGGTGTTGTCGACCACGAGCCGCGCGCCCGCGCGATGGGCCACGTCGGCGAGCGCAGCCAGGTCGGCGATGTTGAGGAGGGGGTTGGTCGGTGTCTCGCACCAGACGACGCGGGTCCGGTCGGTGATCGCGGCGCCGACCGCGTCGAGGTCGCCGAGCGGCACCGCCGTGTGCGCGAGCCCCCACGGTTCGAGCACCCGGGCGATGAGCCGGTACGTGCCGCCGTAGGCGTCGTCGGGGATCACGACGTGGTCGCCGGGACGGCACAGCGCCCGTAGCGCGACGTCCTCGGCGGCCATGCCGGACGCGAACGCGAGCCCCCTCGCGGGCACGCCCGCCGGAGCTTCGAGCGCGGCGAGGCAGGTCTCGAGCGCGGTGCGGGTGGGGTTGGCCGTGCGCGAGTACTCGTAGCCCGAGCGCAACCCGCCCACGCCGTCCTGGGCGAAGGTCGACACCTGGTGGATCGGGACGACGACGTCGCCGGTCGCTTCGAGCGGATCCTGGCCGGCGTGGATGGCGAGGGTCTCGAAGCCGTGCCTGGCCTCGCGCGCCTCCTCGGTGCCCTCGGAGTCGGAGTCGGTCACGGTGGTCAACGCTCCTTGTGGGTGGCGAGGTAGCCGAGGACGTCCGGTCGCGACAGGACGCCGCGCGGCGTGCCGTCGGCGACGACCAAGACGGCGTCGGCCGTCTCGAGCTGGTTCAGCAGGGCCGACAGCGGCTCGCCGGCGCCCATGAGGGGAAGGGTGGGGGACATGTGCTCCTCGATCGGGTCGTCGAGCGAGGCACCGCCCGACACCAGCTGCTCCAGCAGGTCGCGCTCGTCGATCGTGCCCGCGACCTCGGCGGCCATGACCGGCGGTTCGGCACGCAGCACCGGCATCTGGGAGACCTCGTACTCGCGCAGGATGGCGATGGCCGACCCGATCGTCTCGTCGGGGTGGACGTGCACGAGGTTGGGTCGCTCGCCCGACTTGGATCGGAAGATCTCTCCCACGGTCGGCTCGCCCGCGCTGACGTCGAGGAATCCGTAGTCGGCCATCCACGCGTCGTTGAAGATCTTGGAGATGTACCCGCGACCGCCGTCTGGCAGCAGGACGACGATGACGTCGTCGGGACCGGCCTCGGCGGCCACCTCGAGCGCGGCCACCACCGCCATCCCGCATGACCCGCCGACGAGCAGGCCCTCCTCGCGGGCGAGGCGGCGGGTCATCGCGAAGCTGTCGCGGTCCGACACGGCGATCACCCGATCGGGCACGGTGCGGTCGAACGCGGTGGGCCAGAAGTCCTCGCCGACGCCCTCGACCAGATACGGCCGTCCGCTGCCGCCCGAGTACACCGAGCCGACAGGGTCGGCGCCGATGACCTGCACCCGACCGTCGCTGACCTCCTTCAGGTAGCGACCGGTGCCGGTGATGGTGCCGCCGGTACCGATCCCCGCGACGAAGTGGGTGATGCGGCCATCGGTCTGGTCCCAGATCTCGGGCCCGGTCGTGGCGTGGTGGGAGGCCGGGTTGTTCGGGTTGGAGTACTGGTCGGGCTTCCACGCCGACGGGGTCTCGCGCACGAGGCGATCCGACACCGAGTAGTAGGAGTCGGGGTGGTCGGGGTCGACCGCGGTGGGGCACACGACCACCTCGGCGCCGTAGGCGCGCAGCACCTCCACCTTGTCCTGGGAGACCTTGTCGGGGCACACGAAGGTGCACCGGTAGCCGCGCTGCTGGGCGACGATCGCCAGCCCGATGCCGGTGTTGCCGCTGGTGGGCTCGACGATGGTGCCGCCGGGGACCAGGGAGCCGTCGGCTTCGGCGGCCTCGATCATCCGCAGGGCGATCCGGTCCTTGACCGAGCCGCCGGGGTTCACGTACTCGACCTTCGCGAGCACGAGCGGCTGGAGGCCTTCGGTCACCCGGCCGAGCCGCACGAGGGGTGTGTCGCCGATCAGATCGACGACCGTCTGGGCGTATCGCATCGCAACGATCCTCCCTTGCTCGGCTCACCCGCTCGACTCACCGTACGCCCTACACTTGACACTCGGCCGTCCGAGCCGGGCTGTACAGAGTGGGTCAGCGGGCCCCAGCCATGGTCGGAGGCACATCGTTCGCCGCGCTCGTCGCGGCTGCTCTTCCATGCCCGCACTCCCACTGGAGCCCCCATGACCCTCACCGACCTCACCCCCGACACCGCAGGCGCGCTCGAGTACAAGGTGGCCGATCTCTCCCTCGCCGGCTTCGGCCGCAAGGAGATCCGCCTCGCCGAGCACGAGATGCCCGGCCTGATGGCGCTGCGCGCCGAGTACTACGACGACCAGCCGTTGGCCGGCGCACGCATCGCCGGATCGCTGCACATGACGATCCAGACAGCGGTCCTCATCGAGACCCTCGTCGCCCTCGGCGCCGAGGTCCGCTGGGCGTCGTGCAACATCTTCTCCACGCAGGACCACGCGGCCGCCGCCGTCGTCATCGGGCCCGAGGGCACCGCCGACGCGCCCCAGGGCGTGCCGGTCTTCGCCTGGAAGGGCGAGACGCTCGACGAGTACTGGTGGTGCACCGAGCGCATCCTGCGCTGGCCCGACGGCGCCGGCCCCAACATGATCCTCGACGACGGTGGCGACGCCACGCTGCTGGTGCACAAGGGCGTCGAGTTCGAGAAGGCGGGCGCCGTGCCCGACCCGTCGACCGCCGACTCCGAGGAGTTCGAGGTCGTGCTGGGCCTGCTCACCCGCACGCTCGCCGAGGACGGCCAGCTCTGGCACCGCACGGCTGACGCCATCCTCGGCGTCACCGAGGAGACCACCACCGGCGTCCACCGCCTCTACCAGATGATGGAGGCCGGATCCCTGCTGTTCCCGGCCATCAACGTCAACGACTCGGTCACCAAGTCCAAGTTCGACAACCTCTACGGCTGTCGCCACTCCCTCATCGACGGCATCAACCGCGCCACCGACGTGATGATCGGCGGAAAGACCGCGGTGGTGCTCGGTTACGGCGACGTCGGCAAGGGCTGCGCCCAGTCCCTGCGGGGCCAGGGCGCGAGGGTGATCATCACCGAGATCGACCCGATCTGCGCGCTCCAGGCGGCGATGGAGGGCTACCAGGTCACCACCCTCGAGGACGTCGTCGACTCCGCCGACATCTTCATCTCGGCCACCGGCAACAAGGACATCATCACCGCCGAGCACATGGCGCGGATGAAGCACCAGGCGATCGTCGGCAACATCGGCCACTTCGACAACGAGATCGACATGGCCGGCCTCAACAAGATGTCCGACGTGCAGCGGGTCAACATCAAGCCCCAGGTCGACGAGTACGTCTTCCCCGACGGTCACTCGGTGCTCGTGCTCGCCGAGGGGCGCCTGCTGAACCTGGGTTGCGCCACCGGCCACCCGAGCTTCGTGATGTCCAACAGCTTCAGCAACCAGGTGATCGCCCAGATCGAGGTGTTCACCCACCAGGACTTCTACGAGCGCAAGGTGTACACGCTGCCCCGCCACCTCGACGAGAAGGTCGCCCGGGCACACCTCGACGCGCTCGGCGTGAAGCTCACGACGCTCACCGAGGACCAGGCCAGCTACCTCGGCATCCCTGCCGACGGCCCCTACAAGCCCGACCACTACAAGTACTGATCGGCGCGACCGGCTGGTCGACGCGTCGAGCGTCGGCCAGCTGAGCCATCCTCCTCAGAGAGCGAGCAGCGGTTCGGGGGTCCAGCGTGGCCAGCGCGGCCGATGGTCGGCGACGCCGTACCGATAGGACGCCACCTCGCTCGGTCCGTCGTCGCCGGCGTTGTCGTAGAACACGGCGCGATGGCAGTGGGGCACGGCGGTGACGGCATGAGGCCACAGCCGGGTGTATCGGTCCGCCAGCTTGTCGAAGGGCACTCCGTGGCCGCCGGAGGCGACCCGCGCGTCCACCCGCGGCCCCGACAGCACCAGCGGGATCATGACGACGTGCAGCACGACGTCGAAGCCGGCGGATGCTGCACCCAGCACGAGGTCGACCTTCGATGGGTGGGAGAACACCGTCTCGGTGCAGAAGTCGAGGCGGGCGGCGATCAGGGCATCCCGCGCCGCGGCCGCGATCTCGCTCGCGGCGTAGGCCTGCTCGACCTCGCGCCCGGGGAAGCGGTCAGCCGCGATTCGATCGGCGTTGACGAACGGGAGGCCGGGACGCTCCGGAGCGATGACTCGCTCGTAGACGGTGGTCTTTCCCGCTCCGTTCGGGCCGACGAGGAGGTCGAGACGGCTCACAGGGGCCGGCGGCTGCCGTCCGGGGCGATCTCGATGAGGTTGCCGTCGTCGTCGATCGAGACGGTCACCTGGCCGGCCTTGCGAGCCGCGGGCCCGAACCGCGCCCTGGCGACCCGATCAGCGATGCGCGCGTCGACGATGGCGTGTGCGGCGATCCGCTCCTCGGGTGTGAGCGTCGAGAACTGGGCATCGCCGGTGACGGCGGCCAGCACCCGCCGATTGGCCACCGACGTGGATCGGTCGACCTGCATGCCGATGCGGACCCAGTAGTTGATCTGCTCGGTCATCGTGCGGTTCTCGTCCGATGCGATCGACGCTGCGGTCGCGGCAACGTCGGCGGCAACCCGGGTAGGTGTGGATGCACCCCTGGCCATACGTGGACCTCCTGACTCAGACTGCTACGACCGTATCAGATTGCTACAGCAATGAGGATCGGCCGTGTGCTCGATGACCAGCTGCGCTCCATCGACCAGGGTGGGGTGCATGAACCACACCACCGTGAACCCGCC
>CAZBTQ010000125.1:6904-8661 GCA_964494405.1 uncultured Iamiaceae bacterium
GGCGGTCCGTGGGCTCGTGACCCCCGCCGTCGTCTTCCTCTAGCCTCCGTCGCGCCGACGAGACCAGGGGGCGCAGTGGATCAGTTCGAGGGCAAGGTGGCGGTGGTGACCGGGGCGGCCAGCGGGATGGGGCTCGAGTTCGCCCGGCGGTTCGCCGCCGAGGGGATGAAGGTCGTGATGGCCGACGTCGAGGAGCCGGCGCTGGACGCCGCCGTCGAAGGGATCGTGGCCACCGGCGCGGAGGCCATCGGCGTGGTCACCGACGTGTCGAACGAGGCGTCGATGGACCGCCTGGGCGCTGCCACGATCGACGCGTTCGGCGCCGTGCACGTGGTCTGCAACAACGCGGGCGTCAGCGGGGCGTCGGGGCCGACGCAGAACCTGACCAGCGCCGACTGGGCGTGGGCGCTCGGGGTCAACCTCTGGGGCGTCATCCACGGCCACCGCGTCTTCCAGCCGCTCCTCATGGCTCAGGACGAGGGCCACATCGTCAACACGTCGTCGATGGCGGGCCACACGTCCTTCAACAGCCTGGCGCCGTACCACGTCTCCAAGCACGGGGTCGTGACGCTGAGCGAGGTGGTCTACAACGAGCTGGCCGCCGCCGGCTCGCAGGTCGGCATTTCGGTGCTGTGCCCCGGATTCGTCAACACCAAGATCGCCGAGTCCGACCGCAACAAGCCCGAGACCGTGCCCAACCCGCTCATCTCCGAGCCCGACGGTGCCGAGGTCGACCAGGAGGCGGTTCGCGCCATGGTGCGGGACTTCTTCTCGATGCAGCAGCCACCCGAGCAGGTGGCTGGACTGGTGCTCGACGCGATCCGCGACCGGCGGTTCTACATCTTCACCGACGACGTGTGGAACGGCGCGATCGCCGAGCGTCACGCCGACATCGTCCAGGCGCGCAACCCCCGACCCCGCGGCAGTATGTTCGAGGAGTCGATCCGGGGCTGACCGCCATCCCCGGCAGGGGACGGGGGACGTCGATGGAGGATCTAGAGGGCCGGGTCGCCGTGGTGACCGGCGGCGCCAGCGGCATCGGCCTCGCCATGGCGCAGCGCTTCGCGGCCGAGGGCGTGAGCGTGGTGCTGGGCGACATCGAGCAGGGCGCGCTCGACGAGGCCGTCGACGGCTTGCGACAGAGCGGCGCAGCGGCCACCGGCGTCGTGGTCGACGTGTCGGACCCGGTCCAGATGACGACGCTCGCCGACGCGGCGCGCGACGAGTTCGGCGGCTTCCACATCGTGTGCCTGAACGCAGGGGTCGGCGGTGGCGGCCTGTCGTGGGAGGCCGACCTCGACACCTGGAGGTGGGTGCTCGACGTCAACCTCTGGGGCATCATCAACGGCATCCACACGCTGGTGCCCGAGCTCGTCGCCCAGAAGGTGGGGCACGTGGTGATCACCGCGTCGCTCGCCGGCCTCGTGTACGGCCCGGGCATGGGCCCGTACAACGCGTCGAAGGCGGCCGCGGTCGCCATCGGCGAGACCCTCGCCGCCGAGCTGGCCGCCGAGGCGCCCGAGGTCGGGGTATCGATCCTGTGTCCCGCGTGGGTGAACACGAAGATCTACGACTCCGAGCGCAACCGGCCGGGCGGACGGGTGGCCCGCGACGAGGTCACCGAGGAGGCCCGCGAGGAGGTGGCGGCGTTCTTCGCGGCCTCGATGCCCGCCACCCAGGTCGCCGACGCCGTACTCGACGCGGTCACGGCGCGCCGCCTGCACATCCTCACCCACGACATCGCCGAGCCCGCCCTC
>CAZBTQ010000126.1:0-5194 GCA_964494405.1 uncultured Iamiaceae bacterium
TCAACATGGAGCCGGCGGACTACAAGCGGTTCCTGAACTTCCTGCGCAAGCACGACTGTCAGCTGCCGTTCAAGGAGTTCAGGTGACCAGGTCAGGGAGAGTGCACGCGATGCTGAGAACCATGACGCTCACAGTCGGCCTTGTCGCGTTCGTCGGGTGTGTCTCGACGGTCGGCGCCCAGATGCCCGCGCCGGTGCAGGCTCCCTCCCCGCAGGAGGACCCTGCCGCTGCCACACCCCCTCCCGGCTACCTGATCGGGCCGGACGATGTGCTCGGGATCGTGTTCTGGGAGCTGCCGAACCACGGCGGCGACGTCATCGTTCGTCCGGACGGCAAGATCACGCTGCCGCTCATCAACGACGTGCAGGCGGCCGGGCTGACGCCCGAGCAGTTGCGCGCGTCGATCGTCAAGGAAAGCGCCCGCTTCATCCGCGAGCCCGATGTGACCGTCGTGGTGAAGCAGATCAACAGCCTGAAAGTGTACGTGACGGGCCAGGTGAACAAGCCGGGCACGTACCCACTCACGACGCCGACGACAGTGCTGCAGGTGCTGGCGCTCGCCGGTGGCGTGGGCGACTTCGCCAAGAAGGACCGGGTCGTGGTCATGCGCACGGAAGGCGGCGAGACCCGCAGCTTCAAGTTCAACTACAAGGACGTCATCCAGGGCAAGAAGCTCGAGCAGAACATCCTGCTGAAGCCGGGAGACACGGTCGTCGTCCCATGACGTGTCGCGCCGCTCATCGATCGCCCCGTTTCCGGGCGGCGCCTGGTCTGGTGTTCGTGGCCGTGGCGTGGGTGGCGACGTGTGCTTCGACCGCGGCGCAGGTGATCGATACGGGGACCGGCAGTGACCGCCCTTACAGTGCGCTGTTTGGCGGGGCGGCGAGGAGCACCTCCAATCGGCCTGATTCACTCGACTTCACCACGTCAATCTTCGGGGGCTACGACGACGACATCTTCGCGCGAGGCCAGGGGCCGCGTTCTCCGAATGCGCAGGTTGGCGGCAATTTCGTCGGCGGACAGGCCGCGGCCAACTACCTTCATCGGTTCACGAACGCGTCGTTCTCGGTGAACACCGCCTCGGCGCTCCGTTGGCTGCCAGACACTGATGAGTTGGTACCGACGTTCTACACGGCCGGCGTCGGATACGCCACTGCGCTCGGTCCGCGCAACACGTTGACTACGCGGTACACGGCGGCGTATCGACCGTTCTTCTCGGTCGTGCCGTTCGCCGGCGGCAACACGGTGGGCGCCTCTCTGCAGGACTCGGGCATCTCGCAGAACCCTGGCCTCATGCCCACAAGCGGACCTGACGATTTCACCGTGTCTGCGGACCGTCCGGCCTTGCAGCACACGGGAACGCTGCAACTCAGCCGCAGGCTGTCACCCCGGTCGGGCGTCGACGTCATGGGCGACTACGGCGTGGCGGACTTTCGTTCCCCCGAGTTCGACGACGTCAACAACACCCACTGGCGGGTAGCAGGGCGCTATACGTACGACTTGACCAAGTTTGCGGCGCTCCGATTGGGGTATGGGTACCGGATGTTCGGAACCGGCGAGGGTGACAGGACTGGCAATCACGACATCGACGTCGGCGTGAACTACAACCAACCCTTCGTGTTCCAACGTGGTCGCACCCAGTTCGCGTTCACCACCGGAACGACGCTCCTGGTGCGCGAGAATGTCACTGCAGAGGGCCAGTCTCAAGATCGCATCAACTTCCTGGCGGTCGGTACGGCGGACTTGATGCACTCGTTTCGAGCACCGTGGCAGGCTCAACTGACCTATGCGCGCTCAGTCGGCTTCCTCGACGGCCTGAGTGATCCGTACCAGGGCGATCAGGTGATGGCCACCCTCGGCGGACTCCTCACGCGAAGCTTGGACTTGTCGCTGTCGGCCGGTTATCTCAGCGGGGCGATCGGCCTGAGTGACCGCAACTTCGACACTGCGATTGCAGGCGTGCGTCTTCGGCAGGGCATAACGCAGAACCTCGCGCTGTTTGCCCAGTACTTCTACTTCCAATACTCGTTCGACGACGACATTGCCGAGCAGTTGATTGTCGCGCCGGAACTCGAACGCCAGGGATTTCGTGCGGGGCTGACCCTCTGGCTTCCGCTGATTCGTTAGCAAGGAGTGACGTCGTGTTACCTACGCAGCAGATCGACCCGGAATGGATCCTGACCGTCGCGCGGCGGCGGATGTGGTATCTCATCATCCCGTTCGCCCTGGCTGCGGTCGGCGCCGGCATCTACGCTCAGCTCGCACCGAACCGGTATCGGTCGACTGCGATTGTCCTGGTCACGCCACCGCAGCTGCAGTTGGCGGCTCGAGGCATCGGCACGACTCTTCCCTTGAGTGACCGCCTCAGGATGCTGCAGCAGGAGATCCTGAACCGCTCGCGGCTCGAGCGCGTGATTACCGATTTCGACCTCTACCGCGAGGAGCGGGCGACTGGGATCATGGAGGACGTGGTCGCAGCCATGAGGCGCGACATCAATGTCTCCGAACCGTTGGGTTCCTCACGCCGGAACGAAGGCACGTCGTTCACGCTCTCGTTTACAGCCACCGATCCCCGCCTCGCCCAGCGCGTGGCCGAGCGACTGACGGCCCTCTTCATCGACGAGAACATCCGGCAGCGGGAGACTGTCGCCGAGGGCACCGACCAGTTCCTGTCCGCCGAGGTGGAGACGGCGCGGCTGCGCCTCGAGGAAACCGAGCGGAAGCTCGAAGCCTACAAGCGACAGTTCGGCGGGCAACTCCCGGACCAGCTCTCGTCGAACCTGTCGGCGCTTCAGGGCGCGCAGATGCAGATTCAGAGCCTGAACGACTCCATCAACCGCGATCGGGCCGAACTACTGCTGGTCGAGCGCCAGCTGAGCGACCTCATGAATGCGGCGAGTGGTGGCGGGCCAGTCGACCCGGGCGGGGATGGTCCAGTCGACCTGCCCGTCGCCGTCGTGACGCCGTACGATGAGGCCCTGGCGAAGGCCCGAGGCACGCTCGACTCGCTCCTGATGCGGCTGACACCTGACCATCCCGATGTCGCGCGCCAGCGGCGGCTCGTCGCCGAACTCGAGGAGCGCGCCAATGCCGCACAGCTTCAACGGCCACTCTCGCCGGGCAGTCCCGCGGCACCTGCCACGGACCGCCTGTCCCCGGCCGAGACTCGCCGGGCGAACCAGATAGCCGAGTTGCGGGCGCGCGCCAGACAACTGCCTGTCGAGATTCAGACCAAGCAGCAGCAGATCGACGCACGCCAGGCCCAGGTCACCGCGTATCAGGGCCGGATCGAGGTGGCCCCGATCCGGGAAGCCGAGATGATCTCGCTCACACGCGACTACGAGACGCTTCGCGCCAGATACGACCAGTTGTTGACGCGCAGCGAAGACGCGAAGGTGGCCGCCAACATGGAGCGCCGCCAGGTCACCG
Organism: uncultured Iamiaceae bacterium; assembly: GCA_964494405.1. GTDB lineage: Bacteria > Actinomycetota > Acidimicrobiia > Acidimicrobiales > SKKL01 > Actinomarinicola. Next base: position 3,430 of record CAZBTQ010000126.1, read on the forward strand.
AGCAGTTCCGCATCGTCGACCCGCCTCGCGTGCCGGAGCGGCCGCTCAATCCGGGACGTGTGAGAACGACGGCGATGGGTGCGGCCGCTGGACTCGCGCTTGGGGTGCTGCTGGTCGGCCTGCTCGAGTACCGCGATCGGACGTTCCGTACCGAGGCGGACATCCTGTCGGCACTGGCCTTGCCGGTCGTTGCCGTGGTGCCGGCGATGACCACGGCCCGTGAACGCCGCCGTCAGGTTCGCCGCCGGTGGATGCTGTCGACCGCCGGTGTGGCCACCGTCGTGGCCGGCACGGCTGTGCTCGTCTGGAAGTTCGGACTGTAGCCTCACATGTACGAAGCCTTCTTTGGCCTGCGCGAGCGTCCCTTCGAGCTGACGGCCAACCCTCGCTACCTGTTCCTGACGCTTCGGCACCGCGAGGCGCTGAGCACGTTGATCTACGGGCTGGCGTCACGCAAGGGCCTGACGGTTCTGACGGGCGAAGCCGGCACAGGCAAGACGACCTTGCTCAGCGCCGCCCTCCTGCAGTGGCAGGCCGCAGGTCATCTAGTGGTCGCGCTTCGCAATCCGACCCTCGACAGGAGCGAGTTCCAGCAGTTCCTGGCGCGCGAGTTCTCGCTGAGCGAGGCGGCAGCCAGGTCGAAGTCGGTGCTGTTGCAGGAGATCGAGGCGCTGTTGCGCCAGCGCCATGAGGCCGGGCTGTTGACCGCCCTGGTACTGGACGAAGCGCACAGCATGCCGATTGAGCTGTTGGAGGAAGTGCGTCTGCTGGCCAACATCGAGACGGCTGACACGAAGCTGCTGCCCCTCGTCATGCTTGGGCAGCCGGAGCTTGCCGATCGGCTGAACGAGCCTGCCCTGCGCCAGCTCAAGCAGCGCATCGCGCTGCGCGGCCGCCTCGACGCGCTCGACCTCCGCGAGACGGCCGCCTACATCGCCAAGCGCATTCGCGTGGCGGGCGGCGACAGCCTGCGCCTGTTCACGCGCGAGGCGGTCAGCGCCATCTACACCGGCTCGAGCGGCATCCCCCGCCTGATCAACGTCATCTGCGACAACGCCCTGGTGAGCGGGATGGCGGCTGGCGAGCAGCCCGTCGGGCAGGACACCATTCGCGAGGTATGCATGGACTTCGACCTACCCATCGGGTCAGGGACATCGCCAGCGGCTGCCCCAACAGCGGGCGCCCCGCGAGTGCCCGCGCAACTGGCGCCGGGCGCTGCCGCGACACCAGTGCCAGGCCCACCGCCTGGCGTGCCGGCGGTGCACACCATGGTGCCGCGACCACCCGGCCAGCTTGCGTCGTCGGAACCTCGACTGCTGACCGGCGCACGCATGATTCCGATCGAGAGCGCCCCGGAAGCCGAGACTCCGCCGGAGGCCAACCGGTCGAGGTTCCTGGACTTCCTGCGGCGGCCTCTTGCCTTGTTTCGTTCCTGAGCCCTCATCATGAGCCGCATCGATCAGGCCCTCACCAAGGGCATTCCAGAGGCCGTTCCCGCTGACAGCGAGTCGATGTCGGTGAATCCGTGGGAACTATCCGAGGCCGACGTTCACGTACCACCTCCGGCGCCGCCACACGTGGCTGAATCGACTGCCGCGGAGGTGCCTCAGCCCCTTGCACGCGGTCGGCGCCCATCCGATGCAGACGCCGGTGATGACCTCAGCCGGCGCCTCGACCGCTCCGAAGCCGCAGAGAAGGTGATCGGCAGTCAGTTGCCGGCGCACGTCCTGGAAGAGTACCGGCGCCTGGCTGCGCTCCTCCACCA
>CAZBTQ010000126.1:5204-8622 GCA_964494405.1 uncultured Iamiaceae bacterium
TCCACCACACACAGATCGAGCGCAACAGCCAGGTGCTGATGATCACGAGCGCGGTTGCCGGCGAAGGCAAGACACTCACCGCGACGAACCTCGCGCTGACGTTGAGTGGTTCGTACGGTCGCAACGTGCTACTCGTCGATGCCGACCTCCGCCGACCCTCCCTGCACCAGATGTTCAACGTGTCGAACGTCTCGGGATTGAGTGACCTGCTCAACGCGGGCACGTCGGCGCCGCCGACGCTCACCGCGCTGTCACCGCGGCTGACCCTGCTGACCGCCGGACGACCCGACCCGGACCCCATGGCGGCGCTGACCTCCGACAGGATGAAGCAGCTGATCGAGGAAGGTCGAGCCGGGTTCGACTGGGTGATCATCGACACTCCACCGGTCGGGCTGCTGACGGATGCGAGCCTGCTGGCGCAGATGGTCGATCTCGCCCTGTTGGTCGTGCGGGCCGAATCCACCTCGTTCGAACAGGTGCAGCGTGCCGCCGAAGCCGTCGGGCGGCATCGGGTCACCGGCGTCGTGCTGAACCGGGTGTCGAAGGCCGCGATGGGTGAAGCCAGCCGCTACTCTGAGTACTACGGTTCGTATACGACGCCCAGGGAGAGCTGACGCGCGCCATGGCGACGGTTCTCCAGCGCCTGACCTGGCGCAGCGCCCTGCTGATCTCGTTCGAGAGCCTGCTGCTGCTGGGGACGATCCTGACGGCGGCGTGGCTACGGCTCGGCAGCGACGTTCTCGAGCGCGACATGCTTCCCGCGCTCGTCGCCAAGGCCGGACTCGTGGCCGGCATCTGCCAGTTGTGCCTCTACTACGCCGAACTCTACGACTTCCGCATCGTTGCCGACCGGCGCGAGTTGTTCGTGCGTATCCTCCAGGCACTGGGAGCAGCCTCGCTCATCCTCGCACTGCTCTACTACTGGTTTCCGTCGCTGGTCATCGGGCGAGGCGTCTTCCTGCTGGCCGCCGCGGCGGTCGTCACGGTTGTTGGCAGCTGGCGGTTCGCGTTCGAGTGGACCATCGGTCGGATGGGTCCCACCGACCGCCTGCTGATTGTGGGGACAGGCCCGGCCGCCATCGCCCTGGCCACGGAGATCAAAGCAAGGCGACAGGAGTTGGGCGTAGAGATCGTCGGGTTCGTTGACGTCGAGGGAATTCGTCCCGCGTCGGGTGAGAATCCCGAGGTCATCGGCGACATCGACGACATTCCGTCCATCGTCGCGTCGAGGGGCGTGATGCGCGTCGTGGTGAGCCTCGCCGATGCCAGGGGACGCATGCCGATGGAACGCCTGCTCGACATGAAGCTCAGCGGCGTGCAGTTCGCGCATCTCGCGTCGGTCTATGAGGAGTACACGGGCAAGATCGCCGTCGAGAATCTGAGGCCCAGCTGGCTCATCTTCTCCGAAGGCTTCAAGATCTCGCGAGCGGGCATTGCCGCCAAACGGGCCTTCGACATCGTCGCTGCGGGTGTCGGGCTGATTCTCGCGGCGCCGATCATGCTCGTCGTTGCGCTGCTGGTGCGGCTCACCTCCCCAGGACCGGCCATGTACCACCAGCAGCGTGTCGGCCGGCACGGGCGTCTGTTCACGGTGCACAAGTTCCGGTCGATGCGCCAGGACGCCGAGGCGGCCACTGGCGCAGTGTGGGCGTCGCGCAACGACGACCGCGTCACACCTATCGGCCGCTTTCTCCGGAAGACGCGGCTCGACGAACTGCCTCAACTGTTCAACGTGCTGCGCGGTGAGATGAGCATGGTCGGCCCTCGCCCGGAGCGCCCCGAGTTCGTCGAGGACTTGACCAGGCAGATCCCCTTCTACCGCCAGCGGCACGTGGTGAAGCCAGGCGTTACGGGGTGGGCGCAGGTGTGCTACACGTACGGGGCGTCCGTTGGAGATGCGCTCGAGAAGCTGCAGTACGAGTTGTACTACATCAAGAACATGTCGTTCGCACTCGACCTGTTCATCCTCTTCAAGACCGTCCAGACCGTCGTCTTGAAGCGAGGCACGTGACGTGGCCACCGTCTGGCTGGTGCTGCTCGTCGGCTGCGTGTCGGTGCTCGGCTACGTGCTGGTCGGGTACCCCCTGCTGCTGCGGCTGGTTGTGCGCCTCAGGGGCCCGCGCCTCGTGGCGAAGCGCGACATCACGCCTCCGGTCAGCCTCGTCATTTCGGCGTACAACGAGGCCGACGTCATCGCGCAGAAGCTCGACAACGCGTTGGCGCTGGACTACCCGGCGAACGCCCTCCAGATCGTCGTGATCTCGGACGCCTCCGACGACGAGACCGACGACATCGTGCGCTGCTATGCCGCCCGGGGAATCGAATTGCGCCGGCAGGCCAGCCGCCGAGGCAAGACCGCCGGCCTCAATGCCGAAGTTCCGCGACTCTCGGGCGAGATCGTCGTGTTCTCGGACGCGAACGCGATGTACGAGCGCGATGCCGTGCGCATGCTCGTGCGCAGCTTCGCCGATCCCTCGGTGGGCTGCGTGACGGGCGAAGCGCGCTACGCGAACGAGGCACAGGGTGCGGCCGACGAGGGTGAGGGCGCGTACTGGAACTACGAGATCCACGTGAAGCGGCTCGAGACCGCGACGGGGTCGTGCGTCGGCGGCGACGGCGCCATCTACGCCATACGCCGTGAATTGTGGCAGACGCTCCCCGAAGACGGCATCAACGACTTCCTCAACCCGCTCCAGATCGTCGCTGCGGGCTGGCGCGGGGTCTACGAGCCGCAAGCCGTCTGTTACGAGTCGACGGCTGGCGACACGGGAAAGGAGTATCGCCGGCGGGTGCGCATCATCAGCCGAAGCTGGCGTGCGGTGTTCCTCGTGGCCGACGTCCTGAAACCCTGGAAGGTCGGCTTCTTCGCACTGTCGGTCATCTCGCACAAGGTGCTGCGGTGGTGGTCAGGCGTGTTCGTGCTGGGCGTGTTCGTCGGCGCGACCGGGCTGATCGGCCCACTGTTGCTCTCCTCCCCGCCAGGCGTGTGGGCCGTGCTCGCCGTCATGGTCGTCGGTGCGATGGCGGTGCCGCCGGTCAGGCGGGTGCTGCAGGTGGGTTGGTATTTCGGCGTGCTCAACGTGGCCTCACTGGTGGGCGTGTTCAAGGGCTCGCTCGGTCGCGTCTCGGGTGTCTGGACGACACCGCGGCAGACCGAGGCCAGGACACCGCAGGACATCGTCGACCTCTGGACCGGCAGTGCCCTGATCACGATGGTGCTGCTCATGGCATGGCTCGGCGTCGTCCTCGAGGCGCACTCCGACGCCGTTCGGGTGTTGTTCTGGACGTCGCTCGGTGTTCTCGTCTACCTGTTCGTCGGATATCCGCTGCTGCTGGCAACCGCCCGCCTGTTCCGTCTGCGAGCCGTTCGCGCGACGGCTGACGACCTGCCATCCGTGTGCATCCTGATTGCAGCTCA
>CAZBTQ010000127.1:0-8577 GCA_964494405.1 uncultured Iamiaceae bacterium
TGGCGATCGCGTACCCAAGGGCGCCACTAGCGTGAGCCGGTGCCCGAGCTCGATCCTGTCGCCGAAGCCGCCCGTCGGCGGACCTTCGCCATCATCAGCCACCCCGACGCGGGCAAGACGACGCTCACCGAGAAGTTCCTGCTGTACGGCGGCGCGCTGACGGCGGGTGCGGGCGCGGTGAAGGCGCGCGGTGGCCGCCGCTCGGCCACGTCGGACTGGATGGAGCTGGAGCAGAAGCGCGGGATCTCGATCACCTCGACGGTCCTCCAGTTCCCGTACCGCGGCCACGTGATCAACCTGCTCGACACCCCGGGCCACCGCGACTTCAGCGAGGACACCTACCGGGTGCTGGCCGCAGCCGATGCCGCGGTGATGGTGCTCGACGCGGCCAAGGGCATCGAGCCGCAGACGCTGAAGCTGTTCGAGGTCTGCCGCGAGCGCGACATGCCGCTGCTCACCTTCATCAACAAGTGGGACCGGCCCGGCCGCGACCCCCTGGAGCTGCTCGACGAGATCGAAGAGCAGATCGACGTGCACCCCGCGCCCGTCACCTGGCCGGTCGGGATCCCCGGCGACTTCCGCGGCGTCATCGACCGCCGCTCGGGCGAGTTCATCAAGTTCACCCGCACCGCCCACGGCGCCACCGAGGCGGGCGAGGAGCTCATGGACGCCGAGCAGGCAGCCGCCGTCGAGGGTGACGCGTGGACCGCGGCGACCGACGAGCTCGAGCTGATGGAGGCCGTCGGGCGCGACCTCGACGTCGAGTCGTTCCTGGCCGGGATCTCGACCCCGGTCTACTTCGGGTCGGCCCTCACCAACTTCGGTGTCCGCCTGATGCTCGACGGTGTCGTCGACCTCGCCCCCGCGCCGAGCCCGAGGCTCGATCACAAGGACGAGCCCCGGCCGCTCGACGCTCCGTTCTCGGGGTTCGTGTTCAAGGTCCAGGCCAACATGGACAGGGCCCACCGCGACCGCCTGGCGTTCTTCCGGGTCTGTTCGGGGCACTTCGAGCGCGGCATGGTCGTCACCCACGACCGCACCGGCAAGCCGTTCGCCACGAAGTACGCCCAGCAGGTGTTCGGCCAGGAGCGCGAGACGATCGACGACGCGTGGCCGGGCGACGTGGTCGGGCTGGTCAACGCCGGCGACGTGCGCATCGGCGACACCCTGTGGGTCGACGAGCCTGTGACCTACGCCGGCATCCCGAGCTTCGCGCCCGAGCTGTTCTCGGTGGTCCGGCCCAAGGACACCGGCCGGTTCAAGCAGTTCCGGTCCGGCATCGCCCAGCTCGACGAGGAGGGCGTGGTGCAGGTGCTGCGCGACCCCGACATCGGCGACCAGGCGCCGGTGCTCGCCGCGGTCGGGCAGATGCAGTTCGAGGTCGCCTCGCACCGCCTCGAGACCGAGTTCGGCGCGCCGGTCGAGCTGTCGCCGACGTCCTACACGGTCGCCCGGCGCACCGACGCCGAGAGCGAGCCGGCACTGCGCGCCATGCGAGGCGTCGACGTGCTCCGCCGAGCCGACGGCACCCGCCTGGCGCTGTTCGAGTCGGCGTTCTGGTTGGCCCGCGTCGAGGGCGACCACCCCGAGCTCGTGCTCGAGCGGCTCGTCGCGGAGGGCTGACGCCGCCGAAACCTGTCAGCATTGACCCGATGGGCGGTCCGGGCGACGACATCACCGCGCGCACGGGGCCACGTGGCTACGTGGAACCGACGTTCGGCCAACGACTCCTTGCACGCCTCGCTGACGCGCTCGTGCTGCTGCCCATCCTCGTGCCCCTGTCGCTGGTGGCGTCGGGTCGGCTCCGCGTCGCGCTCGTCCTGGCGGTGGGCGCCGCCTACGAGATCGGCATGGTGGCACGACGGGGACGCACGCTCGGCAAGTCCCTCTTCGGCACCCGCATCGTCGACGCCACCTACGGCGACGCACCGACCCCTCGCCAGGCCGGCGTGCGTTGGCTCGTCATGTTCGGCGGGGGCCTGGCCGGTCTCATCGATCCCGCGTGGGCGTCGCTCGGCCAGGTGACCTTCGTCGTGAGCGCCGTGCCCATCCTGATCCCTCCGTTCCACCAGGGACTGCACGATCACGCGGCGGGAACGATGGTCACCGCGCCGAGCGACCCGATCATCAACTGAGCACGTGCACCCGAGCCGCTACGGGACGAACGGCTCGCCGCCGAAGCGGTCGACCGTGGTGAACTCCTCGACGGCACGGCGGCGCAGCCGGGTGACCTCGGTCTGCGGACGACCGAGGGCGATGAGGCCGGCCACCGCGAACGGGTCGGGGATGTCGAGCAGGGCGCGCACCGCCGGCTCCTGACGGCAGATCGCCGTGGTCAGCACGCCGCCCCAACCATTGGCCCTCGCAGCGAGCAGCACGTTGTGGCAGAACGGGTAGATCGACCCGCCGCCCACGATGCTCTGACGATCGAGCCCGTTGTCGAGCACCGCGAGCGCGGTGAGGTCGACGACCACCACGAGCATCACCGGTACGTGCTCCAAGGAGTCGCCGAACGGATCGGGGCGCTCGATCGCCCGCGCCTCGGCGAGGTCGATCGCCGGGCTCGTCCACCGCCGGTCGGCCCCAGGCGCGAAGGGGACCGCACCTGCCGCGACGTGCGCGACGTACTCGCGCCAACCGAGTTGGTAGAGCTCGCGGAGGCGGAGCCTGGTCGTCGGGTCTCGCACCACGACCACACGCCAGCCCTGGCGGTTGCCACCGCTGGGTGCGAAGCGGGCGTCGTCGAGGATCCGGTGGAGCACCTCGTCCGGCATCGCCTCATCGGTGAAGCGGCGCACCGCCGGTGTGGTGCGGACGACGGTGTGGAAGTCCACGGGTCCTGCGTCCTCGGTCAGATGGCCTTGGAGGACAGGTCGATGACCTCTGGGACCTCGACGCCCGGGCGGGCCGGCAAGGTCGGGCCGACGTCGCGGTGGCGCTTGAGCTCGTAGAAGCCGGGTGATGCCCACATGACCGCCACGCCGTCCCAGAGCGCGAGCGCCGCGACCCCGGTGGGTGCCGGCGAGAAGACCGGGCCGAAGAAGGCGCGGCGCGGCCCGTCGCCTGCGATGACGAGCAGCGGCACGCCCGCGTCGTCGCCTGCGAGGGAGACCGCGTCGTCCATGGAGGCGCCGAGCGCGCCGTCCCAGGTGGGGTCGTCGGCCGCGTCGGCGAGGGCGGGGTCGAGGTCGAGGTCGCGCAGCGCCGTCGGGATGACCGCGAAGCGGGAGTCGCCGTCGTGGTGGAAGGCGGTGCCGAGACGGGTGTAGAGCGGGCCGATGGGCCCCTCCCCGTAGCGCTCGCGGACGGCCTCCATGACCCGCAGCGCACGGACGCTGGCGTCGAAGCCTTCTTCCTCGCCGGCCGGTACCGCGCCGGCGAGGGCCAGGCTGTAGGACTTCCACATCACGTTCAGGTGACGCGGGATCCGCACCTCGTCGAGCCAGCGCGCGGTCGACCACGTCCACGGACATGCCGGATCGACGAACAGTTCGACGTACATGTGACTCCAGGGGTCGCTCTGCCCCGCGCCCAGCAGGGTAACGACCATCATGGTGGCAACGTCGTCACCTCCTGTGGATGCTTCAGCGCGCTTCACGAAGCGTGGCAAAGCCCCTACGATCCGGCTATGACCGCCACCGTGAGTCGGATGCTCGACGGGTTCGACAGCCTCGATGATCAGCTCGCCGCCGAGTCCATGTCCACCAGCCAAAGGGCCCGCTACCTCGCGATGGTCGCCGCAGCTGTCGCGGTCCGCTACACGTACGGCACCGTCCGACCCCACGTGCGGGGTGGCTTCGACATCACACGGGGCCTCGACCGCTACACGGGTCACGAGCTGCGCGCCAAGGGTCATCGACGCAAGGAGACCGACGGCGGCCACTACCTCTCCGCCGACGAGGTCACCACCTTCGAACAGGAGGGGTTGCTCGGTCCGTTCCGGCTGTTCGACCGCGACGAGGCGCACCGGCTGAAGGCGCGGGCGCTGGAGCTCCACGAGTCGAACTGGGACGGCCGCATCATGCTCGGCGACGACGTCGAGCGGGCCTTGCGCCGCCATGGCCAGTGGGGCCTCGACTACTCGGGGATGTACCAGGCGCTGCGCTACCAGGAGTGGTGGGACGTCATCTGCGCGCCGGAGATCACCCACCCCATGGCGAGCCTCCTCGGCGACGACGTCATCTGTTGGCGGTCGCAGTTCTTCGAGAAGCGCCCCGGCGCACGGGGCACGTTCTGGCACCAGGCCGGTGCCTTCCGCGAGACGTCCGAGAAGCCGAAGTTGACCCCGGTCGGTCGCGACCCCGACATCACCAACAACGGCATGCTCCAGCTGTCGATGTGGCTCGCCCTCGAGGACGCCACCATCGCCAACGGCGCGATGCGGTTCCTGTCGGGCTCCTACGTCGACAGCCGCCTGGAGGAGCTCGGCAACCGGATCCTCGACCATCCCGTCGAGGTGCTCTCGACGCTCGGCGTGTCCGACATCGCCCAGGCGATCCGGGTGCTCGAGTTCACCGCCAACGACTTCATCAAGGCCCAGCTGGCCTTCGAGTACGCCACCAAGGTCGTGCCAGGCCTGTTCGGCGACGGCGAGGTCCGCGACATCGAGATCGAGGCCGGCGAGTTCATCCTGTTCACCTCGGTCAACATGCACGCGTCGTGGCCCAACGTCACCACCGACTCGCACCGGCTGGCGTTCGGCGGGCGCTACACCACCAACGACGTCGCGGTCTACGCCGAGATGGACCACGACACGTTCCCCACCCCCGAGGGATACGTGCCCCACCCCATCGAGGACCTGGCGTGCATCCAGGTCCACGGCGAGGACCACTTCGGGCACAACAACATCCAGGCCGCGCCCCACCGTTGAGGTCGTCGGTCAGAGCGCCGCTTCGATGGCGAGTGCGGGGGCCAGGTCGCCGCGCGGCTCGACGCTGACCTCGTCGAGCCCCAGCCAGGTCGCCATGTCGCGCAGCTCGGCGGCGAGCGGGCCGGCCACCTCGTCGGGGTCGGTGTGCGCCTCGTGGTGCGCCGCCCGGACCCGCAGCACGCGCTCGGCCCGATCAGCCTTCAGGTCGACGCGACCGACGAGGCGATCACCCAGCAGGAACGGCAACACGTAGTACCCGTACACCCGCTTGGGCTCGGGCACGTAGATCTCGATGCGGTAGTGGAAGTCGAACAGGCGCTCGACCCTCGGCCGGAACCACACGAGCGGGTCGAACGGGCTCACGAGCGCACGGGCGTCGACCCTCCGCGGCACCGCCACTCCCGTCGCCAGGTAGGCGGGCTCCTTCCAGCCGTCGACGCGGACGCGCTCGACCTCGCCCGATGCTTCGAGCTCGCTCAGCGCCGCCTTCACCGGGGCCTGGAGCTGGCGGTGGTAGTCGGCGATGTCGGCCACGGTGGCGATGCCGTACGCCTTCACGGCACGGCGCACGAGCGCCACCGTGGCGTCGTGCTCCGACACCGGCGGCGCGTCGAGGAGCTCGGAGGGGATGACCCGCTCTGGCACATCCCACCGCGTCGTGAAGTTCGACGTGCGATCGGCGACCGCCACCCGGCCCGTCGACTGGAGCCCGTAGAGCGCGTACCGTCCGGGCGACACGCCCCACCACGTGCCCGAGCGCTCCCCTCCCTCAGCCAGCTCACCGACTGCGAGAGGGCCGCGTTCGGCGATGTCGCTCAAGATGACGTCGAGGAAGCCCGGCAGGCGCGCCTCGATCCGGCGCGACTCACGCCAGTTGCGAGGCGACGCCATGCGATGGCGCATCAGCGGATAGGTGGCCATGGGCTGCACCGCGGCCTCGTGGCCGATGTACTCGAAGTACTCGCCGCTGCGCCACAGCAGGTCGTCGAGGCGATCACGGTCGTAGGGGCCGAGCCGCGAGAAGAACGGCAGGTGGTGGGCGCGGGTCAGCACGTTCACGGAGTCGAGCTGCACGAGCGACAGGCGATCGACGACCGATCGCATCTGGCGTACGTCGATCCGGCCGGTCGGCCGCGCCTTGGCGAAGCCGAGCGCCCCGAGGGCGATGCGTCGTGCGCGCGTCAGTGGGATCTCGCGAACGGCGGTCACCCGACGTACCGTGCCCTCACGCGGAACCGGTTGCCGGGCTCGGCGTACTCCTCGATCGCATGGGCGATCCAGCCCGCGGACCGGGCGACGGCGAAGATCGCCTCGCCCGCGCCGAGGTCGCATCCGGCCACGTGCGCGAGCGCCGCCAATCCGAAGTCCACGTTCGGCGGCACCGGAGCTCCCTCTGTCATCACGGTCAGCACGGCCTCGACGACGGCGAGACGATCCGGGTCGACCTCGGGCGAGCGCACCAGGTCGAGGAGCGCCGCCGCCCGCGGGTCGCCGTCGGGATAGAGGGGGTGGCCGAAGCCAGGCACCTCGCTGCGGTGACGGAGGTGGTCCGACACGACCGAGCCCACCACGTCGAGGTCGGACACGTCGACAGCGGCGACCTCGGCGAGCAACCGCTGCACCGGCACGCTGGCCGTGCCGTGCAGGCTGCCCGACAGCACGCCGAGGCCCGACGACACGACGGCATAGGGGTCGGCCCGGGTCGACGCGGCCACCCTCGCGGCCAGGGTCGACGCGGCGAGCTCGTGGTCGGCGAGCAGGACCAGTGCCGCGTTGAGCGTGCGCACCAGGTGGGCGGTGCCCCGGCGCGGCCCGAGGCGGGGCCACAGGCGCACCGCCAGCGCGTCGGGCGCCGGGGCCAGGTCGGGGAGGTCGAGCGCCGGCACCTTGTGGCGCTGCCGGAGCGGGAGCGAGTCGACCATCGTGGCGATGAGGCGCCGACCCGAGTGCGCCACGCCGGTGGGACGCAGGTCGTGACGCAACGAGTGGGTGGCGCCGGCGACCGCCGCTGCGACCCGCAGCCGGTCGCCTGCGGTCGCCGATGTCGGCAGGCCCGCGACCTCGTTGGCGATCAGGTCAGCCGATTTGATGCTGGACGCCCACGGCGCGTCGGGTGGACCCGGCAGTTCGGGGTCACCGAGCCACAGCCACTCGGCCACCCACTCGAAGGGCTTGGTGCGGCTCAGCTCCACCGCGTCGAGGCTGCGATAGCGCAACCGGTGGCCGTCGATCGCGGTGAGCTTGGTGTCGACCACGACCTCGAGGGCGCCGCGCTCGGAGGCCCGGCTGTGGCGGCGTGCCAGGGCATCGACGTCGGCCGCGTCGAACAGGCTGGTGCGCCCGTCGACCGCCCGGCGGCGGTCGAGCATGCCTCGGCTGACGTACGCGTACAGGGTCTCGACCTTCACTCCGAGTCGGGCCGCGGCGTCCTTGGCGCTCAGCTCGCGCGTGGGTTCCAGGTCAGACATTGACGCAATCATGATTGATCCCGTCAACGTTGACAACCCCCATCCTCTTCGGCACCCTGAAGAGCGAGAACCACAGAGATCACAGGGGAGCAACGTGAGCACCACCACACCGCAGACCGGCCTCGAGGATCCCACCATCGAGGTACCCCGCGGACTGAAGGGCGTCATCGCCGCCGACACCGCGCTCGGGGACGTGCGCGGGCGAGAGGGCTTCTACCACTACCGCCAGTACTCGGCCGTCGACCTCGCCGAGCACAAGGGCCTCGACGACGTCTGGCACCTGTTCGTCGAAGGTCACCTGCCGGACGACGCCGAACTGGCAGCGTTCCGCGAGCGCACATCGACCGTGCGGGCCAAGCCGCTGCCCGACGTCGTCGTCGACGCGCTCCCGCGCATCGCCGCGGCCGGCGCGGTCGGCCCACTCGACACCCTCCGCACCGCGGTGTCGCTCCTGGCCGCGGCCGAGGGCTTCGCCCCGGTCCTCGACCTCGACCGCCAGACCATCGTCGAGCAGGGCATGCGGATCGTCGCCGTCATGCCGGCGCTCGCCGCCGGCCTGCACCGGTCGGCGCTCGGCCTCGAGGTCCTGGCGCCCGACCCGTCGCTCGGCTGGGCCGCCGACTACCTCCGGATGACCACCGGCGAGATGCCCGACGCAGCGAGCGCGAGAGCGGTCGAGCAGTACCTCATCGCCACGATCGACCACGGCTTCAACGCCTCCACGTTCACCGCCCGCGTCATCGCCTCGACCGGTGCCGACGTCGGTGCGTGCATGGTCGGGGCGCTCGGCTCGCTGTCGGGCCCGCTCCACGGCGGTGCTCCGTCGCGGGCCCTCGACACGCTCGACGCGATCGGCTCGCCCGAGCACATCGACGAGTACATCCGCCCCCGCATCGAGGCCGGCGAGAAGATCATGGGCTTCGGCCACGCCGTCTACCGCACCTACGACCCCCGCTCCGAGCTGATGCACCGCACGGCACGGTCGCTCGGCGGCGACCTGGTCGAGTTCGCCGAGGTCGTCGAGGAGCGCATCGTCACGCTGCTCAACGAGATGAAGCCCGGCCGCGAGCTGTACGCCAACGTCGAGTTCTACGCCGGCGTCGTGATGGAGCTGGCGGGCCTGCCTCGGTCGATGTTCACGCCGACGTTCGCCACCAGCCGAGCGATCGGTTGGGCCGCCCACATCGTCGAGCAGGTCGAGGACGCCAAGATCATCCGCCCGAGCGCCCGCTACGTCGG
>CAZBTQ010000128.1:0-8518 GCA_964494405.1 uncultured Iamiaceae bacterium
GTTGACGGCGTCCATCACCTGCTCGGTGCGCGCGTCGCCCGCCTCGCCGGTCGTGTCGTCGTCGACCACGACGCGGAGGCACACCAGGTTCAACTGCGGTGGCGCCGCGAGCTCGAAGCGCGGGTCGGCGCGCACCCGATCGGCGAAGCCCGCAGCGAGCTCGACGTGGCGACGCACGTGGTGCGCCAGCCCGTCGGCGCCGTAGTGGCGGATGACGAACCACAGCTTGAGGGCCCGGAAGCGGCGACCGAGCGGCACCTGCCAATCGCGGTAGTCGATGACGTCGCCCGCGTCGGTGGCCGCGTTGCGCAGGTACTCGGGCATGATGCCGAGCGCCGCGGTGAGCGCGGCCCGGTCGGCGACGAACAAGACGTCGCAGTCGAAGTTGGTGAACAGCCACTTGTGCGGGTCCATGCACCAGCTGTCGACCAGCTCGACGCCGTCGTGGATCCACCGCAGCTCTGGCACGACGCCGGCGGCGCCCGCCATCGCGGCGTCGACGTGGACCCACGCGCTGGCGGCGCGCGCCGCCTCGACCGCGGCCCCGACCGGGTCGACCGCCATGGTGGAGGTGGTGCCGACGGTGACGCAGACGAAGAACGGCCGCAGGCCTGCGTCGATGTCCTCGTCGATCAGCGCTCGCAGGTGCGCGATGTCGAGCGCGCGGTCGTCGCCGACGTCGACCAGCCGCAGGCGGCGCTCGTCGAGACCCGCGACGCGGATGGCCTTCGCGACCGACGAGTGCGCGTCGACCGAGGCGTACGCGACGAGATCGTCGAGGCCGGCGCCGGCGACGGTGGCCCGGTGCCGCGCGGCGAGGACCGCGCACAGCGTCGCACTCGACGCGCTGTCCTCGATGACACCGCCGCCGTCCCCGGTCGAGAGGAAGCGGTCGGGTAGGCCGAGCAGCTCCACCATCCAGTCGAGGACGAGGGTCTCGACCTCGGTGCACGCGGGGCTGGTCGACCACAGCATCCCCTGCACACCGAGACCCGCGGCTGCCAGTTCGCCCAGGATCGACGGCCCCGAGGTGTTGGCGGGGAAGTAGGCGAAGAAGTCCGGCGACTGCCAGTGGGTGAGGCCGGGCACCACGACCGCGTCGAGGTCGGCGAGGACGTCACCGAACGGCTCGGGCGAGCGGGGCGGCGACGGCGGCAGCGCCGCCCTGACCTCGCCCGGTTCGACCCTGCTGCCGACCGGCAGCGTCTCGACGTGCTCCATGTAGGAGGCGAGCCACTCGACGAGCGCGTGGCCGTGGTCGCGGAACTCGTCCGGGGTCATGTGGAACGACTCGAAGGCGTCCTGCTGCGGCGTGCTGGAGGTCACGCAGCGAGGCTACGGCCCGGACCCGGTGGGGACCGCCCCGTCTTGTTGACGTCGTGACAGTGCGGCTACGGTGCGGCCGCGTGGCGGCGGTCACATGCTCGCGCGCCACGCAGGCGACGGCCTCTCCGGTCCGAGCCACCTGTCCGAGACCCCCACACACGAGGAACCAACCAATGAGCGAGACGCACGCGCCCGGACGCCACAGGCGGACCTGGCGGTTGCTCTCCGTCGTCCTCGCCCTCGGCCTCGTCGCTGCCGCATGCGGCGACGACGGCGGCGGCGAGTCGAGCGGCACCGACGACGAGGCCATCACCAACGAGACCGTCGAGGCGGACGTCGACGAGGTCACCACCGGCGGCGAGCTCGTCGTCGGCCTGGAGGCCGAGACCAACAGCTGGCTGCCCGGCAAGGGCTCGTTCGCCTCGCCTGGCGTGAACGCCGCCCGCGCGATCTACGACTCGATCGCGGCGCGTGGCGCCGACGGCCAGGTGTACCCGCTCCTCGCCGAGTCGATCACCGCCAACGAGGACCTCACCGAGTGGACGGTGGCGCTCCGCGAGGACATCACGTTCCACGACGGCACGCCGCTCGACGCCGCCACGGTCAAGGCGAACTACGACGAGTACCTCAACATCCCGACGTCCACCGTGGTCGGCAACCTGACCCAGGTCAACGAGTTCCGCATCGACGACGAGCTGACCTACACCTACGTGCTCGCCGAGCCGAACGTCGCGTTCCCCGACCTGCTGACCGGCTCGATCGGCTACCCGTTCTCGATCGAGGCGTGCCGCGCCGCCGGAGAGGCGTGCGGCGACAACCCCGTCGGCGCAGGGCCGTTCAAGTTCGTCAGCTGGCAGCGCGACGGCGAGCTCGTCCTCGAGCGGTACGAGGGCTACTGGCGCACCGACGAGAACGGCATCCAACTCCCGTACCTCGACCGCCTCATCTTCCGACCGATCCCCGACGAGAGCTCGCGGGTCCAGTCGGCGCTCGCCGGCGACATCGAGGTCGGCCAGACCCTGCGCCAGGCCACCGTCCGCACCGTCCGCGACAGCGTCGACGACGGAGACCTCCAGAGCTTCGAGTTCATCGGCAACAACGGTGGCGGCGCCATCTTCAACGTCCTGAAGCCGCCGGTCGACGACCAGCGGGTGCGCCTCGGCATCGCCCACGCCGTGCAGCAGGACGTGCTCGTCCAGATCCTCGGCGGCGAGGGCATCACCCCGCCCCAGACCCAGTACTTCAGCGAGAGCTCGCCGTGGTACTCGGCCGCCGTCGCCGACGCGTGGCCCGGCTACGAGCCCGACCGCGCCCAGGCCCTGCTCGACGAGTACGTCAACGATCCCGACCGGTCAGACGGCAAGGCACCCGGCGAGCCGATCAGCATCGACTTCAACTGCCCGCCCGACGCGACCCTGGTCCAGGTGTCGCAGGGGTACCAGTCGATGTTGCAGGCGGTGGGCGTCGAGGTGAACCTCAACCAGGTCGAGCAGGCCGCCCACATCGCCAACGCGATCGGCGCCGACTCCAACCCACCGTTCAGCGGCAACTACATCGTCAACTGCTGGCGCATGGGCGGCCAGGAGGACCCGTTCATCACGCTGAGCCAGGCGTTCGGTGACCCCACCACCTCCGCTGTGAACTTCACCAACTACACCAGCGCCACGGTCGACGAGAACCTCGCGATCCTGGGAACGACCACCGACCTCAACGAGCGGTACGCCGCGGTCGAGGCGATCATGCTCGAGTTCACCGAGCAGGTTCCGAACATGTGGACCGGCGGCACCGCCACCGCGCTGTTCGCCACGCTCCAGGTGCGCAACCTGGCCGGATGGACCATTCCTGTCGGCGACGAGGAGGTGCCCGGCGAGGGCGCAGCCGAGGCGCAGACCTACTGGTCGCAGGTCTGGCTGGAGCGATAGCCGCCAGGATGTAGGTTGTTGCGGGGTGGCATCGGTCACGGCCGGTCCACCCCGCAGGGACCACCACCACACCGCCACAACGCCGCGATGCCCACCCCAGGCGTCCCGACCGGTTCCCGGGGGGAACGACACAGATGTTGACCTTGATCGGCAGGAAGCTCATCGGACTCGTCCCGGTGATCATCGCCGTCTCCATCATCACCTTCGGGATGATGAGCCTTCTACCCGGCGACCCCGCCATCGCGATCGCCGGCACCAGCGCGACGCCCGAGGCCATCGAGGCCACGCGCGAGGAGCTCGGCCTGAACGACCCCATCCCCGTCCGGTATTGGGAGTGGGTCACCAACGCCCTCACCGGCGATCTCGGCCGCTCGGCGTTCACCAACCAACCCGTCACCGAGTCCATCCAGGAACGTCTCCCCGTCACCTTCCAGATCATGGTCGTGACGCTCTCGATGGCGCTGATGGTCGCCATCCCGCTCGGCGTGCTGGTGGGCTACAAGTCGGGTACCACACTCGACCGGATCGTCACGGCCCTGTCGTTCGGGCTGCTGTCGATACCCAACTTCGTGATCGCGATCGGGCTGATCATCATCTTCGCCGTCGAGCTGGGGCTGTTCCCAGCCACCGGCTGGACGAAGTTCACCCAGGACCCGATCGGAAGCCTCCGAGCAACCATCCTGCCGGCGGCCGCCCTCGCCATCGGCAACGTGGCCGTGCTCACCCGCCTGCTGCGCACCGACATGATCGCCACGCTCCAGGAGGACCACGTGGTGATGGCCCGATCGAAGGGCATCCCCACCCGACGGATCTTGTTCCGCCACGCGCTGCGCCCGTCGTCCTTCTCGCTGATGACGGTCATCGGCCTGCAGATCGCAGCGCTGCTGTCGGGCACGCTCATCATCGAGTCGATCTTCGCCCTGCCGGGACTTGGCGGCTTCCTCTACAAGGCGATCCTCGACCGCGACTTCGTCGTCGTCCAGGGCGTGGTGCTGTTCCTGGCCGTGCTCTACGTCTTCGTGAACTTCGCGATCGACATCCTGTATTCGTTCCTGGACCCAAGGATTCGTCATGGTCAACGAGCCACCGCATAGCCTGAAGGCCGACGCCGACACCGAGGGAGCGTCGTGGATGGGTGTGCAGCCCACCGAGGCCGGCACGCTCATCCTCGAGGACATCGGCACGACGTCGTTCGAGGACGAGGTCACCCACAAGAAGAAGGGCAAGTTCGGCCCGCTCTTCTACATCAGCCTCGTGTGGATGGCGATCGTGGTGATCTGCGCGGCCTTCGCCGAGCTGCTCCCGGTGCAGGACCCGTACAAGATCTCGGGCGACTTCCTCGTGTCACCGGGCGCCGAGGGGCACATCCTCGGCACCGACGGCCTGGGGCGCGACATCCTCGCCCGACTGGTGTACGGCGCTCGGGTGTCGGTCGTCATCTCGGTCACCGCCGTCACCGTCGGCATCGTCGTCGGTGGGGCGCTCGGACTCACCGCCGGCTACCTGCGGGGCCGGATCGAGGGCACCATCAACTTCGGCGTCAACGTGCTGCTCGCCTTCCCCGGCCTGATCCTGCTGCTCGCCCTGGTGGCCTTCGTCGGACAGAGCCTGGGGGCGGTCACCGCAGCCGTCGCCTTCCTGTCGATCCCCACCTACACCCGAGTCTCACGAGCCACCACGCTCGCGGTGTCCCAGCGTGAGTACGTCCTGGCCGCCAAGGCCATGGGGGCTCGCAACAAGCGGATCCTGTTCAAGGAGATCGCCCCCAACGTGCTGCTCCCCGTGGCGGCCTTCGGCCTCCTGGCGCTCGGCACCATCATCATCCTCGAGGCGTCGCTCGCCTTCCTCGGGCTGTCGGTCGAGCTGCCGACACCTACCTGGGGCGGCATGATCGCCGAGGGGCGCCCGAAGATCACCAACAACATCTACTACCTGACGTTGGTCCCATCGTTGGTGCTGTTCTTCACCGTGTTCTCGCTGAACTACGTGGGCGACGGCCTCCGCAACCGCTACGACGTGCGCGAGAGCCAGTTGTAGCCACCAAGATCCCTGTGGGGGGGACGGCAGAGGGGGCGGCCCCGAGCGGGCCGCCCCCTCTGCGCGTCCGGACCCGTGCGCGTCCGGACCCGTGCGCGTCGGGACCGTCAGCCGAACGGGGTGTCGGTGATGCGGCACAGCAGCTCGCGCAGCATGGACGCGGTGGCGCCCCACACGGTGTCGCCTTCGAGCTCGAAGAACCAGATCGGGCGCTCCTGGCCACCACGGGTCCACATCTCCTCGTGGTAGACGCCGGGAGCGAGCAGCTCGGCGATCTGGACCTCGCGGATCTCGGCCACCTCCCGGGGGTCGGGGGTGAGGCTCGGTCGGTGGTCGAGGACGGCGACGAGCGGCACGATGCTGGCGTTGCTCGAGAACGTCTGGAGGTGGGTGAGCTCGGCCACGACCTCCACGCCCTCGGGCGACAGGCCCACCTCCTCCTGCGCCTCGCGCCGTGCGGTGGCCGCCATGTCCACGTCGTCGGGCTCGACGGCCCCGCCGGGGAAGCTCACCTCGCCGCGGTGTGACCGCAGATCCCAGGATCGGCGCGTCAACAGGACGTGGGGCGCCGCGTCGATGTCGTAGAGGGCGACGAGGACCGCCGACGCGCGCCGGTCCACCGGGGCAACTCCGGGCGTAGGGGGAGGTCCGTAGCGAACGGGCGCCCCTGGCACCGGTGAGCGGTGCAGCGCCGCACGGACGGCTCCGAGGGTGGGGGCTCGGACAGCAGCGGGGAGGTCGGCCCACGGAGCAGGCGCTCCCGGACGCCACTCGTCTGGCCGCGGGATGACCTGGGGGCCGCCGCGCAGGACGTCGGGAGGGCCGAGGGGCTCGCCCTCGGCCGGTGCCGCGACCGGTTGGTCGACGGGCTCCTCCCCCACGTCGTCAGGCCCTTCGGTCAGCGACCTCAGCCGCCGATGAAGGGGGTCGATGCCGACGCGGGATCGGCGAGGTGCTCGAGGATGTCGCGCAGGCCCCCGGTCTTGAGGTCGGCCATCACCCGGCCCGGCGTGGACTCGCCACGCTCCCACTCCATCCAGGAGGCGAGCAGCTTGACGGGGTCCGGAGGTGGTCGATCCATGGTCGCAGGCTACCGGCGCCCGCCCGCGACGGCGGCCGGCCCCCGAAGGGACCGGCCGCACTGTCAGGAGCTGGACACGCCGAGGCGGCGGTCCGGGCGTCGACGAGACCTCGCCGACGCGGGTGCTACATCATGCCGCCCATGCCGCCCATGTCGGGCATGCCGCCACCGCCGCCCTCCTCGGGTGCGTCGGCGACGAGCGCCTCGGTGGTGAGGAGCAGGCTGGCGATCGACGCTGCGTTCTGCAGCGCTGCACGCGTGACCTTGGCCGGGTCGATGACGCCGTCCTTGAGCAGGTCGGTGAACTCGCCCGTCGCGGCGTTGTAGCCGGTGGAGCCGGTCTCGGCCTCGATGCGCTGCACGATGACCGCACCCTCGACGCCGGCGTTGCTGGCGATGTGGCGGGCCGGGGACTCGAGCGCCTTCCACACGGCGCGGGCGCCGGTGGCCTCGTCGCCCACGAGCTCGTCGGCGACCTTGGCCACCGCGGGACGGGCACGAAGGAGTGCGGTGCCGCCACCGGCGACGATGCCCTCTTCGATCGCAGCGCGGGTCGCCGACAGGGCGTCCTCGATGCGGTGCTTCTTCTCCTTGAGCTCCACCTCGGTGGCAGCGCCGACCTTGACGACGGCGACGCCGCCCGACAGCTTGGCGAGGCGCTCCTGGAGCTTCTCGCGGTCCCAGTCGGAGTCGGTGTCGTCGATCTCGCGCTTGATCTGCGCGATGCGACCCTTGACCTCGTCCTCGGTGCCGGCACCTTCGACGACGGTGGTCTCGTCCTTGGTGATGACCACCTTGCGGGCACGACCGAGCAGGTCGAGCGTCGCGTTGTCGAGCTTGAGGCCGACCTCTTCGGAGATGACCTGGCCACCGGTGAGGATCGCCATGTCCTGGAGCATCGCCTTGCGGCGCTCACCGAAGCCGGGGGCCTTGACGGCGACCGACGAGAAGGTGCCACGGATCTTGTTGACGACCAGGGTGGCGAGCGCCTCGCCCTCGACGTCCTCGGCGATGATCAGCAGCGGCTTGCCCGACTGCATGACCTTCTCGAGCACCGGCAGGAGGTCCTGGACCGAGCCGATCTTGCCGCTGTTGAGCAGGATGTACGGATCCTCGAGGATCGCTTCCTGGCGCTCGGGGTCGGTGACGAAGTACGGCGAGAGGTAGCCCTTGTCGAACTGCATGCCCTCGACGAAGTCGAGGTCCATGCCGAAGGTCTGCGACTCCTCGACGGTGACGACGCCGTCCTTGCCGACCTTGTCGATGGCCTGGGCGAGCACGTCGCCGATCTCGGTGTCGTTGTTCGCCGAGATGGCAGCGACCTGGGCGACCTCGGACGAGTCGTCGATCTCCTTGGCCTGGCCAGCGATGGCCTCGACGGCGGCGGTGACGCCCTTGTCGATGCCACGCTTGAGGCTCATCGGGTTGGCGCCGGCGGCGACGTTGCGGAGGCCCTCGTGCACGAGCGCCTGGGCCAGCACGGTGGCGGTGGTGGTGCCGTCACCCGCGATGTCGTTGGTCTTGGTCGCCACCTCCTTCACGAGCTGGGCGCCCATGTTCTCGAACGGGTCGTCGAGCTCGATCTCGCGAGCGACCGACACGCCGTCCTTGGTGATGGTGGGAGCGCCGAACTTCTTGTCGAGGACCACGTTGCGGCCCTTCGGGCCGAGCGTGACCTTGACGGCGTCGGCGAGCTGGTTGACGCCGGATTCGAGGGCGCGACGCGCTTCCTCGTCGAACTTCAGGATCTTGGCCATGTCTATCCCCTACTTGATGATGGCGAGCACGTCGCGGGCGTTGAGGATCAGGAGATCCTCGCCCTGGTGGTTGATCTCGGTGCCGCCGTACTTGCTGTAGACGACGGTGTCACCGACGGAGATGTCCATCGGCACACGCTCGTTGTCGTCGCCGTAGCGGCCGGGACCGACGGCGAGGACCGACCCCTGCTGGGGCTTCTCCTTGGCGGTGTCGGGGATCACGAGGCCACTGGCAGTGGTCTCCTCGGATTCTCCCGGCTTGACGACGATGCGGTCGTCGAGGGGCTGCAGGTTCATTCAACGCCTCCGTGGGCACTAGCAGTCTCTGCTTGCGAGTGCCAACGGTAGACCCCGGGAGGTCAGTTTGGCAACCTCACCCCGCGAGTGCCAATCCG
>CAZBTQ010000129.1:0-8480 GCA_964494405.1 uncultured Iamiaceae bacterium
CGGGCGCACAAGGCCGCGCCGATCGTCATCGCGGGCGAGGGCGAGTCGCGCTACTCGGCGGCGCTCGCCGTGATCGCGGTGCCGGCGGTCCACGCCGACCTCGGGTTCGTGCTGTCCGCCATGGCCGGCCACCTCTTCGGCTACGAGGCCGCGCTCGCCATCGACGCGCAGGCACGCCCGTTGCGTGAAGCGCGCGCCGCGATCGAAGAGCTCGCGTCGCCGTCCGCCGACGGCGCCGAGGTCCTCGATGCGCTCCGACCGCGGCTCGCTCCGCTGGCCGCGCGCTTCTTCGACGGCATCCGATCCTCGGAGTACGACGGCCACCTCGAGTCGAGCACCGCGGTGCGGGTGGCGACGGTGCTGCGCTTCGCACTCGGTTCGGCACCGCTCGAGGCCTACGAGGTCGAGTACGGCAAGGTCGGCACGCCGGCCGTCGTGGTCGAGGACCTCACCGAGGCGCTCACCCGCGGCATCGAGGAGCTCACCCGCCCCATCGACGCCATCAAGCACCAGGCCAAGACGGTCACGGTCGGCATCAGCCGCTCCGACGAGTCGCTGCTCGAGATCCCGCTGGTGCGGGCGGTGCTCGACGCCGGAGCGGGCCGCGACCGGCTGCACTACGCGATCCTCAAGTCGCTCGCCGACCTCGACCCGGCGATCGTCGAGGTGCGGGGCTTCACCCGCTACGCCCTCGACGGGCTCGACGGCGACGACGAGGGCACGATCACGGTGGTCGACAAGGGCGGCATCGCGGTCGACATCCCGTCGCGCACCGATCGCGACCCGCGCCTGCGCGGCACCAAGCACCAGGTCGCCCTCGAGCGACGGGTGTTCGTCAACGTCGGCCGCGGCGACGGGCGCACGACGGTGCTGGTACCCGAGATCAAGGGCCAGCAGGCCACCGGCATCACCCTGCTGCACGTGAAGCTCGCCGACCGCCTGTCGGCGAGCGCGGCGCGGGCGGCGCTCCAGGGCTACCGGGGTCGCTACGCGGCGCTGCGCGACGCGGTCATGGAGACCGAGCCGGCCTTCCGCGACGACCTGCTCGCCGAGGTGCCCGTGGTCGAGCTGCTGACCTCGCCGATCCAGCCGCTCGCCGACCGCTGGCGCACCGACACGTGAGCGCGGTGCTCGTCTGGCGGGTCGGGTGATCGGCATCGGCGTCGACCTGGTCGACATCGACCGGCTCCGGGAGGTGCTGGTCCGCACACCGAGCCTCGCCGACAGGGTCTTCACCGTCGCCGAGCGCGAGTACGCGGGGCGGGCCGTCGACGGCGTGCCCCGACTGGCGGTGCGGTTCGCTGCGAAGGAGGCCACGCTCAAGTGCCTCGGGCTCGGCCTCGGCGGCATGCCGCTCGCCGACATCGAGGTGGTGCGCGACGAGGGCACCGGTCGGCCCGAGCTCCTCCTGCACGGGCGGGCGGCCGAGGTCGCGGCAGCGCACGGCGTGCGCGAGTGGAGGCTGTCGCTGTCGCACACCGACACGATCGCCCAGGCGACGGCGGTGGCGTTGTGACCGGGCGGGTCGAGTGGATCGTGGTCGCCCACGGCAGCCGCGCCGAGGGCACGGTCGATGACCACGAGGACCTGTGCCGAGCGCTCGCCGACCGCGCGGGCGACGACGCAGCCGAGGTGCGTGCAGCGTTCCTCGAGCTCAACGCTCCCTCGATCCCCGAGGCCATCGACCTGGCCGTCGCCGATGGCGCCGACAGGGTGGTGCTGTTGCCGTACTTCCTGCACGCCGGCAACCACACCCGGCGCGACATCCCCGCGCTGTTGGCCGAGGCCGAGGTGCGCCATCCGGGCGTCGAGCTGGTGCTGGCCGATCACCTCGCGCCGCACGACGCGCTCGTGGACGTGCTGCTCGATCGGGCCCGCGCCGTCGCGCCATGACCCCCGGCGGCTCGTGATCCCCGTCGTCACGCCCGAGGAGATGGCGGCGATCGATGCCGCCGCTCCCGAACCGGTCGAGGTCCTGATCGGTCGGGCGGGCGCCGCGACGGCCGCCGCCGCGCTCGACCTGATGGGCGGAGGGTATGGACGCCGCGTGGTCGTCCTGGCGGGCAGGGGGCACAACGGCGACGACGGCCGCGACGCCGCGCGGCGGCTCGAACGTCGAGGCGTGCGCTGCCAGGTCCTCGGTCTCGACGAGCTGCCCGACCGCATCGGGGCCGTCGACCTGGTGATCGATGCCGCGCTCGGCACCGGCGCGCGGCCCGGCTACTCGGCGCCGCAGGTCGACGAGGGCATCGCGGTCCTGGCGGTCGACCTCCCCTCGGGCCTCGACGGTCTCACGGGTGAGGCCGGGCCACGCGTGATGCGCGCCGATC
Source organism: uncultured Iamiaceae bacterium (assembly GCA_964494405.1). Taxonomy (GTDB): domain Bacteria; phylum Actinomycetota; class Acidimicrobiia; order Acidimicrobiales; family SKKL01; genus Actinomarinicola. The sequence continues at coordinate 2,331 of CAZBTQ010000129.1, forward strand.
GCACCGTGACGTTCGCTGCCCTGAAGCCCGGGCTCCTGCTCGGGGAAGGGCCCGCGCTGGCGGGTGAGGTCGAGGTGGCCGACATCGGGCTCGACACGTCGCGAGCGCGGGCGGGGGTCGTCACCGACGCAGACGTGCGGCAGGGTCTGCCCGTCCGCGAGCGGGACGCGCACAAGTGGAAGACGGCCGTGTGGGTGGTCGCTGGATCCGTGGGGATGATCGGCGCCGCGCACCTCTGCGCCCGTGGCGCCCAGCGAGCCGGCGCGGGGTACGTCCGGCTGTCCATCCCCGGGGTGCCGCTCGACCTGTCGGTGCCCACCGAGGTCGTCGGGGCGCCGTTGGCAGGGGAGTGGGCGCAGGCGGTGCTGGCCGACGCCGACCGCATCGCCGCGCTCGCGCTCGGTCCCGGCCTCGGCCGGTCCGACGGCGCCATGGCGAACGTGCGCCGGGCACTCGCGGGCGTCCAGAGGCCGGTGGTGCTCGACGGCGATGGTCTCGCGGCGCTGGGCGCCGACCCCGCTCGGCACTTGCGGAGTCGTCCCGCACCCACCGTCTTGACCCCGCACGACGGCGAGCTCCGCCGCCTCCTCGGCACCGAGCCCGGCCCCGACCGCACCGCGGTCGTCAGGGAACTGGCGGCGGCGACCGGCGCCGTGGTCCTGTCGAAGGGCCCCACGACCGTCGTCGCCGAGCCTGGCGGCGAGGTGCGCTACGTCACCGCCGGCGACGCTCGGCTCGCCACCGCGGGCACCGGCGACGTGCTGACGGGCATCATCGCCGCCCTGCTGGCCCAGGGCCTCGGGCCGCTCGACGCGGCGTCCTTCGGCGCTCACCTGCACGGGCGTGCAGGAGCCCTAGGCTCTGCCCGTGGCCTGGTGGCAGGGGACCTCCCCGACCTGTTGCCACTCGTGTTCGACCAGATCTGAGGACCGCATGGCTGCCCCCACCCTCCGCGACATCATGTCCACCGACGTGCTCACCTTCGGGCCAGACGACTCGGTTCGCGATGCGATGCAGGCGATGGTCGACCGCGACGTCGACGGGGTGCCAGTCGTCGACGCCGACGGGAAGGTCGTCGGCGTGCTCACCAACGGCGACCTGATCGTGCGCGAGAGCCGCCTGCACTTCCCGACGCTCGTCTCGATCCTCGGAGCGTCCTTCGAGATCAAGCCCAAGGACTTCGACGAGGACCTCGACAAGGCACTCGGGTCCTACGTCCGCGAGGTGATGAGCCACCCGGCGCGCACCTGTCGCGACGACGCCACCGTCGAGGAGGCCGCCACCCTCATGCACGAGCACGACGTCGCCCGCCTGCCGGTGGTCGACGCCGACGGTCGCCTGGTCGGCCTCGTCTCGCGTGGCGACATCATCCGAGGGATGCTCGGGAGGGACTGAGTTGGCGACCGCCTGGGCCGACGTCGACCTCGACGCCGTCGCGTCGAACGTCAGGGCGCTCCGGCAGGTCGCGGCACCCGCTGCGGTGTGCGCCGTCGTGAAGGCCGACGGGTACGGGCACGGCGCGGTGCAGGTGGCTCGCGCCGCCGTCGATGCAGGGGCCGGCTGGCTCGGCGTCGCCCACGTCGCCGAAGGCGAGGCGCTGCGAGCCGCCGGTCTCGACGTACCGATCCTGGTCCTGTCCGAACCCGACGCGGGTGCGATGGCGCGCGTCGTCGCCGCCAACCTGCGCGTCACCCTCTACACCCACTCCGGCATCGAAGCAGCCGCCCACGCCGCGGCCGCCGGCGGCGCGACCGTGCACGCCCACCTCAAGGTCGACACGGGCATGCGCCGCGTCGGTGCCGACCCCGTCGACGCGGTGGCGCGGGCGAAGGAGATCGTCGCGTCGCCCGGGCTCGAGCTCGAGGGCGTGTGGACCCACCTCGCGGTCGCCGACGAGCCGGGGCACCCGTTCACCGCCGAGCAGCTTCGGCGCTACCGCGACGTCCTCGACGAGCTCGCCGCGGCAGGGGTCGAGCCGCCGGTCCGCCACGCCGCCAACTCCGCCGGGGCGATCGCGCATCCCGACGCCCGGTTCGACCTGGTCCGTTGCGGCATCGCCGTGTACGGCATCGATCCGTCACCCGAGCTCGCCGGGCGCGTCGCTCTGCGTCCCGCGATGACGCTGCGCTCGGCCGTCTCGTTCGTGAAGCGGGTCGGCGAGGGCGAGGGCGTCTCGTACGGGCTGCGGCACCGCTTTGACCGCGACACCGCCGTCGCCACGGTCCCGATCGGCTACGCCGACGGCGTGCGGCGTCGGCTCTCGACGGTCGGCGGCGAGGTGCTGGTGGGTGGTCGACGTCGGCCGATCGTCGGCAACGTCACGATGGACCAGGTCATGGTCGACTGCGGCGACGACCCGGTGGCCGTCGGCGACGAGGTGGTCCTGATCGGCCGTCAGGGCGACGACGAGATCACCGCCGCCGAGTGGGCCGAACGACTCGACACCATCGCCTACGAGGTCGTGTGCGGCATCGGCGCCCGCGTCGAACGTCGGTGGTCGAGCTGACGGGCTCACGATGATCACCGAGATCGAGGGCGTGCTCGTCGGGCACTGGACCGACGCGGTGGCCCGTACCGGGTGCACCGTGGTCGTCCTGCCCGAAGGGACCATCGCGTCCGGGGAGGTGCGTGGCGGTGCGCCTGCCACCCGGGACTTCGCCCTGCTCGACCCGCTCCGCACGGTGGAGTCGGTCGACGCGGTGGTGCTGAGCGGCGGCTCGGCGTTCGGTCTGGCCGCCTCCGACGGCGTCAGCCGTTGGCTCGAGGAGCACGACCGGGGCCTGCCGGTGTCGGTCGCCAAGGTGCCGATCGTGGTGGGCATGGGCCTGTTCGACCTCGCCGTTGGCGACCCGACGGTCCGACCCGACCGCGAGGCGGGCTACACCGCGTGCGAGGCGGCACGTGGCGGCGACGTGCCGCTCGGCCTCGTCGGTGCGGGCACCGGTGCCACGCTCGGCAAGTGGCGGGGCCGCGACGCCGCCCGACCAGGAGGGCTCGTCGGCGCGGTGCGTCGCCACGGCCCCCTCGTCGTCGCGTGCCTGGTCGCGGTGAACGCCCTCGGCGACGTGCTCGACGGATCGTCGGCCGGCGTGGAGGTCGACGACCTCGTCGCCGCCGGGTGGCTCGACGAGGTTGCGCCAGAGCCGTTCGGCCACACGACCATCGGGGTGGTGGTCACCAACGCCCGACTCACCAAGCGCCAGGCCCACCTGGCCGCCCAAGGCGCGCACGACGGGCTCGCCCGGTCGCTCGCGCCGGTGCACACGCCGTCCGACGGCGACGCGTTCGTTGCCGCCGCCACCGGCGAGGTCCCGGCGAACCCGTCCGCGGTGCGCGAGCTCGCCGCCACCGTCGTCGCCGACGCCGTGCGAACGCTGCCGACCTGACGGGGCGGGTCCGAGGGCCTGGAGGGCCGGTACGATCGGCAATCGTGTCCACGTTCGCCCTGCGCACCCGCTCGGTCGACGCCACCCGTGCACTGGGCGAAGCCCTCGCGACGGTGGTGCGCGGTGGCGACCTCCTCGTGCTCGCGGGCGACCTCGGTGCCGGCAAGACGGCGCTCACCCAGGGCCTCGGCCGTGGCCTCGGCATCGACGATGCGATCACCAGCCCGACGTTCACCCTCGCCCACCAGCACCAGGGTCGGCTCCGCCTGCACCACCTCGACGTGTACCGCTTCGAGGCATCCGACGAGGTGATGGACGTCGGCCTGTACGAGCTGCTCGACGACGCCGAGGCGGTCACGGTGATCGAGTGGGGCGACGCGATCAGGTCGGCCCTCCCGCCGGAGCTGCTCGAGGTGCGCCTCGAGCTCGGTGACGGCGACGACGACCGCGAGATCACCCTGCGGGTGGTCGGCGCCGCGTGGGCAGCGCGCCAGCGCGCGCTCGGCGAGGCCGTCGCGCCCTGGGCCGCGGGTTCGGGGGCCTGATGCTCATCCTCGCGATCGAGACGGCAACCCCCCAGGTCGGGTGCGCGATCGGCGGCAACGAGGGTGTGCTCGCGTCGGCGCACTCGTCGCGCGGCAAGCGGCACGCCGAGACGCTCACACCGTCGATCGACTTCATCCGGCGACAGGCGCGCATCGACCTCGACGAGATCAGCGTGGTCGCGGTCGACCTCGGACCAGGCCTGTTCACCGGCCTCCGGGTGGGCATCGCGACGGCGAAGGCCATCGCCCACGCATTGCGTGTGCCGATGATCGGCGTGCACAGCCTCGACCTGGTGGCGTTCCCGGTGCGGTTCTCGAGTCGCCTGATCGTGGCGGCGCTCGACGCCAGGCGCGGCGAGGTGTACCACGCCCTCTACCGGCAGGTGCCGGGCGGGCTGCAGCGCCTGACCGAGCCGGCGCTCGACGCGCCCGACGACCTGGCCTCCGAGCTGGTCGCCCGAGGCGAGGAGTGCCTCATCGTCGGCGACGGCGGCCTGCGGTACAGCGATGCCTTCGAGGGTGTCACCGGCGTCGAGATCTGCGAGCAGGGCCTCGCCTACCCCAACGCCACCGCGCTGGTGCAGCTCGCCCACTCCAAGGCGATGCGCGAGGACTGGGTCAACCCGTGGGAGCTCCAGCCGCTCTACCTCCGGGCCCCCGACGCCGAGATCAACTGGACGACGCGGGAGGGCAGGTGAGCAACCAGCCCGCTGCCGTGCCCGACGCGCCCACGCTTCGCATCGTGCCGATGCGCCGCCGCCACCTGCGGTCGGTGCTGCGCATCGAGGCTGAGGTGTACCCGCGCCCGTGGACGCTCGGCCTGTACCTGGGCGAGCTGGCCCTGCCCGAGGAACGTCGCGTCTACCTCGTCGCCCGGTCCGGCGGCCACGTCGTCGGACACGCGGGGCTGATGTTCGCCGCCGACGACGGCCACGTCACCACGGTCGCGGTCGATCCGCCCTGGCAGCGCCACGGTGTCGCGGCCCGCCTGCTCGTCGTGTTGTTCCGCGAGGCGATCGCTCGTGGCGCGTCGGCGCTGACCCTCGAGGTGCGGGCCGCGAACGAGCCGGCCCAGGCCCTCTACCGCCGCTTCGGCTTCGTCGAGGCGGGGGTTCGCAAGGGGTACTACGCCGAGACCGAGGAGGATGCCGTGATCATGTGGGCCGAAGACGTGGGCGGCGAGGACTACCGCCGGTTGCTCGACCGCATCGACGTCGAGCTCGGCGACGCCGACCGCGTGACGGTCGACGGGTCGCTCGCCGCCGCGCAGATGGCAGGTCGGCGATGACCACGGCACCGTCGGACCTGGTGGTGCTCGGCATCGAGACGTCGTGCGACGAGACGGCGGCGTCGGTCGTCGTCGGCGGTCGCCGCGTGCTCTCCTCGGTGGTGTCCAGCCAGATCGACCTGCACGCCCGCTTCGGCGGCGTCGTCCCCGAGATCGCCAGCCGAGCCCACGTCGAGCTGCTCACCCCCGTGGTGGCCGAGGCGATGCTGTCGGCGGGGGTCGAGGCGGCCGACATCGACGTGGTCGCCTGCACCACCGGTCCCGGTCTGGTCGGTGCGCTGCTCGTCGGGGTCAGCACCGCCAAGGCGCTGGCGCTGGTGTGGGACGTGCCGTTCGTCGCCGTCAACCACCTCGAGGCGCACCTCCACGCGGCCTTCCTCGAAGAGCCCGACCTGCACCTGCCCGCAGTGGTGCTGATGGTGTCGGGGGGCCACACCATGCTCGTGCACTGGGAGTCGCCCGGCACCTACCGCCTGCTCGGCCAGACCGTCGACGACGCGGCCGGCGAGGCGTTCGACAAGGTCGCCAGGTTCCTCGGGCTGGGGTACCCCGGCGGCCCTGCCATCGACCTGCTGGCCATGCAGGGCGACGTCACCGCCGTCGAGTTCCCCCGACCGATGCTCGATTCCGGCTACGACTTCTCGTTCAGCGGCCTCAAGACGTCGGTCGTCAACCGGGTCCGCAAGAACCCCGACCTCGCCACCGCCGACGTCGCCGCGTGCTTCCAGGACGCGGTGGTCGACGTGCTGGTCACCAAGACCCGCCGCGCCGCCGCCGAAGTCGGCGCCAAGGGCATCTGCCTGGCCGGGGGAGTGGCGGCCAACTCGCTCTTGCGCGAGCGGATCCTGTCGGTGTGCGTCGACGACGGTCTCCAGGCGTTCCTGCCCAGCCGGGCCATGTGCACCGACAACGCGGCGATGGTCGCCGCCGC
>CAZBTQ010000130.1:0-8348 GCA_964494405.1 uncultured Iamiaceae bacterium
GCCGCGGCGTTCCTCGTCCACGCGTGCGAGATGCTCGCCCCCGGCGGTCGTGTGGCGATGATCATGCCGTTGTCGTTCCTGTCGACCCGTGACGCTGCTCCTGCCCGCCGCCGGGTGCTCGAACGGTGCCGCCTGACAGGGCTCTGGGTCTCTGACGGTTCGGTGTTCCCGGGCGCCGAGGTCGAGACGTGTGCGGTGATCCTCGACCGGATCGATGACCGGGCGACCGAGGTGCGCCGCTGGCGCGGCGACTCGTGGGAGCCGGCGGCCAGCCGGACCGTGCGACACGACGAGCTCGTCGGCGCGGCGACGTGGAGCCACCTCGTCAGCGACCTGTTGGGGGATGTGCCCGAGGCCGCCTTGTCGGATGCTCACGGGCGGCTGGGCGACCTCGCGTCGGCCACGGCGGGGTTCCGCGACCAGTTCTACGGGTTGGCGCCGCTCGCACGCGAGGTCGACGGTCCACCGGCGGGCCGCACCGACGGCCAGAGGCCGCTGGTGACGAGCGGTGCGATCGATCCCGGGCGGCTGCTGTGGCCGACCGTCGAGGCCCGCATCGCCGGGCGGCGGCTCTTGCGGCCGGCCGTTCACCCGGCTGCGCTCGACGACGGGTCGGCGCTCGGGCGCTGGGTCGCCGCGCGGCTGGTGCCGAAGGTGCTCGTCGCGACCCAGACCCGTGTCGTCGAGGCCGTCGCCGACCCCACCGGCGAGTGGATCCCCTCCACGCCGGTCGTGTCGATCGAGTGCGCCGTCGACGACGTCTTCCGTGTGCTGGCCGTGGTCATGGCGCCGCCGGTGACCGCGTGGGCGCGCCGCCACTTCGTCGGGTCGGCACGGTCGGCCGGCGCGATCAAGCTCTCGGCTCGTCAAGTCCTCGACATCCCGCTGCCCCCTGACCATGGGGCCTGGGAGGCGGCGACGGACCTTTGGCAGGCCCACCACGACCCCATGTTGGGAGGTGCTCCCCGGTCGGCGGTCATCGACGCGGGACGGGCGATGTGCGCCGCGTACGGCGCCGACGAGGACCTCTACGAGTGGTGGTGCGCGCAGCTTCCCGAGCGCCGCGGATCGGATGTGCCTTGACGCGGCGCCGTCGCGCCGCCATCCTGTGCGGCGCATCAGGAGTGGCCCGATCCGTCGGGCTCGGCAACCTGGGACTGGACGCCCAAGGTGCCCTCCCACCTCGGTGGGGATGTGGTCGGCTCACGCCGGCAACGAAACGTCTGGGCCTCGGCCCGATCCGGCAACAGGGCGTCCGACCTCCCAGCGCACCGCGCGGCTCCGACTGGTCGCCAGCACGAGGAGGAGCATGAGATGGGACAGTCGCCACCGGTACGCTCGCACCGTGCGCGCGCCCGGAGTGCTCACGCCCCCGAGGCACCCCTCGACGGCGGCCGCGTGAACGGCACCCCGCCCGACGGCGCGGGTCGCGAGCCCTCCGGGCTGTCCCGGGCCGACCGTCCCCGCACGCATCCGAGCCGGTTGCCCGTCACCGGCGCCTGGCGTCCGGGCGACGAGGTGGGCGATCGGCGGTTCCTCCACCTGAGCGCTGCCAGGCCGTTCGCCCTCGAGGGCGGCGGGATCCTGCACGGCGTCGACATCGCGTACGAGACGTGGGGGGCGCTCGCTCCCGACGCGTCCAACGCCGTGCTCGTCTGCCATGCGCTCACCGGTGACTCGCACGCCGCCGGTCCGAGCGGCCACGGGCACCCGACGCCGGGCTGGTGGGACGACTTGGTGGGTCCCGGCCGGGCGATCGACACCGACCGCTGGTTCGTCGTGTGCGTCAACGTCTTGGGCGGATGTCAGGGCACGACCGGTCCTGCCTCGATCGATCCCGCCACCGGGCGACCTCACGGTGCCCGGTTCCCCGTGGTCACCATGCGCGACATCGTGCGCACCCAGGCGGCGCTGGCCGACGACCTCGGCATCGACGCGTGGGCGGCGGTCATCGGCGGTTCGATGGGCGGGATGCAGGCGCTCGAGTGGACGGTCATGTACCCCGACCGCGTGCAGGTGGCCGGCATCCTCGCCACCACGGCGGCCGCGGGGGCACAGCAGATCGCCTGGAGCCACGTCGGTCGCATGGCGATCGCCGGCGATCCGCGCTGGCGCGACGGCGACTACTACGACGCGGAGCCTGGCGACGGACCCCACGAGGGGCTCGCGCTCGCCCGGTCGATCGCGCAGATCCACTACCGCACCGAGCCCGTGTTCGAGGACCGCTTCGCCCGCCGCACGATCGAGCCCGTCGACCGGCTGTCGCTGTGGGATCGCTTCCAGGTCGAGAGCTACCTCGACTACCAGGGCGAGAAGCTGGTGCGCCGCTTCGACGCCAACAGCTACCTGGTGCTGAACAAGGCGATGGACCTGCACGACCTGGGCCGCGGCCGAGGTGGGGTCGAGGCAGCACTCGACCGGGTCGCCGCGAAGGTGCTGACCCTGAGCATCGACTCTGACTCGCTCTACCCGCCGTACCAGCAGGCCGTGCTGCGCGACGCGCTCGAGGCTCGCGGTCGGTTGATCGACCACGTCGACGTCGCCAGCCCGCACGGCCACGACGGCTTCCTCCTCGAGCCCACCCAGGTGGGCGTCGCCCTGTCCCATCTCCTCGACCAGGTCCGCTGATGCCCGACGACACCACAGCCCCAGACGTCACTCCCGCCGACGCCACGACCCCGGACGTTGTCCCGGACGAGGCAGAGCCGCTGCACATCGAGACCCGCGCCATCCGCGGTGGTCGCGACGACAACGACACCGCGCTCGCGCCGATCCTGTGGGCGACGACCACGTTCGTCACCCCGACGATCGAGGAGGGCCGCCGGCTCGCCACCAGCACCGGCGAGAGCCGGTTCTACAGCCGCTACGGCAACCCCACCGTCAACGCCTTCGAGAGCGCGATGGCCGACCTCGAAGGGGCCGAGTCGGCCCGAGCGTTCGCGTCCGGCATGGGCGCGGTCAGTGCCGTGGTCCTCGGCTTGTGCTCGGCCGGCGACCACATCGTCGCCCAGCGCCAGCTGTACGCCGGCACGCAGATGCTGCTCCAGGCGGCGTGTCCGCGCTTCGGCATCGACGTCACGTTCGTCGACGGCACCGAGCCGGGTGCGTTCGCCGCCGCGGTGCGACCCGGCAAGACGGTCCTGGTGTTCGCCGAGACGCCGGCGAACCCCCAGCTCGACATCGTCGACCTCGCCGAGGTCGGTGCGATCGCCGGGCCGATGACTGTGGTCGACTCCACGTTCGCGACCCCGCTCGCACAGCGGCCGCTCGAGTACGGCGTCGACCTGGTCGTCCACTCCGCCACCAAGGCGATCGCGGGGCACAACGACGCCACGCTCGGCGTGGTGGCCGGCAGCGAAGAGCTGTTGATGTGGCTGTGGGGCTTCGCCGTCCTCCAGGGTGCGAACGCATCGCCGTTCGACGCCCTGAACGGGCTGCGCGGCCTGCGCACGCTCAGCGTGCGCTTCGAGCGGCAGTCCGCCACGGCTCTCGCGGTGGCCCAGGCGCTGGAGGCGCACCCCGCGGTCTCGGGCGTGCGCTACCCCGGGCTGGCCTCGCACCCCCAGCACGAGCTGGCGGTGCGGCAGATGGACCACTTCGGTGGCCTGGTGGCGTTCGACGTGGCTGGTGGCATCGAGGCGGGCTGTCGCTTCGTCGAGGGCACCCGGGTGGCGCAGCTCGCCACGTCGCTCGGCGGTCCCGAGACGTTGGTGACCCACCCGGCGTCGACGTCGCACGTGAACCTCACGCCGGACGAGCTGGCCGCGGCCGGCATCGGTCCGGGAACGGTCCGCTTCTCCGCCGGGCTGGAGCACACCGACGACGTGGTCGCCGACGTGCTCGCGTCCCTCGACGCGTTAGTCGACTGATCTCGGGTTTGCAGACGCGTCAGGCGTCGGCGAGCTGCTGGCGGAACGTGCGTCGGTAGGCGCTGGGCGAGAGGTCGACCACCCGGCGCATGTGCAGCCGCATGTTGGCCGCGGTGCCGAAGCCGGCTTCCTGCGCCACCCGCTCGAGCGGCAGCTCGGTGGTCTCGAGCAGCTCCTGGGCGCGGTGGACGCGCTGGCGGAGGATCCACTGGAGGGGGCTGGTGCCCACCGTCGCCTGGAACCGCCGCGCGAAGGTGCGCGGGCTCATCAGGGCGCGCTCGGCGAGGTCGTCGACGGACAGCGGTTCGTGGAGGCGTTCGAGTGCCCAGTCGAGCACCGGCGCGAGGTCGTCGGCCGGATCGCACGAGTCGACGATCGGCCGCGCAACGAACTGTGCCTGCCCGCCGTCGCGATGCGGTGGGACGACCATCCGGCGCGCCACGGAGTTGGCGACGTCGGCGCCGTGGTCCATGCGCACGATGTGCAGGCTCAGGTCGATGGCGGCTGCGGTGCCCGCGGAGGTGAGGATCTCTCCGTCGTCGACGTAGAGGACGTTGTCGACGAGGTCGACGAGCGGGAACCGGGCACGGAACCGCTCGGTGTACAGCCAGTGGGTCGTGGCGCGCCGGCCGTCGAGCAGGCCGGACTCCCCGAGCGTGAAGGCTCCGCTGCAGAAGCTGAGGATGCGGGCGCCAGCACGGTGCGCGCCGCGCACGGCCTCGAGGACCGCTGGGGTCGCGGCGTGGCCCGAGGTGTGGCCGTTCGGCACCACGACGGTGTCGGCGGCGCGCACCACGTCGAGCCCCGAGCCCGGCTGGAGGGTGACCCCGCCGTGCAGGGGCACCGGCTGGGCACCTTCGGAGGCGACGGTGAAGTCGTACCAAGCGACGCCGAGCTCGGGCCGGTGAAGGCCGAACACCTCGCAGGCCACCGAGAGCTCGAAGGCGTTGACGCCGGGCGAGACGAGGGCGACGACGTGGTGGGGCGACGACGAGGATGAGGGCATGGCAGAAATCTAGCGGTCAGCGGCAATTCTGCCAATCGACCATACGGTCGGTGTCGTCGTACGACAGGTGCACGACCCGTCGTCGCTACGTGAGGATCACCCATGTTCGTCATCGACTGTCCCGGCCACGGCTCTCGCACCGTGCTCTCGGTGCACGCGATCACCGCGGTCGACCACCCCGCTCCTGGAGTGATCGACCTGACGTTGCGGTGCTGGTGCGGGCACCACGTCGTCCACCGGACCGGGGTCGGCGCCGGCGCGGCGGCCTGACCGCGAGCGGCGTGTGAAGATGCGTGCATGCCGGAGTGGAGCAACTGGTCAGGGCTGGTCAACGCATCGCCCCGACGCCTGGTCGAGCCGACGTCGGAGGCCGAGGTCGCCACGGTCGTGCGAGCCGCCGCGTCCGACGGGCTCGGCGTGCGGGTCGCCGGCGCCGGCCACTCGTTCACGGCGTTGGTCGCCACCGACGACGTCATCGCATCGCTCGGTGGACTGGTCGGGCTGACCGAGGTCGACGTCGCAGGTCGCGAGGTCGAGCTGCTGGCGGGGACGCCGATCCACGCGGTCGGGCCGCTGCTCGCCGAGCACGGCCTGGCGCTGATCAACCAGGGCGACATCGACCGCCAGGCGATCGGAGGGGCATGCGGCACGGGCACCCACGGCACCGGTGCCGCCTTCACGAGCTTCTCCGGCGCCGTCACCGGCGCCACCGTCGTGTTGGCGTCGGGCGAGCTCGTTCGGTGCGACGCGACGGCAGAGTCCGACCTGTTCGGTGCGTCGCGGTTGTCGCTCGGCGCCGTCGGGGTGATCACCCGGCTGCGACTGGCGGTGCGCGACTCGTTCTCGTTGCACGAGCGCGAGTGGTCGGAACCCCTCGACGAGTGCATGGACCGCCTCGACGAGCACATCGCCGCGACCCGCCATTTCGAGTTCTGGTGGTTCCCGGGCATCGACAAGAGCTGGTGCAAGTCGCTCGCCGAGGTCGCCGAGGAGCCCGACTCGGTGGCGGGTTCCGACCACGAACGGTTCGGCCCGAGCTGGGAGATATTCCCGTCGGCGCGCGACGACCGGTTCAACGAGATGGAGTACGCCGTGCCCGCCGAGCGCGGCCCCGAGTGCTTCATGGCGCTGCGCGAGCTGTTCACCGAGGGTGGGTTCGGGGTGACCTGGCCGATCGAGTACCGCACCCAGGCGGCCGACGACGTGTGGATGAGCCCGGCCAACGGGCGACCGACGGTGACCCTGTCGATCCACGAGCCGGTCGATCGCGACCACGAGCCGCTGTTCCGCGCTGCCGAGGAGATCTTCCGGGCCTTCGACGGCCGGCCCCACTGGGGCAAGCTCAGCTACCTGGACCCGTCGGTCCGCCGTGAGCTGGCTCCCGGCTGGGAGCAGTGGTGGGCCGCCCGCGACGCCGTCGACCCGACCGGGATGTTCCTGAACGGGCACCTGCGCGCCGCTCGCGGCTGAACCGGTGCCCGAGCTCCTCGAAGTCGAGACCTACCGCGTCGCCGCGGACGCCGTCGTCGGCCGGCGCATCACCACCGTCCACGCACCCGATGCCTGGTACCTCAAGGGCGGCGTGGACCCTCCCACCGTCGCTGCCGCCCTCGTGGGTCGTCGCGTCGAGGCCACGCGCCGGATCGGCAAGCTCCTGCTGCTCGACACCGACGGCCCCGTCCTGGGACTGCGCTTCGGGATGACCGGCCGTCTCGTCGTCGACGGTGAGGCGCCCATCGAGCGGCTCGAGTACTCGAGCGGGCGCGACCTCCCGGAGTGGCACCGCTTCGCGCTGGGCTTCGAACCCGAGGGGTCGCTGCTGATCGCCGACCCTCGCCGGCTCGGCGGTGTCGAGCTCGATCCGGACGAGGGTCATCTCGGAGTCGACGCCGCGTCACTCGACGCCGCGACGCTCGGCGAGGTCCTGGGCGCGAGCGCGACCGCCGTGAAGGCGCGCCTCATGGACCAGCAGCGCATCGCGGGGCTCGGCAACCTGCTCACCGACGAGATCCTCTGGCGTGCTGGGCTCGATCCAGCCCGTCCGGCGCGAGACCTCGATGTCGAGGATGTCGACGCGCTCGCCGAGGCGATCCAGGCGACGCTCGACGACCTCGGTGCCCGAGGCGGGTCGCACACCGGCGACCTCGGCCCGCACCGACAGCCGGGTGGAACGTGCCCGCTCGACGGTGAGCCGCTCATCCGTCGGACGATCGGCGGCCGCACGACCTGGTCGTGTCCGGAGCACCAGCGATGAGGCGCTGGTGTTCCGACCCAGCTCGCGATCGTCGGTACGATGTCCCACCGCCCCGGGAGGTCCGGGTGCGCCAGAGAGGCACGTCCATCAGCCCACAGCGAGCCACCCGTCGACGCCTGCCTGCTGCCCGCCTGGTCGCGGGTGTCTGCGCGGCCTGGGTGGTGGTGGTGCTTGGGTCGGGGCCGGTGCACGCATCGGGGCTGTCGGTCCCAGCGCAGTCCGACTCGACGACGACGACGGCCGCGTCGGACACGGCGTCGACCGACGAGAACCCGCTCATCGTTCCCGGTCCGGAGTCGGGCTCCGACGACGCCACCGAGACCGATGCGGTCGACGGCGATGACGAGGCGCCCGCAGACGCGGACGAGGCGCTGGACGATCCCTCGGCGGGGTCAACCAACGACGAGGCCGAGGACACCATCCGCATGGTGATGTACGCGCTGATCGGTGTCGCCGTCGCGCTCGCCGCGCTCACCGTCTACTACTGGTGGCGCACCCGGCCGGCACGGCGGCCGACGACCCCGCGACGGCGTGGTGACGGCCCCTCGACCGAGGCGCCAGGTGACGGCGACGCCCCGCCGCGTTCGGGGTCCACGGAGCCAGGCGACGACAGTACGGTGGCCCCATGGCAGACGGACTCGACCTCGACGAGATGATCCAGCGCTTCCGCGAGCGAGCGCAGGCGGTCCGCAGCAGGCCGCTTCCGCCCATCGCCGGCGAGGAGCGCGCGCGGTTCGTGCGCCAGGCGCAGCTCGACTACCAGGACTTCGCCATCATCGGTGATGCCGAGGCATCGCTCGACGACGGTGTGCTCACGTTGCGGGTCGACCTGCGACACAACGCCGAGGAGGAGCAGGGATGACCGACGCTCACGAGCCCGACGAGGACCAACCTGTCGAGGGGCAGCACGAGGACGCGACGTCGCCGGAGGACCAGCCCGAGGACGCAGCGGCGCCACCGGCGGGCCTCGCGCCGCCCCCTCCACCGGCGGGCGATGTTCCGCCACCCCCGCCTGACGCGCCCCTCGGAACGATGTCGTCGCCACCGCCCGCCGATCTCGCACCACCGCCCCCGCCGGGGGTGATCCCGCCCCAGCCGGTGCCGCCGCCACCTGCCGACGTCGCGCCGCCTCCGCCTCCAGCTCCTCCTGCCGCGCCACCCGCGGCCGCGCCGCCTCCGCCACCGGCTCCTCCCGCGGCGCCCCCGCCGCCTCCAGCCG
>CAZBTQ010000131.1:0-8200 GCA_964494405.1 uncultured Iamiaceae bacterium
CGTTCGATCTGGCGTTCGCTGTAGCCGAGGCGGCGAGCGAGGCCGCCGACCCCTTCGCGGTCGATCGTCCCGTCGCCGACGAGTCGCACGGCGCGGGCCACGACATCGGCGCGCGCGTCCCACTCCGGCGAGCCGGGAGAGGCATCGGGTCGGCAGCGCTTGCACGCCCGGAAGCCCGCCTGCTGCGCGGCCGCGGCGGTGGGCAGGAAGCGAACGTTGTCGGGCCGTGGCGTGCGGGCAGGACAGCTCGGGCGGCAGTAGATGCCCGTCGTGACGACGGCGGTCACGAACCACCCGTCGAAGCGGGCATCGCGGGAGCTCACGGCCCGGTAGCAGCGGTCGGCGTCGTCGTGCACGCGTCGACCTTCGCGCCCATCGGGCAGGTTCGCTAGCGGGAATCCGACATCGTGGTCGAGCTGCCGTGCTCGTCGCTCAGAGCTTCGGGACGCACGCGCCCTGGCCGAGCAGGGAGAGCCCCGCTCGGTCGCCCGCCTGGGGGATGATCACGCCGAGGTTGTCCTCGTACATCAGCTGGTGGGGATCGTCGACGTGGTCGAGGCCGAGCACGTGTCCGAGCTCGTGCAGGACGACGGCGCGGGCCAGCTCCGATCCGTTCGGGTACGACATGA
Source organism: uncultured Iamiaceae bacterium (assembly GCA_964494405.1). Lineage (GTDB taxonomy): Bacteria > Actinomycetota > Acidimicrobiia > Acidimicrobiales > SKKL01 > Actinomarinicola. Next base: position 630 of record CAZBTQ010000131.1, read on the forward strand.
ACTCGTTGAACGACGGCCCGTCGAGCCCGACCAGGCCCGAGACGTAGACCTTCGTCCCGTCCACCGATACGAGGGCGCTGCCGCCGATCCCCGCGACATCTCCGGCGAGATCGGACAGCTCGTCCGCGTCCGACCAGGCCACCAGGATCGGTGCCCACCGGTCGCCATATCGATCGGGTTGGTACGGGTCGCGCTTCGACTCCGGGGACTCGTCGACCTCACCGTCGACGACGAACTGGAGTCCGGTGATCGCCGACATCTCGTCGAGGGCTTGGTGCACGACCCGCTCGGCGCCGCTCGGAACGGTGCGCGGGTTGATCACCACGTGGAGCTCCCGGCACGGGTCGTAGGCCACGGGTGTCACGCCGTCGCGCTGGGTGTCGATGAACGTGTACGCGGAGCTCGTCGGCGAGGGCGACGGCACGCCGAGGGGCACGTCGCTCGGCGACGACCGGGGTGTGGGCCGGTTCGTGTCGTCGACCGCGATCAGGAAGCCGCCGGCCGAGTAGGAGGCGCCGTCGCGCGGCCGTTGTCCCCAGGCGAGGGTGAGGAGCACCCCGACGACGAAGAGCGTCGGTACCCACCGCTTGACCTGTCGGGCGAGCCCACGAGGCGATCGCTGCCCTCGCTGCCTGGGTCGGGCGGCCCGAGCGGCACGGCGAGCCGCGAGCTCGTCGACCGGGGCTCGCGCCATGGCCTCGCGCTCGGCCGCACTCGGTTCGCGGATGCCGCCGCTGACGAACGCCTCGTCGAAGACGGGGAGCTGCGGCTCGTCGCGTGGGTCGTCGGCGCCGTCCATCAGGAACTCACATCGACCAGAAGGGCCCCGCCGTGAGCCTCACGCGGATCCCTGCGCCTCGTCAGGGGCTGGTCGGTCGGCTCCAGCCGGCCACGGTCGACGGTACTGGGCGCCCGACCGACCCCGGATCGGGGACGGGCTCGGTGGTCGTGAGGTGCAACGGCACGACACCGGCCCACACCGGCAGGTCGAGATCGGCCTCGTCGTCGCGAGGTCCCCCGGTGCGGGCCTTGAGCGACGCCTCGTCGATCGGCAGTTCGAGCACCAGGGTCTGGCGGATCTCGGCGGGGGTCGACTCGCGCAGCTCGGCCACGCGTCCGGGGACGAGGTGGTCGACGAGGGCGTCGAGCGCGGCCGCCACGTCGTCGGGGTCCTCGATGCGCCGGGCGTCGCCGATGATCACCACCGACCGGTAGTTCATGGAGTGGTGGAAGGCCGAGCGCGCCATGACGAGCCCATCGACGAGGGTGACGGTGACGCAGACGGGGAGGCCGCCGGCGAGCCCGCGCATCAGGCGGCTCGCCACAGAACCGTGCAGGATGAGGCGGTCGCCGTCGCGGCCGTAGACCATCGGGATGACGAACGGTTGGCCGTCGACCTGGATGCCCACGTGGGCCACCAGGCCTTCGTCGAGCACCGCGTATGCCGCGGCGCGGTCGTCGGAGGCCCGCTCGGCCGCCCGCTTCACGGTCGTGCGATCGGTGGTGGTGAGCTGGGGGGAGGTCACCGCAGGATCATCCGGGTGCACACGGTCGATGGCAAGCGAGTTGAAGGTCGACCTGTCGCCGTCGGCCTCAGGTCCAGAGGTCGCGGAGCCGGGGTGCTTCGGTGAGTGCCTGCTCAACGCCGGCCTCGTAGGCGGCGGGGCCGCGCGACGAGTCCATCAGGAACATGCCCATGCCCGAGACCTCGAGGAACGCTGGGCCGGGATCGATGCGGTGCACGGTGCCGCCCTTCGCGGTGATGGCTGCCTCCTCCTCGTCGCGCTGGCGGCGGAGGCGGTCGAGCCGCGGGTCGTCCACACCGGGCATCGAGGTGGCCATGCAGGAGACGACGACCACCAGGTCGTGGCCGGCTGCCACGTCGGCGTTGAGACCCGATCGCATGCCGCCGTCGATGTGGGGTGCGCCGCCGATGTTGATCGGAGGGAAGATGCCGGGCACGCTGCAACTCGACGCGACCGCCGCTTGGAGCGAGACGCCCGAGTCGCGGTCCCACACGACGAACTCGCCGGTCAGGGCGTTCACCGCGGTGCACGCGTAGCCGTCGGGGAACTCCTCGCCAGCGACATCGGCGAAGAAGCCCACGAACGTCGCTTCGGGGATCGTGTCCTGAGCCAGGGCGAAGCGCCCGAGGATGGCCCGTGCCTCCTCCGGCGTCCCGTCGTGCGCGGCGGACTCCTCCATGGCGGCCATCAGCCCGGCCATCTGCTCGGTGGCGGGGAGAGCCGGACCAGGGCGCGAGTCGGGCTCGCCCTCGCTGGACGCACCGTCGTCACGGCGTGCGTACTGGACGGCCGCGCTGGCGGCGAGGTCGTGCCCGAGCGCGACCCGCGCCCCGACAGCCGACCCGGCCGACGTGCCGACCACGAAGTCGTTGGCCCCGAGGTCGATGCCCTCGCGCGCCATGCCGACCACCAGGCCCGTCTCCCACGCGATGCCGACCGGACCACCCCCACCCAAGACCAGTGCTCGTGTCATGGCCTGGACCTTAGGGCCCTCAGCGTTCGTAGGCGACGAGGTCGACGGCCTTCACGCTTGCCCACACCGTCGTACCAGTCGCGATCCCGAGGTCGCGGACCGCGGCGGGCGTGACCTCGGCGGTGACCGGTACGGGGCCGACGAGCTGCACCCTGCTGCGGTCGACGTCGACCTCCACGAGCCCGACCGTCGCCTCCCACGTGTTGCGCGGGCTCCCCTCGGGGCGGGTGGCGTAGAGGGCGACGGCGCGGGGGCGGACCGCCAGCCAGACCTGCCCGTCGGGCACGGGGTCGGCGAGGGTGAGCACCGCACCGGAGGCGAGCCGGACCGCGTGTCGTCCGTCGCCCACGCCCGAGAGCAGGTCGACGTGGAGCAGGTCGGCGACGAACCGCGACGCGGGCCGGGTCGACACCTCCTCGACGGTGCCGGACTGCACGACGCGGCCGTCCTCCACGATGACCAGTCGGTCGGCGAGCACGGCTGCGTCGACGGCGTCGTGGGTCACGAGCAGTCGCGGTCCGCCCACGGCGACCAGGTCGTGGCGCAGCTCGGTGCGCACCGCGGTCCTCGCCGTCGCGTCGAGCGACGCCAACGGCTCGTCGAGCAGCATCAGCCGCGGCGCGGTCGCCAACGCCCGGGCGAGCGCGACCCGCTGGGACTGACCGCCGGACAGCTCGTGAGGGCGAGCGCCGGCGAGATCGGTGAGGCCGAGGCGGTCGAGCGTCGTCGCCGCCGTGGCGCGCGCCGCCGCACGTCGCTCCCCCCTCGACCGCAGACCGAAGGCGACGTTGTCGAGGACCGACATGCGGGGGAACAGCAGGTGGTCCTGGAACACGTAGCCGATGCGCCGGTCGGACGGCTGGACGAACGTGTGCGTGCTCGGCTCGTCGAGCACCGTGCCCTCGAGCTCGACGCGCCCGGCCTCGATCGGCTGGAGCCCGGCGATGGCCCGCAACGTCGTGGTCTTGCCCGACCCGTTCGGACCGAGCAGCGCCACGACCTCGCCGTCAGCGACCTGGAGGGCGAGCTCGAGCTCGAGCGTGCCTCGCGTGAGGGCGATGTCGGCGTCGAGCATCACGTCCCCAACCAGCGGTCGCGCAGCGGGATGATCACGGCCAGGGAGACGACGACCAGCAGGACCGACAGGGCCAGCGCAGCCTCGCGGTTGGACTCCAGGGCGAGGAACACCGCGAGCGGCATCGTCTGGGTGCGGCCCTGGAGGTTGCCGGCGAACGTGACGGTGGCGCCGAACTCGCCGAGCGCCCGGGCGAAGCACAGCACGGACCCGGTCACGATCGCGGGGGCGGCGTGGGGCAGGGTGATGCGGCGGAACACGGTCCACCGGCCGGCGCCGAGCGTCGTCGCGGCCTCCTCGTAGCGGAGGTCGGCGGAGCGCAACGACGACTCGACGGTGGCGATGAGGAACGGCATGGCGACGAACGTGTTGGCGACGACGACGCCCCACAGGGAGTACGGGAGGAGGAACCCGCTCGATTCGTAGAGCGGCTCACCGATGACGCCGCGCCGCCCGAAGGCGAACAGCAGCGCCGCACCGCCGACGACCGGAGGCAGCACCATCGGCAACAAGACGACGGCGCGCGCGATCGAGGCACCGGGGAGGGCCGTGCGGGCGAGGATCCACGCCAGCGGCACGCCGAGCACGAGCGACACCAGGGTTGCGGCCGTCGCCGACACCATGCTGAGGCGCAGGGCGTCGGTGACGATCGGCTGTCGCAGGATCGAGCCGAGGTCCGACCACGGGACGCGGATCAGCAGTGCGGCGAACGGCAGGACGAGGAGCAGGCCCCCGATCGCGGCGAGCGGGATCAGCGGCCAGGGCGGCCGGCTTCGGGTCATGGACTCCCGAAGCCGTAGGAGGCGAGGATCGCCTGGCCCTCGTCGGACAGCACGAACGCCATGAAGGCGGCGGCGATGTCGGGCTCGGGTGCCTCGGTCAGCACCGCGATCGGGTACTCGGCGACCACGTTGACGTTCGGTGCGATGTCCACGCCCTCGACGTCGTCACCGGCAGCGATCACATCCGTTGTGTACACGATCCCGGCGTCGAGCTCACCCTCGGCCACCTTGTTGAGCAGCGACCGCACGTCGGGCTCGTCGGTGTCCTGGGCGGGTGTGACGCCGGCAGCGGCCAGGGCCTGGCGACCGAAGTCGCCGCACGGCACCTCGGCGGCGCACAGCCCGATGAGGAGCTCGTCGCGGGCGAAGTCCTCCAGGCCGGTGACCCCGCCGGGGTTGCCCGCGGGGACGACGATCTGGAGCTGGTTGGTCACGAAGATCTCGGGGTCCGATGCCGCGCCCTCGGCGACGACCGTGTCCATGTTGGAGTTGTTCGCCGATGCGAACACGTCGGCCGGCGCACCATCGAGGATCTGCTCGCGCAGCGCCGACGAGCCCGCGAAGTTGAACTCGACCGTGACGCCCGGGTTGGCGTCCTCAAAGGCCGCTCCCAGCTCGCCGAACGCATCGGTGAGCGACGCAGCGGCGAAGACGAGGATCGTCGCCTCCTCGATCTCCTCCTCGGCCTCGGTCGTCGTGGTCGTCGACTCGGGCGCGGCGTCGTCTGGCTCGTCGGACGAGTCGCCGCACGCCGCGGCGACCAACGCGAGGAGCGCGAGGAGCGGGATGAACAGGCGACGGGCAGAACGGTGCACGGGAGACCTCCTGAGGTGTCGGACTCACACTAGTCACAGTGCTCCTACAGACCGCTACGTCGCGGTGCGTGGCAGGCTCTGGCCCCATGACCGCCCGTGCGGACGCTCCGACGCTGTCGCTCAACGAGTGGGCGGTGCTGGGCGTGCTGGTCGACAGACCCCGCCACGGCTACGACATCGCCGCCGAGCTGGCCCCCGGTACACCGATCGGCGACGCGTGGCGGCTCTCCCGCCAACTCGTCTACCGGGCGCTCGACCGGCTGACGGCCATCGGCTACGCCGAGGAGCGCCGCAGCGAACCCGGCGACGCCGGTCCGACTCGGGTCGTCTACGGCGCCACCCGCCAGGGGAGAGCAGCGCTGCGCCGTTGGTTGGCGACGCCGGTCGACCACCTGCGCGACGTGCGCAGCGGGCTCCTGCTCAAGCTGCTCCTGCACGATCGCCTGGGCCTCGACCGGACGGTGTTGATCGTCGCGCAGCGCGAGGCGTTCGATCCGGTCTTCATCCGGCACGGCGCGACACCCGACGCCGATGACCTCGTCGGCATCTGGCGGCACCACTCCGCGGCGGCCGTCGACGCCTTCCTGAGAGCGCTCGAACCCGGTACGGGGTAGAGAGGAACCCATGGCCGGTCCCTTCAAGCCCTCCGGAGCGGCACGCGAGGTCCATCCGACCCTGGTGCTCGCGGCCGCCTACGGATGGCGGATCCTCGTGGTCGCGGGCGTCGTCGTCGGTGCCGTCTGGCTGCTGGGACAGCTCTGGGTCGTGGTGCTGGCCCTCGTGATCGCCACCCTCCTGGCCCGAGCGCTCGACCAGCCCACGACATGGCTGCGGTCGAAGGGCGCGCGCCCGGCGTTGGCCGCCGCGCTCTCGATCGGCGGCCTCCTGCTCGGGCTCGGGGTCGCAGCCGCGGTGATCGTTCCGCTCGTGGTGGACGAGGTCGACGAGCTCGGGCCCACGCTCACGAGCGCGGTCGACGACGTCGAGGACTGGCTCGTGGACGACTCGCCGTTCGATGTGAGCCGCCAGGACATCGACGACCTGCGCCAGGAAGCCGCCGACGCGCTCGGTCGCGCGGCGCGCGCGTCCAGCACCTCGCTCGCCAGCGGCGCGCTCGCCGCCCTCGAGGCGGTGCTCGGGATCTTCCTGTCGCTCATCACCGCGTTCTTCATCCTGAAGGACGGACCCAGGTTCCAGCACTGGGTGCTGTCGCGCTTCCCCGACGAGCGCGAGGCCCTCGCCCGACGACTGGCGGCGCGCTCGTGGACGACCCTGGGCGGGTACCTCAAGGGGGCAGCGATCCTCGGCGTGGTCGAGGGGGCGATCATCGGGATCACGCTCGCGCTCGTCGGCGCGAGCCTCGCCATCCCCGTCGCGCTCATCACGTTCGCCGCAGCGTTCGTCCCCATCTTCGGTGCCATCGTCGCCGGTGCCGTGGCGACCCTCGTCGCGCTCGCCACCGCGGGCTTCGTGCCCGCGATCATCGTCCTCAGCGTCGCGATCGTCGTGCAACAGGTGGACAACGAGCTGCTCGCACCGGTCATCTACGGCAAGGCGTTGGAGCTGCACCCGCTGGTCATCCTCTTCGCGGTCGTGGTCGGCGGCGCGCTGTTCGGCATCGGCGGCACGCTCCTCGCCGTCCCGTTCACCGCCGTGGTGCTGAACGTGTGGTCCGAGGCCGAGCGGTTCCGAGGCGAACAGGACGGCCCGTGATCGTCGCGGTGCGTTGGCTGGCCGTGGTCGTCGTCGTCTCCGTCGCGCTCGTGCCCGCACCGCGCGAGGGCTCTCCTGCCGCTCCCACCCCCGCGCCCGTGGGCGACGCGCCTGGTGGCGAACCGCTGCTGTTCGTCGGCGACAGCCTCTGCGTGGGCGCGCGCGACCACGGTGGTGGCCTCATCGGAGCACTGCACCGTGCCGGCTGGGATCCCGAGTTCCTGTGCAGCACCGGCGAGGGCCTGGAGTGGGGTCTGGGCGAGGTGGCCGAACTCGAGCGCGTCGCTGCGACCGTGGTGGTCGCCCTCGGCACGAACCCCGGTCCGCGCGAACCGGGCTTCGCCGAGCGGATCCGCGACGTTCGATCACGTCTCGTGGCGCGGGGTGCCGAGCGCATCCTCTGGGTCGACTTCGCCGACCGACGTGACAGGTACACCGCGAAGAACGAGGTGCTCCACGCCCTCGCGCGGTGCGAGGGCGACGGCATCGTCCGCTGGTCGGTGCTCGCGATCCCGCACCCCGAGTGGTTCCGCTCCGACGGGATCCACTACGAGGAGGAGGGGATGCGACGGTGGTCGCGGCGCATCGCCGACGAGACGACGCGACTGCGCGTGCGCCCGTCTCGCGAGCTCGGCGCGGCGATCGACCTCGTGACCGCGCGTCGCTCGTGCTGATGGTCGGTCGGCG
>CAZBTQ010000132.1:0-8072 GCA_964494405.1 uncultured Iamiaceae bacterium
TTCTTGGCCATGCGGGTGCCGTTGAGGATGACGACGAGCTCGGAGAGCTCGTGGGCGAGGACGGCGGCGGCCAGTCCGATGACTCCGAACAGGGCGGCGGGGACCAGGGCGGCGAGGATGATCAGCGAGAGGATGAGGTTCTGGGTGACGACGCGGCGGGTGCGCTGTCCGATGGTGATGGCGGTGACGAGTCGGGTGAGGTCGTCGGCCATGAGGGCGACATCGGCGGTCTCGAGGGCGATGTCGCTGCCGGCGGTGCCCATGGCGATACCGACGCTGGCGGCGGCGAGGGGTGGGGCGTCGTTGATGCCGTCGCCGACCATGGCGACGTGGTGGTGCTCGTCGACGAGTTGGCGGATGCGGGCGGCCTTGTCTTCGGGTTTGAGGCTGGCGTCGACGTGGTCGATGCCGGCTCGGGTGGCGATGGCTCGGGCGGTGCGGGGGTTGTCGCCGGTGAGCATGGTGATGTGGTTGACGCCGAGTGCTCGGAGCCGGTGGATGGTGTCGGCGGCTTGGGGGCGGATGGTGTCGGCGACGGCGAGCACGGCGAGGGGTCCGGTGGGGTCGGCCATCACGACGGTGGTGTTGCCGTTGGACTCGAGGTCTTCGATCACCGTGGTCACGGCCGGGTTGAGGTCGTGGCCCTGGCTGGTGGTGTAGTCGGGGCTGGCGATGGTGAGGTCGGTGCCGTCGATGCGGGCGTGGATGCCGCCGCCGACGGCGGCGTGGAAGGTGTCGGGTTCGCCGATGGTGAGGTTCCGGGCATCGGCGGCGCGCACGATGGCTCGGGCGATGGGGTGTTCGGAGCGGCGCTCGGCGGTGGCGGCGAAGGTGAGGAGCTGGTCGGGGTCGCGGCCGTCGAGGGGGTGGATCTCGGTGAGCTCGGGTCGGCCGTGGGTGAGGGTGCCGGTCTTGTCCAAGGCGATGGCGCGAAGCCGGCCGAGCTCCTCGAGGTAGATGCCGCCCTTGATGAGCACGCCGTCGCGGCTGGCGCGTCCCATGGCGGCGACGTAGGTGACCGGGATCGAGATGACCAGCGCACAGGGCGCGGCGGCGACGAGCACGGTCGCGGCCCGCAGCGCCCATTCGGACCAGTCGCCACTCACCCCACCACCGACGAGGAGGACGCCGGCGCCGAGGGCGAGCACGGCGGGGGAGTAGATGCGGGCGAAGCGCTCCATGAACTGCTGGCCCCGGCCCTTCTGTTCCTGGGCCTCGCTGACGAGGTCGACGACCCGGGCCAGGGTGTTGGTGGAGGCGGTGGCCGTCGCTTCGGCGACGAGGGCCCCGTGGCCGTTCGCGGTGCCGGCGATGACCGGGTCGCCTGGGGTCTTGTCGATGGGGATCGACTCGCCGGTGACGGCAGACTCGTCGACCGCAGAGGTGCCGTCGATGACGCGACCGTCGGTGGCGACGTTCTGTCCGGGGCGGATCAGGAACCGGTCGCCGACCGCCACGGTGTCGATGTCGACGTCGCGTTCGGTGCCATCGGGCGCGACGACGGTGACCGTTCGAGGGGCGAGGTCCAACAGCTTGCGGATGGCATCGCGGGTGCGGTCCTCGGTGAACTCCTCGAGGGCCTCGCTGATCGAGTACAGGAACGCCAACGCGGCGGCTTCGGACCAGGCGCCGAGCGCGCCGGCGATCACCGCCGCGACGGTCATCAACAGCTCGATGCCGATCTCGCGCTCGGACACGAGCTCCTCGACCGCCTCGGCGGCGAAGAACCGGGCGCCGACCACCGCCGCCGCCACGAACAGCGCTGTCGACACGACACCCGGCGCGCCCAGCGGCCCGGCCAGGTAGCCGGCTGCGATGAGCAGGCCGCTGGTCGCGGACCACCGCACCTCTTGCGACGCGACCAGCCCCGGGAGCAGCCGGTCGGGGCCGTGGGTCTGGTGGGTGTCGGGGGTGGCCGGGGCGCTCATCGCGGCATCCGGTGGTTGCGGCACAGCGCCACGTTCTCGCCGATCTCACCGAGCAGGACCTCGGCCTGGCGCAGCAGGTCCACGACCGCTGGGCTGGCCAGCCGGTAGTGCACGGCGCGGCCTTGGGGGCGGTCCAGCACCAGGCCGCACTCCTTGAGGCACGCCAGGTGGCCGGACACGTTCGACTGCGACCCACCCACCGCGGCGACGAGATCGACCACGCGCTGCTCCCCGGCGAGCAGCTCGGTGAGGATCGCCAGGCGGGTCGGATCGCCGAACCCTCGGAACATCTGGGCGGCGACATCGATGTCGCTGCGCTCATCGGCGCTGACCGCACCACTTTGCATCGGCATAGACCGATGATACCGTCCGAGGCCGATGAGACAAGTCGTTCGGGACGGAGATTGGTGATGACGGTGTTGGCGCTCGTGCTCTACGTGGCGTTCGCGGCGATCGCGTTCGGTTGGCGGACCTGGGTGCAGTGGCGCCAGACCGGCGACACCGGGCTGCGTCTCCACGCCGAGGCCGGTACCACCCAGTGGTGGGCGAAGCTCGGCTTCGTCGCCGCCCTGGTCGCCGGGTTCGCCGCACCGATCGCCGGGCTCGCCGGGCTGGACCCGATCGCGCCGCTGGACGACGCCACGGTGCAGGTCGTCGGCCTGGCGCTCGCCGTCGCAGGGATCGTGGCGACGACTGCCGCACAGATGCGGATGGGGGCGTCGTGGCGCATCGGCGTCGATCCCGCAGAACGCACCGGCCTGGTCACCGGCGGGGCCTTCGCGCTGGTCCGCAACCGATCTTCACCGCCATGCTCGTCATCGCCCTCGGTCTCACCCTCATGGTCGGCAACGTCATCTCACTCGCCGGACTGGCCGCCCTGTTCGCCGCGCTGGAGGTCCAGGTCCGCCTCGTGGAGGAGCCCCTACCTGCGCACCGTCCACGGCCCCGACTACGAGCGCTACACCGCCACCGCCGGCCGGTTCCTGCCTGGCCTCGGCCGCAGCCGGGCCGTCTGACCGCTCGGCGGGCCCGTTGCCACAAACCCCCGGTCGGCGCCCCGCGCAAGGCCCAAGGTCCCTTGTGCCCCGCCGCCACCCGGGAGGATCGTGGATCCATGGAAGACCTCGACGTGGAACCCACCGAGCAGGAGCCCACCGGCCCGACGGCCTCGAACCGCACCGCCCGCCGATGGATCGTGCTGGCGGTCGTCGTCGCCGTCCTCGCCGTCGGCGGCGTCGCCGCGGCGGTCATCGCCAACCGTGATGACGGCCCCGCCTACGACACCGCCCAGATCGGCTGGATGCACCAAGGGTGCCAACAGTGGGCCGACAGCTACCAGGGCGCCGACGGTCCTGGCGACGGGTGGTGCAGCTCCATGACCGACTGGATGAACGGCCGGATGGGCCAGCGCCAAGACGGAATGATGATGGGGTCGATGATGTGGCAGGACCCCGACTCGATGCGCGACACCTGCCAGCAGTGGATGGCCGACAACCCCACTGCCACGAACGGCAGCGCCGAGTGGTGCGACCAGATGGTCGACTGGATGGGCGACCACATGGGCGACTGGGACCAGTGGATGCGCGACGGTCCGATGATGGGCGGGTCCTGAGCCTTTGGTCCGTGAAGCGCCTCACCGCGGCGGGTAGGGCTCGAGGCCGTGGAGCTCCTGTTGCTGGCGGACGTAGGCGATCACCAGGTCGATCTCCTCATCGCTGAGGCCCCCGACCGGTGCCATGTCACCGAACTCCCAGTGGTGGGCCCGGGAGCCCTGGGTGATCGCGGCTCGGAACGCCTCGTCGGGATGGTGATCCGGCGCGTACACCTGAGAGAGATGGGGTGGTCCCAGGTCGGTGCCGCGCAGATCACTGCCGTGGCAGGACGCACATGACTGTGCGTAGAGCTCCGCGCCGGCTCCGCCGTCGCTCGCCGCTGGGGGCGAGTCGTCGCCCGAGCAGGATGCGGTCACTGCGAGGGCCGCCAGAACGGCCACTGCCACCCGCCATACAGGCAGCGTTTTCATGCGCAGTGACGTCAGCTCCATCGCGGCAACGTAGCGGTCGAACCCCGATCCTGTGAGCCCCGGCTCCTCCCGTCGACGACAGGGCGTAGTAGTGCGGACCGGCGGACGACACGTCCCTGCATCCGGGATGTCACCGCTTCAGGGAGGGCCGTTCGATCGCGCTTGACAAGGTACCCTAGGGGGGTATGGTATGACGCTACCGGCGGCCCCCGGCTGCTCTGGCGAAGGGAACGACCCATGACCACGACGATCTCTGCCGATTCGATCGCAGTGCGGCCAGCCGTCGACCTGCGCCACCTCCGCAACGGGGTGTGGCTGCTCCCCGTCTTCGGGGCGCTCACGTTGTGGGCGACGATCACCCACCAGCCCGACCCGACGACTGAGTTCTCGTCGTGGGCCCGGTTCGTGAGCACGGACGAGTTCCTCGCCAAGCACCTCGTGGGGAGCATCCTCGGCCTCGCACTGAACACCATTGGCGTCGCGGCGCTAGCCGGAGCGATCCTCACCACCGGCTACCGAACCCGCCCAGCAGTCTGGGGCTTCGCTCTGACGGTCCTGGGCTCGGCAGGGTTGATCGCCGGGTTCGGCGTCGCCGCCTTCGCCCAGCCCGCCATCGGCCATCTCGAGCTCCAGGGCGACGCAGGAGCTTCGGCCGTCTACGACGACGTCTACGGCATCCCCACCTTCGTCACCCTGATCGGCGGCGCCGTGCTGTTCTCGGTCGCGTCGATCCTGCTCGCCCGTGCCGCGGCAGCGATCGACGGAACGCCGCGCTGGGCCCGCTTCGCCTATGGGGCGTCGGGTCCGCTGATCGGGTTCCTGGGCGTCGCGTTCGGTCCATTCCAGACGCTCGGCTCGCTCGCTGCGATCGCGGGCGGCGCGGGCATCGCCTCCGCCGTGCGCCGAACCACCACCACCAACCGCACGGCCACGCCGTGAACCACCACACAGGAGAGACCACCATGGCAACCACCTCCACCTTCCAGGTAGCGGGCATGACCTGCGGGCACTGCGTCAGCTCAGTCCAGGCCGAGGTGTCGAGCATCGACGGGGTCACCGCAGTCGACGTCGACCTCGCCTCGGGCCGGCTCACCGTCACCTCCGACACGCCTGTCGACCCCGACGCCGTCCGCTCGGCGGTCGAGGAAGCCGGCTACGAGGTCGTCACATGACCGCCCCGGCCCGGCTGGCGGCCTTCGGCCTCGCGGCCGTGGTCGCCCTCGGCGGAGGCGCCGCCCTCGGCGCGGCCGCCGGCCCGGCCCCCACCCCGACCATCCACGCCGATCACGAGGAGTCCCCCATGCCTTCCACCCTCACTCCGACCACCCACGCCGGCCACGGCGACCAGCCCGCCGCCGCAGCGGACTACCGGATCGACGCGCCCACGACCGTCGTCGCCGCCGGGCAGCCCCAGCGGTTCACCTTCCGGGTGCTCGACCCGGCCGGTGCCACGGTCACCGACTTCGAGGACCGCCACGACCGACCCATGCACCTCATCGTGGTGTCGAACGACCTGGGCGACTACGCCCACCTGCACCCCCAGCTCGCCGACGGGACCTGGTCTGTCGAGCTCCCCGCCCTCGAGCCGGGTGGGTACCGGGTCATCGCCGACACCGTCCCCTCTGAGGGCCCCGACCTGGTCCTCACCGTCGACCTCGTCGTGCCCGGGACGGCGACGGGACGCGCCCTGCCCGACCCGGCCGGCGCCACGATCGTCGACGACCTGTCTGTCACCTTCGACCTGACCCCGGCGACCGCCGGCCTCACGGCGGCGCTGTCGGTTCGTCGTGACGGCGCCGTCGTGGAGCCCGACCCCTACCTCGGCGCCCGCGGCCACCTCGTGGCCATCGACGCCACCGATCTCGGCTACCTCCACGTCCATCCCACCGACGGCGACGGCCCGGTCTCCTTCGGCATCGCCGAGCCGGCTCCGGGTCGCTACCGGCTGTTCTTCGACTTCTCCGTCGACGGGCAGGTCCGCACGGCCGCCTTCACCGTCGACATCGACGCCGACCCGACGACCACACCGACCACCGCCGCCGATCACGGCCACACCGATGGCGAGGGCCACTGATGAGCACCATCACCACCACCACGGGCCCCGAGACCGAGGGACCCGCGGGCCAGCGGATCGACCTGGCCATCGAGGGCATGACCTGCGCGTCGTGCGCCGCACGCATCGAGCGGCGCCTCAACAAGCTCGACGGAGTGACCGCAACGGTGAACTACGCCACCGAGCAGGCCCAGGTCACGTTCCGCGAGGGGACCGAACCGGCCGAGTTGGTCGCCGAGGTCGAGGCTGCGGGGTACACCGCCCACATCCCGGCCACCGCGACCGAGACCGCGGGGGCAGGGGCGGGCGAGGAGCGGGATGACCCGACCCGCCGCCTTCGCGATCGCCTGGCCATCTCGACCGCCTTGACCATCCCGGTCCTGTTGCTGTCGATGGTCCCCGCTCTGCAGTTCGACCACTGGCAGTGGCTCTCGCTCACCCTCGCTGCTCCGGTGGTGGTCTGGGGTGCGTTCCCGTTCCACCGGGCCGCGTGGACCAACCTCCGCCACGGCACGGCCACGATGGACACCCTCATCTCGGTGGGCACGATCGCCGCGCTGGGCTGGTCGCTCTACGCCCTGTTCCTCGGCGAGGCGGGTGACCCGTCGATGCGGATGGGCTTCGACCTCTCCATCGAACGAGGCGGCGGTCAGCACGAGATCTACCTGGAGGTCGCCGCCGGGGTCACGGTGTTCATCCTCGCCGGGCGCTACTTCGAGGCCCGGGCCAAGCGCCGCTCCGGCGCCGCCCTCAAGGCGCTGCTCGAGCTGGGCGCCAAGGACGTGGCCGTGCTCCGCGACGACGTCGAGGTGCGGGTGCCGATCGATCAGCTCGCGGTGGGGGACCGGTTCGTGGTCCGCCCGGGCGAGAAGGTCGCCACCGACGGCATCGTCGAGGACGGCACCTCGGCCATCGACGCCTCGCTGCTCACCGGCGAGAGCGTCCCCGTCGAGGTCGGACCGGGCGACGGGGTCACCGGGGCCACCGTCAACGCCGGCGGCCGCCTCGTGGTGCGCGCCACCCGCGTCGGTGCGGACACTGCCTTGTCGCAGATCGCGCGGCTCGTGACCGACGCGCAGAACGGCAAGGCCCCCGTCCAGCGCCTCGCCGACCGGGTCTCGGCGGTGTTCGTCCCGATCGTGATCCTGCTGTCGGTCGCCACGCTCGGGTTCTGGCTCGGTTCGGGGGCCGGAGCGACCGAGGCGTTCACCGCCGCGGTCGCGGTGCTGATCATCGCCTGCCCGTGCGCGCTCGGTCTGGCCACCCCCACCGCCCTCATGGTCGGCACCGGGCGGGGCGCCCAGCTCGGGGTGCTGATCAAGGGCCCCGAGATCCTCGAGTCCACCCGCCAGGTCGACACCATCGTGCTCGACAAGACCGGCACCGTCACCACCGGCCACATGAGCCTCGCCGCCGTGCACACCGCAGACGGTGTCGACGAGGACCAGCTGTTGTTCCTGGCCGGGAGCCTCGAGGACGCCAGCGAGCACCCCATCGGCCGGGCCGTGGCCGACGGTGCCCGCCAGCGCGGCATCGAGCTGGCGCCCGTCGAGTCCTTCGCCAGCACCCAGGGCCTCGGCGTCCAGGGCGTCATCGACGGTCGGGCCGTCATCGCCGGCCGCGAGGCGTTCCTCGCCGACTGGTCCCAGCACCTCACCGCCGACCTCCTCGCCGTCAAGCAGGAGGCCGAGGACGAGGGCCGCACCGCCATCCTCGTCGGCTGGGACGGCCAGGCCCGCGGCGTCCTGGTCGTGGCCGACACCGTCAAGGAGAGCTCTGCCGAGGCCATCGCTCAGCTGCGGGCGCTCGGGTTGACCCCGGTGCTGCTCACGGGTGACAACCAACGGGCCGCCCGGGCCGTCGCCGCCCAGGTCGGCATCGACGAGGTCGTCGCCGAGGTCCTCCCCGCCGACAAGGTCGCCGTCGTCGCCCGGCTCCAGGGCGAGGGACGGGTGGTGGCCATGGCCGGCGACGGCGTCAACGACGCCGCCGCCCTCGCCCAGGCCGACCTCGGCCTCGCCATGGGCACCGGCACCGACGTCGCCATCGAGGCCTCCGACATCACCCT
>CAZBTQ010000133.1:0-8050 GCA_964494405.1 uncultured Iamiaceae bacterium
CTGCCGAGGCGCCCGCTGCCGAGGCGCCCGCTGCCGAGGCGCCCGCTGCCGAGGCGCCCGCTGCCGAGGCCCCCGACACTGCTGCCGAGGCGCCCGCTGCCGAGGCCACCGAGACCCCCCAGGAGTCGTGACCCCAATGCCCAGCTTCACCGCCAAGGACGTCCAGACGCTCCGTCAGGCGACCGGCGCCGGGATGATGGACGCCAAGAAGGCGCTCACCGAGACCGATGGCGACTACGACGCCGCCGCCAAGTGGCTGCGCGAGAAGGGTCTCGCCAAGGCCGCGACCCGCACCGACCGCGACAACGAGCAGGGCGCCGTCGCCGTCGCGTCCGAGGGCGATGCCGTCGCCCTCGTCGAGCTCAAGAGCGAGACCGACTTCTCGGCCAAGGCAGCCGACTTCGTCGCCGTGGCCGACCAGCTCGCTGCCGCGGTGGCCAAGAGCGGCCCCGACGGTGCCGCCGAGGTGGCCGACGCCGTCGACCAGCTCAAGATCACCAAGAAGGAGAACATCGAGGTCGGCAAGGTGGTCCAGTGGACCGTTCCCGCCGGCCACGTCGTCGACTCCTACCTGCACGTGCAGGACGGGCGCGGCGTCAACGCCGTGCTGATCGAGCTCGACGGCGGCACGCCCGAGCTGGCACACGACCTCGCCGTGCACATCGCGTTCACCAAGCCCGCCTACCTCACCCGCGACGAGGTCCCGGCCGACGAGGTCGCGGCCGAGCGGGCGACGCTCACCGACATCACCAAGGCCGAGGGCAAGCCCGAGGCCGCGCTCGACAAGATCGTCGAAGGGCGCCTCACCGGCTGGTTCAAGGAGCGGGTGCTGCTCGAGCAGGCGTTCGTCCGCGACGAGAAGCAGACGGTCACCCAGCTCCTCGGTGACGTCTCGATCGTCCGATTCGACCAGGTCGTCATCGGCGGCTGAGCGTGACCGACCCCGACGCCGCCCCGGCGACCTCCGCCACTCGCCAGCCGGCCCGATGGGGCCGCGTGGTGCTGAAGGTGTCGGGTGAGGCCTTCGCCGGGGACGCCGGGTTCGGCATCGACGGTGCCACCGTCAAGCGGATCGCCGAGTCGCTGGTCAAGGTCAAGGCCGACTTCGAGGTCGACATCGCCGTCGTCGTGGGTGGCGGCAACATCTGGCGGGGCATGACCGGCGCCGGTTCTGGCATGGACCGCGCCCAGGCGGACTACATGGGGATGTTGGCGACGGTCATCAACGCGCTCGCGCTCCAGGACGTGCTCGAGCAGCTCGGCCAGCCCACCCGGGTCCAGTCCGCCATCCACATGTCCCAGGTGGCCGAGCCCTACATCCGGCGTCGGGCCGTCAGGCACCTCGAGAAGGGCCGGGTCGTCATCTTCGCCGGCGGCAACGGCAACCCGTTCTTCACCACCGACACCACAGCGGCGCTGCGTGCCGTCGAGATCGAGGCCGGGGTCTTGCTGAAGGGCACCCACTCGGGCACCGACGGCATCTACACCGCCGATCCGCGGGTCGACCCGAGGGCCACCCGCCTCGACCGGGTCACCTACCTCGACGTCATCCAGCAGGGCCTCCAAGCCATGGACACCACGGCCATCACGCTCTGCATGGAGAACGACATGCCGATCGTCTACTTCGACCTGATGGGCGAGGGGAACCTGCGGTCCATCCTCGCCGGCGAGTCCATCGGTACCCTGGTCACGTGATGCCGTCGTGAGCGCAGAGCTGATCGAGCTGATCCTCGACGAGGTGGACGAGAAGATGGCCAAGGCCGTCGCCCGCGCCCGCCAGGAGTTCGCGTCGATCCGCACCGGTCGCGCCGCGCCCGCGCTGGTCGAGCGCATCAGCGTCGAGGCCTACGGCGAGGAGATGACCGTCCAGCAGCTCGCCAGCTTCAACGTCCCAGAGGCGCGGCAACTGCTGATCACCCCGTTCGACAAGGTGAACCTCGGTGCCATCGAGAAGGCGATCCAGACCTCAGACCTGGGACTCAACCCGAGCAACGACGGCAACTCCATCCGGCTCACCTTCCCGCAACTCACCGAGGAGCGGCGCAAGGAGATGGTGAAGATCGTGCGGCACATGGCCGAGGAGGGCCGCGTCGCGGTCCGCAACGCCCGGCGCGATGCTCGCAAGGACCTGGAGAGCGCCGAGAAGGACGGCGACATGTCGGCCGACGACCTGCAGCGGGCGGAGAAGGATCTCGACAAGCGCACCCACGCGCGCGAAGCCGAGATCGACACAGCCCTCGAGCAGAAAGAGACCGAGCTGCTGGAGGTCTGACGGGCGCACGCGCCCGTCGATCCCGCAGCCGAGGAGGTTCTCCGTGGACGATCGACCCCGCCCCGACGAAGGCGACGAGGACCTCCGGATCCTCGGTACCGACGACGCCGTCGACGACCTGTCCGACGGTGAGGGCGAGCACGATCCGAACCTGTTCGGGCGAGTGCCGATCATCCGTCCCGACGATCCGCCGCCCGAGGTGGTCGACGACGACCCGCTCGAGGGTCCGGCCGACGAGTCGCCCTTCGGCGACGAGGTCACCGTCGCCGACGAGTCGGCGCCGCCCGAGCTGCCGCACTGGGCCGACCCACCCACCGGCGAGGTCCCCAAGATCTTCGAGTCCGACGTCGAGGAGGACTTGGCGGCGTGGTCCACGGTCAGCTCTGCGCAGCCGCGCTGGCGCGACCAGGCCACCGATTGGGACGACAGCGACCTGTCGGCGCTCGGCCAGGACCTCCCGCCGGTCGGTCCGGTCGACGATGAACCAGACGAGGAGCTCTACGTCGTGGACGAAGACAACGAGATCGTGACCGTCGACGACGACGAGTTCACCAAGCCCGAGACGTACACGGTCCCGCGCGACCCAGCCGAACCCCATGGCGGCCGCGCCGCAGATCCCTACGAGCGCAACACCGAGGGCGGTGTGGCCCCTGCGTCGGGGCGCGACATGGGCCAGGCGGTCATCGTCGGCGTGGGCCTGGTGGTCGTCGCCGGCATCTTGTTCTCGCTGGGCCCGAAGTTCGCCATGGCGCTCGTGGTCGCGGTGCTGGTCCTGGCATCCGCCGAGCTGTTCACCACCCTGCGTCGCGTCGGCTACACACCACCGACGCTGGTGGGGCTGGCGGCCGCCGCCGCGCTGCCCCTGGCCACCTACTGGAAGGGCGAGGAGGGCCTCGTCCTCGGCGTCGTGCTCACGATGGTGGTCGGTCTGCTCTGGTACCTGCTCGACATCGGCGGCGAGCACGCGGTGCCCAACCTCGGCGTCACCCTGCTCACCGTCGTGTACGTCGGTGTGCTCGGATCGTTCGCGGCGATGCTGCTGCGCGCACCCGACGGCATCGGGCTGCTGCTCGCTGCGGTCATCGGCACGGTGGTCTACGACATCGCCGGGTTGTTCATCGGTCGGTCGATGGGACGGGCCCCGCTCTCGGTCGCCAGCCCCAACAAGACCGTCGAGGGCACGATCGGTGGCATGGTGCTGTGCCTCGTCGCCACGGTGGTCGTCACCGGCCAGATCGCGCCGTTCGACTCGTTCGGCAGTGCCTTCGTGCTCGGCGTCGTGCTCGCACTGGTGGCGCCCGTCGGCGACCTCTGTGAGTCGCTGCTCAAGCGCGACCTCGGTGTGAAGGACATGGGCGACATCCTCCCCGGCCACGGCGGCCTGCTCGATCGCTTCGACGCGCTGCTCTTCGCCCTGCCGGCCACGTACTACGTCGCCCACATGGTCCTGTAGGACGTGCGAAGGAGCGGTTGCACGTGACCGCGCCGGTCGAGGTGGCGGTGCTCGGCGCCACGGGTTCCATCGGCACCCAGACGCTCGAGGTCATCGAGGCGGAGCCCGATCGCTTCCGGGTGGTGGCCCTCGCGGCGGGTTCGTCGGTCGACCTGCTCGCCGCCCAGGCCGTGCGCCACCGGCCCAGGGTGGTCGCGGTGGCCGACGAGGACGCGGGCCGCACACTGGTGGGCCGCCTGCCCGCGGGCACCGAGCTGGTGGTCGGTGCCTCGGCGCTGGTCGACGCCGCGAAGGAAGCCGATGTCGTCGTCAACGGGGTCGTCGGGTTCGCCGGCCTCGACGTCACGCTCGCGACGCTCGAAGCGGGCAAGCGCCTCGCCCTGGCCAACAAGGAGTCGCTGATCGCTGGTGGGCCCGTCGTGCAGCGTGCGTGGCGCACGCCGGGCGCCGAGCTCCTTCCCGTCGACTCCGAGCATGCCGCGGTGCACCAGTGCCTCCGGGCCAACGACCGGGCCGACCGCGTCGCGCGCATCGTGCTCACCGCCAGCGGCGGCCCGTTCCGCGGACGCACCAGCGACGAGCTGGCCGACGTCTCGGTCACCGACGCTTTGGCGCACCCGACCTGGGCGATGGGGCCGAAGATCACCGTCGACTCCTCCACGCTGATGAACAAGGGCCTCGAGGTGATCGAGGCGCACGAGCTGTTCGGCGTCGACTACGACGACATCGACGTCGTCGTGCACCCGCAGTCGATCGTGCACTCCATGGCGGAGTTCACCGACGGGTCGACGATCGCGCAGCTCTCGCTGCCCGACATGCGGCTTCCGATCGGCTACGCCCTGGCGTACCCCGACCGGATCACGACCCCGTTCGGGCGCATCGACTGGGGGCAGGTGGGGCGGCTCGACTTCGAGCCTCCCGACCACGATGCGTTCCCGTGCCTCGGGCTCGCGTACGACGCCGGACGGTTGGGCGAGACGGCGCCCGCGTGGCTCAACGCGGCCAACGAGGTCGCCGTCGCGGCGTTCCTCGCCGGGCAGATCGCCTGGCGGCACATACCCGACGTCTGCAAGGCGGTCCTCTGGGGGCATGATGGTGCGACAGCCGACTCGGTCGAGTCGGTGGTCGATGCCGATCGTCGGGCCCGCGAGGTCGCCCGCCGTGAGGTCGGGAGGCTGACGTGACCGAGGTCCACGACGCACACCACGACGCCGGGCTGCCGCCGGCCCCGCCGTCGCGCGCGTCCGACGAGCCACAGCCCGAAGGCTCGTCGCCGATCCGCCTCACCATGCTCGCACTCGGTGTCGTGTTCCTCGGCCTGATCGCCGGTCTGTCCTCGATCGTCGTGGTCCTCGCCATCGTCGTGATGATCACCCTCCACGAGCTCGGCCACTTCGTCACGGCCCGCTCGGCGGGCATGAAGTGCACCGAGTTCTTCATCGGCTTCGGTCCGCGGATCTGGTCGACCCACCGGGGCGAGACCGAGTACGGCATCAAGGCGATCCCCGCCGGCGCCTACGTGAAGGTCATCGGCATGACCAACCTCGAAGAGGTCGACCCGATCGACGAGCCGCGCACCTATCGCCAGAAGTCGTACTGGCGACGCATGTCGGTGGCCGTCGCCGGCTCGGCGATGCACTTCATGATCGCCCTCGTGTGCCTGTTCGTCCTGCTCGTGGGCTTCGGCGTGGCCAGGCCCGACAACTGGGCGGTGGGTCGGCTCGCACCGGCGGTCGAAGGCGAGGCATCGCCTGCCGACGCAGCCGGCGTCCAGGTGGGCGACGAGATCGTGGCGGTGGACGGCGCCGAGATCTCCACGTTCGACGACCTCCGCGACGCCCTGGCACCGCACGGTCCCGGCGACGAGGTGGTGGTCATCGTCCAGCGCGGCGCTGACGAGGTCGAGCTGACGGTGCTGCTCGGGGACAACGGCGACGGCGGTGCGTTCCTCGGCATCGGTGCCGACTACCCGGCGGAGCCGATGGGAGTGGTCGAAGCCGTGCCGCGGACGTTCAGCGAGTTCGGGTCGTTCTCGTGGCAGTCGATGGGAGCCTTGGCCGACTTCTTCAGCCCGTCGGGCCTCAGCGGGTTCCTCAGCCAGGCCGCCGACGTGCACTCGAGCGACGACGCTGAGACCTCCGACGCGGCAGCGGATCCCGCCGAAGAAGGCAACCGCGTGCTGTCGATCTACGGCGCCGCCCGACTCGGCACCCAGGCCGCCGAGAACGGCGCCGCGATGCTGCTCGGCTTCCTCGTGCTCATCAACATCTTCATCGGCATCTTCAATCTCGTGCCATTGCTGCCGCTCGACGGCGGACACGTCGCGGTGGCCACCTACGAGCGGGTCCGCGAGCTGATGGCGCGCAGCAACGAGCGCTACCACGCCGACGTCGCCAAGCTCATGCCGTTGACCTACGCCGTGGTGTTCCTGCTGGTGTCGGTCGGGCTCGTCGCGCTCTACCTCGACATCTTCAACCCCGTGAACCTGGAGTAGCCCGTGGACGCCGGTTCACTCACGACGCCGCGTCGCACCACCCGCCAGATCCACGTCGGCGACGTCGCGGTCGGTGGCGGTGCACCCGTCACGATCCAGTCGATGACGATCACCAAGACGGCCGACGTCGAGGGGACGCTCCAGCAGATCTACGCCCTTGCCGCGGCCGGCTGCGACATCGTCCGCTGCACCTGCAACGAGATCGAGGCGGCGGAGGGGCTGGCGCGCATCGTGCCCCGCTCGCCGGTGCCGATCATCGCCGACATCCACCACCAGTACCGGATGGCCCTCGCTGCCCTCGAGGCGGGTGTGCACGGCCTGCGCCTCAACCCCGGCAACATCCGCAAGCCCGAGCACATCAAGGCCGTCGCCACCGAGGCGGGAGCCCGCGGGGTGCCCATCCGGATCGGGGTCAACGGAGGGTCGCTCGACCCCGCCCTCTACGCCAAGCACGGTGGTCGCGTCACGCCCGAGGCGATGGTCGAGTCGGCCATGCAGGAGCTCGCCTACTTCGACGAGGTGGGCTTCGACGACGTGAAGATCTCGGTCAAGGCCTCCAACGTGCCGCTGATGATCGAGGCCTACCGCCAGCTGGCCGACGCCACCGACCACCCGCTGCACCTCGGCGTCACCGAGGCCGGCCCGCCGCCCGCCGGTCTGGTCAAGGCCACCGCTGGCATCGCGACGTTGCTCGCCGAGGGCATCGGCGACACGATCCGGTACTCGCTCACCGCCGACCCGGTCGAGGAGGCTCGTGCTGGCCGCCAGCTCCTCGAAGCCATGGGCCTGCGCGACCGCAAGAACATCGACCTCATCGCCTGCCCGAGCTGCGGGCGCGCCGAGGTCGACGTGATCAAGGTCGCCAACGACGCGCTGGCCGCGTTCGGCGACCGCGAGATCCCGTTGCAGGTGGCGGTCATGGGATGCGTCGTCAACGGCCCGGGTGAGGCTCGCGACGCCGACCTCGGCATCGCCGCGGGTCGGCACCGCGGACACCTGTTCGTCAAGGGCCAGAACGTGGCGGTCGTGCCCGAGGACGAGATGGTCGACGCGCTCGTCGAGTGGGCGGAGTTCATCGTCGAACACGGCACCGAGGCCGCGCTCGCGCGTGTCGACACCGCCAAGGCCCAGCGCGAGGCCGAGCGGGACCGCGCCGCGCTCTTGGACGACAAGGGCGCCGACGCCAACCGCAGCGAACAACGGGTCGAGATCATCCGCAACCTGTAGGGGCGTCCGGCGCGTCCGCTCGTCCGGGCGGTCATCGACCGGTCGGTAGGCTCGCCCGCCATGGCTCGCCGAGTGCTCACCCCCCGCGCCGAGGACTTCCCGCGCTGGTACCAAGACGTCGTCGCGAAGGCCGAGCTGGCCGAGAACGGACCGGTGCGGGGCACGATGGTCGTGCGGCCGTACGGGTACTCGATCTGGGAGCGGATGCAGCGCGAGGTCGACGACCGCATCAAGGCGGCGGGCGCCCAGAACGTCGCGTTCCCGTTGTTCATCCCCGAGTCCTACCTGCACCGCGAGGCCGAGCACGTCGAGGGGTTCAGCCCCGAGCTGGCGGTCGTCACCCACGCCGGCGGCAAGGAGCTCGAAGAGCCGGTCGTCGTGCGACCCACCAGCGAGACGGTCTTCGGCGAGTTCATGGCCAAGTGGATCCAGGGCCACCGCGACCTTCCGCTGCTGCTCAACCAGTGGGCCAACGTCGTGCGGTGGGAGCTGCGCCCCCGCATCTTCCTTCGCACCACCGAGTTCCTGTGGCAAGAGGGCCACACCGCACACGCCACCGAGGCCGACGCCCACGACTACGCGCTGCGCATCCTCCACGAGGTGT
>CAZBTQ010000134.1:0-7995 GCA_964494405.1 uncultured Iamiaceae bacterium
CGGAGCTGATCGCGACGCGAGGGTGATCCGCTGCGATCGTGAGACGAACGCGTCGCGTGTCGATG
This sequence comes from uncultured Iamiaceae bacterium, assembly GCA_964494405.1. Classification (GTDB taxonomy): domain Bacteria; phylum Actinomycetota; class Acidimicrobiia; order Acidimicrobiales; family SKKL01; genus Actinomarinicola. The sequence continues at coordinate 66 of CAZBTQ010000134.1, forward strand.
TCCCAGGTGAACTCCAGCCGTTCGCCGTAGCGCCCGAGCGAGTCGCGCGCCTCGGCCTCGGCCTGGACGACGGCGACCGTGGCATCGATGGTGTCATCGCCCACCTCCGCCGCCACGGTGCGCGCCGCGTCGTGAGCCACCGCGGTGACGGCCGACGTGGCGTAAAGGTTGAACAACAGCTGGACGGCGAAGGTGAGCAGGGCGAGGAACACCACGACCCCACCGATCGTGCCGATCAGTCCCGCGCCACGGTCAGGGCCGGGCGTGGCCACGGACCTACCGTCCGATCTCGTCGACCTGTTCGCCGATGTTGTCCTCCGCATCGCCCCAGATCGCCTCGAACCCGACCCACATGGCCGCACCGAGGAACGCCATGATCAGCACGGCGATCGCGGCGGAGATGACGCCCTCCCCGCGGTCGTCATCGGGAACGAGGCGAGCTGCGATGCGTGCGCGCGTGACGAGAGCGACGAGGTAGGGGGCGAGCAAGCCGGCCATGGTGGTCCTTCCGTGGTGGATCGAGGTTGAGGGGTCAGGGGGAGGTGAAGAGGCGCATCGCCTCGACGAAGGGGACGACGATGAACAGCGTTCCGGGCAGCAGTGCTGCCACGGTGACCGGGACCCACACGAGCTGGGCCTTCCGCTCGATGGCCTCGACCAGCTCGCGCTGGGCATCGCGACGGATCGACCGTGCCTCTTCGGAGATCAGGCGTCCGAGGTCGCCAGCTTCGCGGTTGAGGGCCAGGACGCCGACGAGACGTTCGACGGCGGGCACCTGGGAGATCTGACCCCATTCGTGCAGCGCATCGATCTCCGCGGCGCCGTAGCGGATCCGTGCGCACACGCGCTGGAGGTCCTGCCCGCACGCTCCTCGACCTCGTTCGGCGAGGCGGTTGAGCGCGGCGCCGAGCGAGAAGCCAGCCGACAGCAGCATCCCGAGCTGCTCGGCGACGACCGGCAGCTCGAGGAAGATGCGACGTTGCCAGCGACGCCCCGCCGAGGCGAGCTGCTGTTCGGGGACCAGGAAGGCGAGCGTCGGCGCCCCCAGGAGGAACAACGCTGCGAACAGCGGACCGGCGCCCGTGACGACGGTCACCATCGCGCCGCCCGCGAGCACCGCGACCGACCAGCCGAGCTGTCGGACGCGGAAGCTCGCCGGATCGGTGGTTGAGTGGATGCGGGTGAGCCGGGTGGCGAGGTCCTCCTCGACGCCCAGCAGCTCCGAGGTCCACGACCCGATCGAGCGCGCGAGCGGTGCCACCACCTCCTGGAGCGCCTCCACCGAGACCACGCCCCGCGGGTCTCGCCGCCGGTTGACGCCGACCGGCGCGTAGGCCCCGAGTCTGTCGGCCAACGAGACCCGGCGGAACCAGCGGATCTCGGCCAGCACGAGCGTGACGCCCACCCACAACAGGACGACGACCACGAGCGCGGCGCGGGCGGTCACCCGAAGACCCGTTCGTCGTCGGGAAGTCGCATGATGTGCCCGGCCCAGACCCAGCAGATGGCCACCAGGCCGATCGCGACGAGTGCGACGACCTGGCCGAGCGCCGTGGAGTAGGCAGCTCGTCCGTCGCCGACCTGCATGCCGGCCAGCGCCATGCCGACCGGCACGAGCACGACGAACCGTCGTGCCAGCCGCGCCCCAGCCTGTTTGGCGCGGGCGTCCTTGCGACCCTGGAGGTCCATGATGCGGTCCTCGGCGAGCGCCTCGAGCCGCCGACCGACGTCGGCCCCACCGACCTGGTGGGCCACGAGCAACGTCTCGCAGGTGACGTCGGCCGTCGGATCGGCGAGCTGCGCCTTCAACACGTCGAGGGTCCTCTCGAGGTCGGTGGTGAGGAGCCACTCCCGATGTGCCGCCGCGAATGCGGGGCGCATCTCGACCGGCCCTCGCTCGCCGACCTCGAAGAGCGCCTGGGGGATCGACCGACCGAGCGACACGGTGCGGAGACGGATCTCTTCGATCATGGTGGGCCAGGCGTCGCGAGCGACCGCGATGCGGCGCTGGCGCCGCAGCCGGTACGACGCGACCGGAGCGGCACCGGCGAACGCTGCGGTCGCCACGGCGGGAAGGACCGCTCCGAAGATCGCGTAGCCGCAGATCCCGCCCACGAACGCCAGACCGCCGACCGCCGTGGCGAACTCCCGTGGCGCGACGTCGGAGAGCCCTGCTTGTGCCATCCAGTCCCCCAATGGGCGGCGCCGTCGGGTCCGCCGACGGCGTTCTGGACCGAGCTGGCTGCCCTGCCACCCGAGTGCGAGTGCGGTGTAGAGGTAGAACGCACCGAGCGCAGCTGTGGCCGCGACGACGAGCGTCATCGCAGGACCGCCGCAGGTTCACCGAGGACCGACCGAAGGTCGAGCCCCGCGTCAGCGAAGGAGCGGGTCGCACGGATGGGCAGGTTGCCCGTCCACTCGAGCGGTCCGTCGCCGTGACGAGCGAACACCTCGGTCGTGGTGAACTGGCCCGAGTCCGCAGCCGAGGTGAGGTCTTCGACGGCCAGGATCGAGGTCACCACTGGACCACCCGGGCGGCGGGCCGAGTGGACGACGAGGTCGACGGCCTCGGTGACGAGCGACGTGAGGCCAGCGACGTTGAGGTCGTGGCCCGTGTCGGACAGCTGTGCGACGAAGCGCAGCCGGGTGAGCGCCTGGCGCGACGACCCTGCGTGGATCGTCGTGAAGCCCTTGACGCCCGACGACAGCGTCAGCAACAGGGGGAGGGCCTCGCGATCGCGCACCTCGCCGACGATCGCGACGTCGGGCGCCATGCGGAGGAACCCGGCGACGAGGCGACGGAGGTCGACCGCGGGGCGGTCGGGACGAGCCGGGCGCGTCTGCATGCTGGCGAGGTTCGCGACCGGCACGTCCGCCTCGAACACCTCCTCGGCGACGACGACGCGCAGCGACGGGTCGAGCTCGGCGGCGCAGCACGACAGCAGCGTCGTCTTGCCGGCGCCTGGGGCCCCTGCGAAGACGATCGACAGCCGCGCTGCCACGCAGGCCTGGAGGAAGCGCGTGGCGTCGGGTGTGAGGGTGCCGCGCTCGGTCAGCTCGCTGAGGTCGCGGAACGCCACCCCGGTGAACTTCCGGATGTTCACCATGATGTGTCCGCCACGGCTCACGTCGCCGTGCACGATGTGGAGCCGTGCACCGTCGTCGAGCTGGGCGTCCTGGAGGCCCTCGGTGGGGTCGAGCTTGCGGTGCGATCGCGTCGAGCCGTCGAGGACCTTGGTGAGCACACGGATGACGTGGTCGTCGTCGTGGAAGACCTCGTCGTGGTACCCCGAGTGGCCACGATGTCGCTTCACGAAGACCGCGTCTGGGGCGTTGATCATGATCTCCCAGACGTCGTCATCGGCGAGCAGCGGACCGAGCGGCCCGAGCCCCGCGACGTTGCGGAGCGCTCGCTCGGCCACGGTGTCCGGGTCGGCGAGCGGGTGCTGCCGACGCCCTCGTTCGACGTCGCTCGCCCAGGAGTCGATCTCGTCGTCGACCAGGCGGCGCAGTGCGGCGTTCGCGTCGGCGTCGTCGAGATCGATGGCGAGGTCCTTGGCGCGCTCGGTGACCCGTCGTTCGATCTCGACGAGGGGCCCGGCGTCGTCGACTGGGGTGCTCACGATGCGTCGCTCTCGAGGTCGGAGAGGTGGCCGAGGCTCCCCGGGACGACGCGCTCAGGGACCGGTGCGGCGTCGGATGCGCTGGATCGTGCGTGCTCGAGGACCGCTCGCGCAGCTGCGGCGAGGTCGCGGGAGATCCCCGTCGGCCACGAGCCCGCGGCGCGGATCTGCTGGTCGAGGCGTCGTCGGTCGGCGACGAAGTGCGGCGAGATGGTCCCTCCGACGTCGTCACCGCCGAGTCGGGCGATCGCGCTGGTGATCTCGGCCCGGGCAGCAGGCGAGCGGGGCGCTCGGTTGGCGACGGGGAGGAGTCGGTCTGGTGGGATGCCGAACCGTCGCAGATCGCGCAACGTCGCCGCGAGCTTGTGAACGCCGACGACGTCGCAGCGACCGACGACGAGGACGACGTCGGCGGCGTCGAGCGTGGTGCGTGCCAGGAGGTTGCGGTCCTCGACGTCGTGCGAGCCGGTGTCGCGCTCGCCCTCGACGTCCGCGTCGACGTCGGCGACGACGATCCGGTAGGTCGCTCGCAGTCCGTCGAGCGCGGCGTCGACCGACCGTGGTCGCAGCGTCGTCCAGTCCCGGTGGCGGCGCAGCCCGAGGAGCAGGTCGTAGGGGCGCTCGCGTCCGCCGCCGAAGACCAGCGCCCGTACGTCGTCGGGCTGTGCGCGTCCCAAGCGGTGGAGCTCGACGAGCTCACCGAGCGCGGGCGAGACCTCGCCGGTGTCGTGGATGACGGCCTGGTCGGCAGACAGGGCGAGGTCGGCGAGCACGACGAGCCCCTGTTCGCGCACGTCGCTACCAAGACCGTGCGCGAGCATCGCCGCGACGGTGGACGCGCCGGACCCGCCGGTGCCGGCGACCGCGACGAGCGAGCCGCGCCAGGGTGGTGGCGGTGCTGGAGCGTCGAGGTCGGGGAGGGGAGCGGAGCGCGAGACCGGCTTGGCGTGTTCGGCGAGGACGCGCAGGAGGTCGTCGCGGGTGAGATCGGCGGGCAGCGTGGCCACCGCGCCGAGCTCGACCCAGTCGCGCTCGACCCGGTCGTCGCCGATGACCACCGCCGCCGCGCCGACCGATGCAGCGGCGTGGAGGAGGTCTCGATCGACGCCGTGCGCGCCGGCATCGACGAGCAGCGCGGACCACCTGCGACCGCTCGCGAGCCGGGCGCGTGCCTCGTCTGGTGCAAGGCACTTCACGAACTCGACGGGAACCGCCGCGGTGGTGGCCCACCGGCTGACCTCGCTGAACCAGGCCGCACGAGGACGCGCCAGGCCGAGCACGACGTACCGCTCGCTCACCCGTCCTCCCGTGGCGCGCCCGCCTGGGCGTCGGGCTGGAACGGCTGGGATGGTGCCGGGTCGGGTTCGGCCGTGGTGGTTCGCACCACGCTGAGCTGGGCGACGTCGATCGCGTGGGCCAACGCCACGGTCTCGTCACGGGTGGCCAACCCGAGCGTGAGCGTGACGCCCCGTGCGGATCCAAGGGCGTCGTCGCTCGTGCGAGCCGAGATCACGGGAGCGTCTCGGAGGACGACGAGGGTGTAGGCGTCGTCGCCGGCACCATAGGTGGCCAACACGTCGACTCGGTCGCCCGACTCGAGCTGGCCGCCTCCGATGCGGGTCGACGCGAGGTGCAGCGACATCTCGCGGGTCGGCGCCGCGGCGCGCTGTGCAGCGCTCGCCGCGATGACGTCGCCGCGCTGCAACAGCTCCCCGGGTTCGAGGGTTGATCGGGCGACGGTGCCCCGGAGCTCGTCGACGTCGTCGAAGGTGCCGTGGAGGACCGAGTCCGGAAGGGCCATCGACTCGACGCGCAGGACGCCGGGACCGAGTGCGGTCCCCGGCGTGATGTCGGTGTCGGCCACCACGACGGCGACCGTGGGCGGGCCGGACGACGATGTCGACACGACGATGGCGCCCACCGCGGCGAGGGCCACCAGCAACCCGCCGACGACGGCTCGGCCGCTCGGGAGCCGGCGGCGCGCCGCCAGCACGCGACCGGTCGAGCGGGGCGATGTCGACGCGGGTGTCGATGTGTCGTGCCCCTGGTCGGCGCGGCGGAGATCATCTGCGATCATCTGAGCACCTTTGCATAGGTGTCAAGCGTTGTCACATGTCGTCGTGTCGATCGCTGCACATCGTGGCGCGGCGGTCTATGCTCGCCCGCATGACCACGGAGATCCGCTGGCTGTCGACCAAAGAGGCCGCCGAGCGTCTGGGCATCACCCCACGCACGCTCTACCGGTTCATCGACGAGGGCTCGCTGCCCGCGTACCGGTTCGGTCGGGTCATCCGGCTGCAGGAGCACGAGGTGATCGCGTTCATCGACACCCGTCGCATCCAGCCCGGTTCGCTCGAGCACCTCTACCCCGACCTCGTCGACAGCGGCAGCAACGCTTCCGACAACGACTCCAGCCGGGCGTAGACCAGCGGCGCCCGGCGATCCGGGCGCACCATCACGACGTCACGCCCCACCGACGCCAGCTCGCCCGACACCACCTGGCCGCTGCGCGTCACGAGCGTCACCACGGCCCCGTCGCCGACGGCGTGGCTCAACAGCTCGCCGAGCGAGGTGGGGTCGTCGTTGATGCGGTGGCCCACGGGGCTGATCACGTCGTGCTCGCCCGGCACCGCCTGCACGGTGGCGATGGCATCGACCGCCACCACGGCGCGGGTGCGTCCGCAGTCGAGCACCACCACCCCTCGACCGGCACCGCGCAAACGACCCTGGTGGGTGCCGCCGCCCTCGGTGGTGACGCGCACCTGGTGGCCGTTCTCGGCGAGGTCGACCAGGACACCAGCGAGCGAGGCGTCGTCGGCGGCTTGGCGCCGCATCGAGCTCTCTCGTCGCCGCCGCTGGGTGGCGGCGTCGGTGCGGAACTCGGCCGCCCACTCCTCCACGGGGTCGCGCGAGGGTGCGTGCCAACCGGAGCTGGTCTCGCCCCCCTCGGTTCGTCTCGCCGCGTCCCGCCACTCGCCAGATGCTCCGCTGCCGGGACGTGGCGACCAGGGATCCGCCACGGGCGGTGACACTACTCGCGCAGGTGTCAGCCCGCCACGGGGAGAACCGTTCGGAACACGCGGCCCCACACGGTTACGCTGATCCGACCACCGATGAACTCCGCCGCGTCTGACCAGCAAGTGAAGATCAGCGTCCCGGGCAACCACCTCATGGCCGGGTTGCTCGGCGAGCGCGATGAGCTCCTGCGCCTGGTCGAAGATGCGTTCGCAGCGTCGTCGATCCACGTGCGCGGCAACGAGATCACCGCGGTCGGGCCCGGCGCAGACGAGGCGGGCCGGGTGCTCGAGGAGATGGTGCTGCTGCTCGAGGCCGGCCACACGCTCGACGCGTCCAACGTGCGTCGGACCATCGAGATGGTGCGTGCCGACGAGCGTCCGTCCGAGGTGTTCTCCACCGAGGTGGTGCGCACCGCGAGGGGGCGATCGATCCGCCCGAAGTCCAGCGGGCAGAAGCGCTACGTCGACGCCATCCGCGACAACGTCATCACCTTCGGCATCGGTCCCGCCGGCACCGGCAAGAGCTGGCTGGCCGTCGCGTCGGCGGTGCACGCCCTCCAGAACAAGCAGGTCGAGCGCATCATCCTCACCCGGCCCGCGGTCGAGGCCGGCGAGCGGCTCGGCTTCCTACCTGGCGACATGATGGCCAAGGTCGATCCGTACCTGCGGCCGTTGTACGACGCGCTCTACGACATGGTCGACGCCGAGGGCGCCCAGAAGCTCCTCGACCGCGCCACCGTCGAGGTCGCGCCCCTCGCGTTCATGCGCGGGCGCACGCTCAACCACAGCTTCATCATCCTCGACGAGGCCCAGAACACGACCCCCGAGCAGATGAAGATGTTCCTCACCCGCATCGGGTTCGGGTCCAAGGCCGTCATCACCGGTGACGTCACCCAGGTCGATGTGCAGGGTGGCCGTAGCGGGCTCCTCGGACTCGAGCCGATCCTCACCGGCATCCACGGCCTCGAGTGGATCACCCTCGACAGCTCCGACGTGGTGCGCCACCGCATCGTGCAGGACATCGTCGACGCCTACGAGCGCGCCGGGACGGCCGGCTCTGCTGGCCAGGGCGGCACGGCTGGCGGTGGGTCGTGAGTCAGGAGCCTCCCAGTACCGGGCGCCCACCGGGCGACGTCGACGTGGTCGTCATCGATGAGCAGGACGACCACGACCTCGACACCGACCGGTTGGCGCACCTGGCCACCGTGGCGCTCGCGTCGCAGGGCGTGCACCGTGGCGAGCTGACGATCACCCTCGTCGACGAACCCACGATCGCCGACCTGAACGCCG
>CAZBTQ010000135.1:0-2491 GCA_964494405.1 uncultured Iamiaceae bacterium
GACGGAGGGCGGGTCAACAGGTCGGGGACATCCTCACGCCGGCGTGCGGTCGTGGTCATCGGCGTTCCTCCACGGGGTGTTCCCGCGCCCGATCGAGGGCCGCTTCGACCCGGTCTCGTGCGATCCGCTCTCCGGCACGCACCTCGCCGCCGAGGGCTCGGGCCGCAGCGGCGAGCGGCTCCGCCCACCGGTCCTCGGCGACGAGCACCACCGCACAGTCACCGGGTTGCAGCACCAACGAGACCAGCTCGATGTCGTGCTGGCTGAGCAGGACCCCGGGGCACATGGTGACGTCGACGATCTCGTCGAGGCCTTCGATCGAATCGATCTCGACGACCTTGGGCTCGCCGTGCTCACCGATGGTCACCACGACCAGGTCGAGGACCCGGATCGCTGCTGACTCGACGATGTCGACGAGGTGCTCACCCACCGCGGCGAGCGCGTGGGGCCCGGGAATCGCGAGGACGAGGTACTCCACGAGGTCGGTGGCGATCGCGACCTGGCCCGGCGGGCGCGGCGCGCCAGGCGACGACATCAGAGCCACCCGGCGCCGCGGGTCGTCTGCCGCACCGTTGGTCGGTCGTCGAGCGTCATCCGCTCGCACCTTCGGTCGTGTCGGTCGTGGGTGTCGCCGACGTGGTGGTCGTGGTCGCCTCATCGGTGTCCAGCTCGGCCAGGGCCTCCTGGAACGCCGCCAGCGTCGCGGCGTCGATGGCGCCGGTCGGCGGAACTCCCAGCTCGGTCTGGAACTCGACCAACGCCTGGGTGAGCTCGTCGGTCCACTGGCCGTCGATCGGTCCGGTCCAGTACCCGGTCAGGGTGAGCACGGTCTGGAGCGCCGCGGTCTGCGTCAGCATCTCGGTCGCGGCGATCTCGTCGACGCTGCCGACCAGATCGTCGAGGGCACGAGCCGTGGCTGCGTCGACCAGGCCGGTCTCACGCAACCCGCTGTCGGCTTGGAGCGCCTTGACGGCGGCCACGGTCGCAGGTCCGTAGATGCCGTCGACCTCGCCCGTGAAGTGGCCGGTGAGCTGGAGCTGGGTCTGGAGCGCCACGGTGTAGTCGGTCACGGCCTGCACGGCCTCCGCGAGTTGGTCGTCGCTCAAGCAGCCCGCGTCGACGATCAGCTTGATCCAGGTGATCTCCAGCGCGAAGGCAGCCGAGTTGAACTCGACCGTCGCATCGACGATCGGCGTCGTGTCGGTGATGCCCTCCGAGACGTCGGCCAGCGCTTCCTCAGCGCTGCGGACCCGCTCGATCGTGGCCTCCGGAACGAGCGTGGTCGTGGTCGTCTCGGGGGGTTCGGTCGTCTCGACGGTCACGCTCGATGCGGTGGCCCTTGCTTCGGCGAGCGCCGCTTGGGCGTCGACGAGCTCCTGTTCGGCGGCGGTCAGGTCGTCTGCCGCTGCCTCCAGGTCGGAGGCGGCAGCGCTCACGTCGTCGCGGGGCTCGGCCAGGTCGTCACCGCGCGCCTCGAGGTCGCCGACGGTCGCGGCCTCGCTGGTGAACAACTTGCCGTAGCGGTCGATCGCGCTGATGTACTCCTCGCCGGCGTCGCAGAACTGCTCGTGGGCCCCGTCGAGCGCATCCTGCGCCTCGTCGAGCGCGTCCTCGGCCTCGGCCACCCGCTCCTCGGCCGCCTCGACCGAGCTGGGCCGTGCGGCCGTGGAGTCCGACGATCCCTCGTCGCCCGAGTCGCCGCACGCTGCGGCCAACAGCGCCACGCCCACCAGGAGGGCGACGTAGCGGCGTGCACGGGCCGACCTGGTGGGACCGACGGGTGAGGTCGGATCGTACGATGACGTGGTGTGCATGCGCTGGAGCTCCGAGTTGGGCGTGGTGCGAACGGCTGCCATCGTCCACCGGTTCGAGTACGCCAACATCACCCGCGCAGGGGTGGAACCGCTGAACCGAACCTGATGGCGGGCGTGGTCTGCGGCGTCGCCGTCGAATCTGGGCGAGACTGCGGGCGACACCTGTCCACATAGGATCACCCCGTCGCGGGTGGGGCGCGCTCACCTGCTGTGTTCGTAGGGTGCAGCGTGAGCCGACCAGCGGCTCCGATCCGACTTCGCTGACACACAGGAGATTGACTGTGCTCGCATACGACTACCCGCTCTTGGGAGCGTTCTGGACGATCATGTGGTTCTTCCTGTGGATCGCCTGGATCGTGATCCTGTTCCGGGTGCTCGCCGACATCTTCCGGAGCCGTGACCTGGGTGGTTGGTCGAAGGGCCTGTGGGTCTTCTTCGTCATCGTCATCCCCTGGCTCGGCGTCCTCGTCTACGTCATCGCCCGGGGCGACAAGATGACCGAGCACGCGGTCCAAGAAGCGCGCGACCGCGATGCCATGTTCCGCTCGTACGTCCAGGACGCCGCGTCCACGACGGGCAGCGCCGCCGACGAGATCGCCAAGCTGGCGGAGCTCCACGGGCAGGGCGCGATCACCGACGAGGAGTTCGCCGCGTCGAAGGCCCGCCTCCTCGCCTGA
>CAZBTQ010000135.1:2591-5425 GCA_964494405.1 uncultured Iamiaceae bacterium
AGCCGACGAGGGTGTCCCGTACCGGCCGGTGCAAAGACGGGCTCAGGAGATCGTCATGGCCTGGGTGCTGCTCGTCGTCGCGGGTCTGCTCGAAGTGGCGTGGGCCTCGGTCCTGCCCAGCACCGGCGGGCTGACGCGGCCCGCGCCGACCCTCGCGTTCCTGGCCCTGCTCGCCGCGAGCATGTTCGCGCTCGCCCGCGCCGCGGAGACGATACCGCTGGGTACGGCCTACAGCGTGTGGGTCGGCATCGGCGCGGTCGGCGCGGCGCTGGTCGGCGTCGCGCTGCACCACGACCCGGCGACGCCGGCCCGCATGGCCTTCCTGGCGCTGCTCGTGGTCTCGATCATCGGCCTGAAGCTGTCGAGCGGACACTGACGCGACGGTCAGTTGGAGTGCGGGATGGGCCGGACCCGTCACCCCCCGCTTCGGTCAGTTGGCCAGCGAGACACCGCTGTCGATCTGCGCGGGCCCCTCGCCGGCCAGCGTGGACGCGAACGCGGGGACGATCTGCTCGAGCACGAACGGCAGGCTGAGCGGGCTCGTGAAGTAGATCGCGCCCGCCGTGACGCCGTCGGTGAACACGAGCTTCCCATCGCGGACCGCCTGGAGTGTGTTGTACAGGGGCTCCGCCTCGAGTGCCTCCCGGTCGCCCGGCTCCTCGGTTGCCCACAACAGCACCTCGGCGTCGTCCAGCACCGAGATCTGCTCGAGCGGGATGTAGGCCTGGCCCTCGGTGGCGAACTGGTCGAGCGACGCTGGGATCGTGAAGCCGAGGTCGGTGAGGAACTTCGTGCTCAACCCCTCCTGGTAGGCGATGACCTGGCCGTCGTAGACCGCGTTCTGGAGGAACGCGACGCTCACGCCGTCGAACTCGGGGTGCTCGGCGGCGGCCTCGGCGAACGCGTCCTCGATGTCGGAGATGATCTGCTCCATCTCCTCGCTTCGCCCGAGTGCCGCGCCGATCAGGCGAGCCTGGTCGTCCCATGGCGAGAAGTACAGGTCGGAGTCGACGGGATGGGCGATCGTGGGAGCGATGGCCGAGAGCGTCTCGTAGCTCGCCTCGTCGAGGCCGGCATTGGTGCCGATGATCAGGTCGGGGTCGAGCGCGGCGATCTGCTCGTACTGGAGGCCGTCGCTCGTCGACAGCACCACCGGCTCGCCGTCGCCGAGCGCCTCGGTGGCCCACGGCCACGTGGCGTATGGCTGGTCGCCGTACCACTCGGTCACCCCGACCGGAACGATGCCGAGCGCCAGGACGGTGTCCTGCTCGGTGACGCCGACGGTGACGATGCGAAGCGGCTCGGCGTCGATCGTCGTCGTGCCGAGCGCGTGCTCGACCTCGACGGGAAAGGCGCCCGAGCCGGAGCCCGAGCCCGAGCCCGATCCTGCTTCGTCGGAACCCGAGTCGTCGCCGCATGCGGCCAGCAACGACGCAGCGAGGAGGAGGGCGAGCAGGAGGCGGGGGAAGGGTCTCGTCATGGACGTTCACCATACATACCGCTAAGTGGTAGGTGGACCGTCCAGCCCCCGTGCAGGTTCGGAGCAGCACTCCGGACGGGCAGGGCTACTCCGCTGCGACGAGCGCGGGCTCCTCGCGCTCGGCCGCGACCGCGTCGCCGTACAGCAAGGTCATGGCGGCGGCGGCGAGCGGCACGGTGAGCGCGAACACGACGGCTTCGACGCCGGCGAACGCCCACAGCGGGATGGACGTCGCCACGGTGAGCAACAGCAGCGACACCGTCACCGCGGCGGCCACGACGAGCCCGTTCACGATGACCACGACCATCGCGGTGTGGAACCACCGGCCCCGCACCAGCTCGACGCTCCGGTGCAGCGGCTTCACGTCGCGGTCGAAGGTCGCCGACTGGGCGATGAGCTGGAACTGCACCAGCTTCCAGATGCCCCACGGGATGCCGAGCACGCTCACGACCAGCACGACGACGATGACGATCGCGCGGGCCGTGGCGCCGGCGAGCTCGCGTCGACGCATCCACGTCGCGCGGGCGGACTCCGCCATGCTGCCGACGCCGCGTCGCCGGTTGGCGAGGTGGTCGGCCACCATGCCGCTCGTGATCGTGAACGCGATGAGGTTGGCCAGGCTGCCGATCGTGAGCGCGAGGACCACGTTCGCCCCGTCGGATCGGCGGATCAGCGAGAGGAACGGCCTGACGCCCGGCAGCATCTCGAGCACCTCGATCGCCAGCCCGGTGAGCAGGGCTGCAGGCAGGTACACCAGACCAGAGGCCACGAACGCCAGCGGCTGGTGACGGTAGGTCGCCCCGGCGCCGCGGATGATCTGGCCGATGCGCCGGCGGCGGATGAGCGGGTAGGTCGGGACCTGTGACCACTCGGTGCGCCCGGCGATGAGCACGACCAGGCCGATGAGGACCAGCAGCGCGAGGATCACCAGCGCGGGCGAGATCGCGGCGAGGATGAGCACACCAGAGCCGGCCTCGACGACGCCGCAGAACACGTCGGCGATGGCGCTCGCACCGGAGTCGCCGGCGGGGATGACGACGCTCGACGTCCGCAGCTCGGTGAACCAGTCGGCAGGTCGGAGCCAGCGATCCTTGTCGGTTGGTCCGGTCGGACCGTTGAACGGGCCCGCCTGGCGTTCGCCCCAGCGTCCGTCGAACGCGAGCCACGCGAGGGGGCTCTCGGGGTCGGTGACCTCGCTGGGCAACAGCACGACCTCGGGCTCCACCCGCTCGTGCGGCCCCACGGTCGTGTCGCAGCCGAAGCCCTCCGAGGGACCACGGCCGAGGTAGACAGCAGAGCCGAGGTAGCTCGCGTGGGACCCGGCCGAGGGGTAGACGACCGGGTGGTCGCCGTC
>CAZBTQ010000135.1:5525-7931 GCA_964494405.1 uncultured Iamiaceae bacterium
TGTGCGTAGACGACGTCGGGCTGGCCGGCCGAGAACTTGGCGAAGTCGCGCTCGTAGGTGCAGCGGGGGGTGAGCGGACTGCCGGGGGCATCGAGGTAGAAGCCGTCGCCGAGCTCGAAGAGGTCGCTCGCCGATGGCCCGCGCATGACGACCGGGTCCTCGCGCGACACCTGCCGCAAGGCGATCTCGGGGTTGTCGAGCATGACCTCGACCGCACTCGGCCGGTACTGCTCGCGCTCGGCGTCGCACTCGACCTCTTGCTCAGCGAGCATCACCACCGGCGCGTAGCGCTGCGCGAGCTCGAGGGCGTCGTCGCCGGTCGCGTCCTGCGTCGCGACCGGAGCGGCGTTGGGCGCCTCGGCGGCAGCGACCTCGCGCGGCTCGGCCGCAGCGGCGGAGCACATCACCCCGACAGCGAGGACGGCGGCGAGGGTCGACGCGGCTCGTCGAAACCGTCGGCTGCGCGTCGCCATCTCATCGTCGACGCGCCCGTTGGTCATCGGGCGGACGCTACTGCCCGCGGCCGCGGAGGTGGCCAGGTGCGAACATGGTCCGATGGTCTCTGAGATCTTCGACCCCGACGCCTGGACCGAGGTGCCCGGGTTCACGTTCACCGACATCACCTACCACCGGGCCAACGCGCACGGCACGGTGCGGGTGGCGATCGACCGGCCCGAGGTCCGCAACGCCTTCCGGCCCCACACCGTCGACGAGCTGTACACGGCCCTCGACCACGCACGCCAGACCCCCGACGTCGGGTGCGTGCTGCTCACCGGCAACGGACCGTCACCCAGAGACGGCGGCTGGGCGTTCTGCTCCGGTGGCGACCAGCGGGTGAGGGGTGCCGACGGCTACCTCTACTCCGACACCGACACGGCGAGCTCGGCGACCGCCACCCGTGCCGGCCGCCTGCACATCCTCGAGGTGCAGCGGCTGATCCGGTTCATGCCGAAGGTCGTGATCTGCGTCGTGCCGGGCTGGGCCGCAGGCGGGGGGCACAGCCTGCACGTCGTCGCCGACCTGACGATCGCCAGCGCCGAGCACGGACGTTTCAAGCAGACCGACGCCGACGTCGCGAGCTTCGACGGCGGGTTCGGGTCGGCCTACCTGGCCCGCCAGGTGGGCCAGAAGTTCGCGCGCGAGATCTTCTTCCTCGGCACCGAGTACTCGGCTGCCGACGCCCATCGGATGGGCATGGTCAACGCCGTCGTGCCGCACGACGAGCTGGAGGCGACGGCCCTCGAGTGGGGGCGCGTGGTCAACGGCAAGAGCCCGCAGGCCCAGCGCATGCTGAAGTTCGCGTTCAACCTCGTCGACGACGGCCTCGTGGGGCAACAGCTGTTCGCGGGTGAGGCCACTCGGCTGGCGTACATGACCGACGAGGCCGCCGAGGGCCGCGACGCGTTCCTCGACAAGCGCGACCCCGACTGGACGCCCTACCCCTGGCACTACTGACCGATCTGGCCCTGGGCGCGCCGAAGGTCCAGGCACTCATAGCGGTTCGGCCTCGGCCGCGGCGAGCCGCTCGTCGGTGAGCCTGAGCGCGGGCACGACGATCGAGGCGGAGACGAGGCCCATCACCGCGAAGACGGCCCGGACCCCCAGCCACTCGCCGAGCAGGCCGCCGAGCGCGGCGCCGATGGGCATCGTGCCCCAGGCCAGCAGCCGGTAGGTGCTGTTCACCCGACCGAGCAGGCGGTCAGGTGTGACCCGCTGGCGGAACGACACGGTCGTGACGTTCCACACCATGGTGGCCACGCCGGCGACGAACATGCCGGCGGCGATGATCCACACCTTGGTGGTGAGCGCCGGCAGGGCGACCCACAGCGCCATGGCGGCCGTCGTGATGACGAGGATGCGGCCCCGACCGAGCAGGGACTGGAGGCCCTCGGCGATCAGCCCTCCGAGGAGCGCACCGACCGCGGTTGCGGCGAACAGCGCGCCGAAGGCGGGCTCGCTCAGCCCCAGGGTCGAACCCTCGCCGACGGCGTAGAGGACGATGACCGCGCCGGTCGCGCTCGACGCGAGGTTCGCGACCCCGACCATGATCGCCATCGTCCGCAGGACGGGCCGGCCGACCAGGAACGACAGCCCCTCGCGGATGTCGTGACGGAGCGTCGTGCGGAGGCCGTCCCGCGCGGGCCTGTAGCTGCCCCGCAGCACCAGGAGCAGGGCAACGGCCACGAGCCACAGCGCGGCCGGCACGACGAACGACAGCGCCACGCCGGCCGCGACGAGGAGCCCCGCCAGGGGCGGGCCGGCGAACATCTGGGCGCCCACCTCGGTGGCGTAGAGGCGGCCGTTGGCCTTGTCGAGGAGCGATCGGTGCACCACGTTCGGGAGGATCGACTGCGACGACGTGTCGTAGAAGACCTCGGCGATCCCGGTGCCGAGCGCCGCGAGGTA
>CAZBTQ010000136.1:0-1230 GCA_964494405.1 uncultured Iamiaceae bacterium
GGCCCCAGCAGCGAGTCGGAGCGCGGCGAGGGTGACGCCGGCGGCGAGCAGATCGCGCCTCGTCGGATGGGACTCGCACATCGGGGTGACTCTACGATGCGAGCGTCAACGGCCGAGTCGTCGCGAGACGAGTCGACAACGGGCACCAACAAGCATCATCGAGCGCGATCGACAATCGATCGCGGAGGGAGGCACCATGGCCGGACTGGTCGAAGGACGCGTCGCGATCGTCACGGGCGCCGGCCGAGGCATCGGCCGCGAGCACGCATTGAGCCTGGCCCGCCACGGGGCGAAGGTCGTCGTCAACGACCTCGGTGCCACCGTCGACGGCTCGGGTGGCGATGCCTCGCCCGCCCACGAGGTCGTCGAGCAGATCAAGGGGATGGGTGGCGAGGCGATCGCCAACGGCGACAACGTCGCCGACTGGGAGGGCGCCCAGCGCCTGGTCAACTCCGCCATCGAGACGTTCGGCGACCTCCACGCTGTGGTCAACAACGCCGGCATCCTGCGTGACCGCGTGCTCGCCAACATGACCGAGCAGGAGTGGGACGCTGTCATCAACGTGCATCTCAAGGGCACGTTCGCCCCGACCCGCTGGGCCGTCGCCTACTGGCGGGAGCAGGCCAAGGCCGGCAAGCCGGTCAGCGGGCGCGTCGTGAACACCACATCGGTGTCGGGCATCTACGGCAACCCCGGCCAGGCGAACTACGGCGCGGCGAAGGCCGGCATCGCGTCGTTCACGAACATCGTCGCGCTCGAGGTGGCCCGCTACGGCGTGACGGTGAACGCCGTCGGCCCGGTCGCCCTCACCCGCATGACCGAAGGGCTCGGCCCGGCGCCCGAGACCGACGCCGAGCGCGAGGCCCGCGCCCCGCACTGGATCGCGCCGATCGTCACCTGGCTGTGCTCCGAGGAGGCCGCCGGTGTGACCGGCCGCGTGTTCGAGGCGTCCGGCCAGACGCTCGCCGTCGCCGAGGGCTGGGTGCGCGGCCCGTCGACCGACCCGGTCGACGACCCGACCACGCTCGGCCCGATCGTCGCAGACCTGCTGTCGAAGGCCCGCGGCAACTCGGGCATGGACGGCCGCACCGGCTCCTGGCCCCAGACCACCCTCACATCCTGAACGCGCACAAGGAGAACATCACATGCCACTGAACCCTGACGCCGTCGGCTCCAAGAGCGAGCCGTCCGAGGTGAGCTGGACGTCGAAGGACGCCCTCCTCTACGCCG
>CAZBTQ010000136.1:1330-6725 GCA_964494405.1 uncultured Iamiaceae bacterium
AAGAGCGAGCCGTCCGAGGTGAGCTGGACGTCGAAGGACGCCCTCCTCTACGCCGTGGGCATCGGCGCCGGCCGCGACGAGCTCGCCTTCACCACCGAGAACACGAACGGCGTCGACCAGCTCGTCTTCCCGACGTTCCCGGTCGTGATCGGATGGGGCCGCGGGTCGGCGATGGGCAACATCGGTACGTTCAACCCCGCGCTGCTCGTGCACGGCCAGCAGTCGGTCACGTTGCACCGCCCGATCCCCGTGTCCGGCACCGCGACGGTCACGAGCGAGGTGACCGGCATGTACGACAAGGGCAAGGCCGCGGTCGTGGTGACGTCGACCGAGGCCGTGCTCGACGGCGAACCGCTGTACACGAACACCATGTCGGCGTTCATCCGCGGCGAGGGAGGTTGGGGTGGCGACCGTGGCCCGTCCGGACCGAAGAACGTCCCGCCGGAGCGCGATCCCGACCACGTCCTGACGTACCAGACATCGCCCGACCAGGCGTTCGTCTACCGCCTCTCGGGCGACCGCAACCCGCTGCACACCGACCCGTCGTTCGCCGCGATCGGCGGCTTCGACCGGCCGATCCTCCACGGCCTCTGCAGCTACGGCTTCACCGGCCGCGCCCTCCTCCACACGCTGTGTGGCAGCGACCCGAGCAACTTCAAGCACGTCGAGGCCCGCTTCGCCGCCCCCGTCCTTCCCGGCGACGCGCTCACGATCCGCATGTGGACGATCGGCGACGGAGAGTCGGTCTTCACCACCAGCGCCGCCGATCCGTCCGACCAGTCGACCGACCGCGTCGTCATCGACCAGGGCCTCCTCCGGCACGCGTAACGAGAGGCCGGGGTCGGCCGTGCGTCAGTGGGCGCAGGTGGCGGTGAGGTGGGCGATGGCGTCGGGGAGGGGGACGTCGGTGCGTTCGCCGGAGCGGCGGTCCTTGACCTCGATGGTCGGGTTCGTCTCGTCGGTGATGCCGCGGCCGACGACGACGATGGTCGGGATGCCGATCAGCTCGGCGTCCTTGAAGCGCACGCCGGGTGACACGCCGGCGCGGTCGTCGAGCAGCACCGATACGCCGGCCGCCTCGAGCTCGGCCGCCAAGGTCTCCGCGACGGGCAGTTGGGGTCCGCCGTCCTTGCCGGCGACGACGACGTGGACGTCGGCCGGCGAGATCTCGCGTGGCCAGCACAACCCGAGGTCGTCGAGCGTCGACTCCGCGATCGCCGCCACGGCGCGGGACACGCCGACGCCGTACGAGCCCATCGTCGGGGTGACCGTGCGGCCTTCCTCGTTCTGCACGGTGAGCTCCAGCGCCTCGGCGTACTTGCGGCCGAGCTGGAAGATGTGGCCGATCTCCACGCCGCGGGCGATCTCCACCGTCCCGCCACCTGATGGACCGCCGCACGACGGGCACTCGTCGCCGGCGCGGATCTCGGCCGCCTCGATCACACCGTCGGGTGTGAAGTCCCGCCCGGCGACGAGGCCGATCACGTGCCGGCCGGACTCGTCGGCGCCGGTGATCCAGGCGGTGCCCGTGACGACCCGTGGGTCGACGAGGTACCGGATGCCGGACCCGCCGGTCGTGCCGAGCGCGCCTGGGCCGATGTAGCCCTTGGCGAGCGTGGGATGGGCCGCGAAGTCGTCGTCGGTGAACGGCTCGACCTCGGCCGGGCCGACCTGTGACTCGAGCCGTTTGAGGTCGACCTCGCGGTCGCCGGGCAGGCCGATCGCCAGCGGCTCGGACGAGCCGTCGGGATGCTTGAGCTTGACCACGACGTTCTTCAGCGTGTCGGCCGCCGTCCAGTCCCGGTCGGGGTGACGCAATTCGGCAACGGCGTTGACGTGGTCGACGAGCGTGGCGATGGTCGGCGTGCCGGGGGTGTCGTGCACGACCGCGTCGGGCAGCCCGTCGAGCGGCAAGGCGTCGGGCACCGGCGTGGTGAACGCCTCGACATTGGCCGCATACCCGCACGCACGGCACTGCACGAACGTGTCCTCGCCGACGTCGATCGGTGCCAGGAACTCCTCCGACGCCGAGCCGCCCATCGCCCCCGACATCGCCGACACGATCACGAATGGCAGGCCGAGCCGGTCGAACAGGCGGATGTACGCCTCGCGATGGGCGTCGTACGAGCGCTGGAGGCCCTCGTCGTCGAGGTCGAAGCTGTAGGAGTCCTTCATCACGAACTCGCGGCCGCGCAGCAGGCCGGCGCGGGGCCGGGCCTCGTCGCGGTACTTCGTCTGGATCTGGTAGATGTGCAGCGGCAGGTCCTTGTAGGAGCCGTACAGGTCCTTCACGATCAGCGTGAACATCTCCTCGTGGGTCGGTGCGAGGAGGAAGTCGTTGCCGCGGCGGTCCTTCAAACGGAACAGGTTGTCGCCGTACTCGGTCCAGCGGTTCGACGCCTCGTAGGGCTCGCGGGGGAGCAGCGCGGGGAAGTGGACCTCCTGGAAGCCGGCGCGGTCCATCTCCTCACGGACGACGCGCTCGACGTTGCGGTACACCTTCCAACCGAGGGGCAGCCAGGTGAACCCGCCGGGAGCGGCGCGCCGGATGTAGCCCGCCCGGACCATCAACCGGTGACTCGGCACTTCGGCGTCGACCGGATCGTCACGGAGGGTTCGCAGGAACAGGGTCGACATGCGCAGCACGGCCGAGACTGTAACGATCGTCACGGCGGAGCGGGCTGGTAGTACCTGGTGGTGAGCGCCCGGCCACCGGTCACAACGGTACGAAATCCGGCTATGATCGGTGTTCCATTTGGTTTGGAACCGAAAGGCGTGGGGCTCGTCCCCACGCCTTGTTTGTTGAAAACGGCCGGTTTCGGGAGAAGCCCGGCGAAAGAGATGCGAGAGGAGGCAGTCGAGATGAGCGCAGCGACCGAGATCCAACGCATCCACGCGATCGTCGACCCGATCGCCTCCGACCTGCACCTCGACGTGTACGACATCGAGCGACGCGGCGGCACGATCCGCGTCACGCTCGACACCGCGCCCGGTTCCGACGTGGGCATCAACCTCGACGAACTGGCGCTGGCCACCCGGCTCATCTCCCGCCAACTCGACGAGGACGACCCCATCCCCGGTCACTACACGCTCGAAGTCACGAGCCCGGGTCTCGAACGCCACCTCCGCACGCCGGCGCACTTCCAGCGTGAGATCGGCAAGCAGGTCACCGTTCGACTCAGCGACCCCTGCGCCGACCCGCGGCGCCTCGACGGCGCGCTCGTCGCCGCCGACGAGCGCACGGCCACCCTGCGCCTCGCCACCGGCGAGGAACGGGTCGTCGAGATCAGCGCGATCGACAAGGCTCGCACTGTGTTCGAGTGGGGCCCGAAGGAAAAGCCACGTACCAGCAAGGCCGCGGCGAGCAAGGCCGCCAAGCACGCTGCCAGCAACGTCACTGCAACGAAGGAGACGCAACCGTCATGAGCAACCTCGACATGAGCGAAGCGATCGGCCTGCTCGCGCAGGAGAAGGGCATCTCCGAAGACACGCTGCTGCACGTACTCGTCGACGCGCTGGCGTCGGCCTACAAGCGTCGCCCCGACGCCGCCGACGAGGTCGTCGTCGAGGTCAATCCGGAGACGATGGACTTCACGTTCATCGCCTACGACGTCGACGAGGACGGAAACTGGGTCAACGAGCGCGACGACACACCGAAGAAGGAAGAGCTCGGCCGCATCGCCGCGCAGACGTTCCGCCAGGTGATGAGCCAGCGCATCCGCGAGGTCGAGTCCGAGCGCAAGTTCGAGGAGTACGCCAACCGCGAGGGCGACATCGTCACCGGCATCATCCAGCGCACCGACTCGCGCTACACGTTGCTCGATCTGGGCCGCGCCGAGGCGCTGCTGCCGCAGGCCGAGCAGGTGCCGTTCGAGCGCCCCGGTCAGGGCGACCGCCAGAAGGCGTACATCGTCGAAGTGCGGCGCACGCCGAAGGGCCCGCAGATCGTCGTGTCGCGCACGCACCCCGGCCTGATCAAGCGCCTGTTCGAGCTCGAGGTGCCCGAGATCGCCGACGGCATCGTGGAGATCAAGGCCTGTGCCCGTGAACCCGGCCACCGCACGAAGATCGCCGTCTGGTCGAACGACCACAACGTCGATCCCGTCGGCGCCTGTGTCGGTGCCCGCGGTGGCCGCGTGCGGATGGTCGTCAACGAGCTGCGCGGCGAGAAGATCGACATCGTCCCCTACAGCGAGGACCTCGCCGACTTCGTCGCCAAGGCGCTGTCGCCGGCGAAGGTCACCCAGGTGATCATCTCCGAGGACGGCACCCAGGCCGACGTCATCGTGCCCGACCACCAGCTCAGCCTGGCGATCGGCCGTGAAGGGCAGAACGCCCGGCTGTCAGCGCGCCTCACCGGCGTGCGGGTCGACATCCGCTCGGAGACACAGCTCGCCGAGGGCATCCCGGCCGGTGGCCGCGACGTGGAGGTCGAGTACGCCGACGGCGAGTGGGTCGCCAACGCCGAGACCGGCGAGATGGAGTGGCACGCCGCCGACGGCTCCGTCATCAGCGAGTCGGACTGGCAGGCACAGGTCGAAGCGCCGGCCGCCGACGCGGCCGCCGATGCCGAGAACGACACCGCTTCGGTGACCGACGAGGTTGCCGCGGATGAAGCAGTCGACGGCGATGAGGGTGATGACGCGAGCGACGGTGGCGAATCGACCAGTGAGGATGACGACGCCTGATCGCGACGACCCCCACGTCCCGGTTCGCAGCTGCATCGGCTGTCGGACGCGACGCCCGAGCGACCAGCTCGTGCGCGTCACCCGCGTCGCGGGCGAAGTGGCGATCGGCGGCGCGAGTGCAGGCCGGGGAGCGTGGCTGTGTCACGACACCGACGGCGCGTGCGTGGTCGCTCCGCGGTGCCTCGACGACGCGCTGCGTCGCAACGCGTTCGGGCGGGCGTGGCGCACCTCGCTGGGCCCCGACGACGAGCGGGTCCTCCGAGCAGATCTGGGTGGCGAGTGCCGTTGAGGCACCCACCGGAGACGGCACCGCAATGCGCGGTGATTCTCGTCTCGACGAGGGAATGACGACAGGGAAAGGTTGAATCGGGAACGTGGCAGCTAAGAAGATCAGGATCCACGAGCTTGCGAAGGAGCTCGGGATGACGAACGTGGAGGTCCTCGACCTCTGCGCGACGCTCGGCGTTGCCGCGAAGGGTCCGTCGTCATCACTCGCCGAGGCGTATGCCGACATGGTGACCCGCCGGGCCGAGCGCGACGGCTTGACGCGTCCGGAACAGCCCGAAGAGGTGAAGCCGGAGAAGAAGGCGCCGGCGAAGAAGGCCGCCGCCAAGAAGGCCCCGGCCAAGAAGGCGGCCGCACCGGCTGCCGCCACGACCGAGCCGAGCGACGAGCCGGCGCCCACGCCTGAGGTCGTCGAACCGGCT
>CAZBTQ010000136.1:6825-7907 GCA_964494405.1 uncultured Iamiaceae bacterium
GCCCCGGCGTCCGAGGCCCCCGCGGCTCCGGCCGTCGAGGTCACTCCGGCTGAACCTCGGGTTGCCGAGTCGGCCCCCGCCGCGACGTCGGCACCGGTCGACGCTGCTCCGGTCGTCGACGCCCCGGCACCCGAAGTGGTGGCCCCGGTCGTCGAGACCTCGCCGGCGCCTGCCCCGACCACTCCCGTCGTCGAGCCGGCCGCCGAGCCCGAGGTCGTCGCGCCAGCGGCGGCTGCTCCGGCCGCCGAACGCATCGATGACGGAGCGTCGCGGGTCATCTCCAGTGCCCGCCCGAGCGCCGGTGGACGGCCGCCCGAGGCCCCGCCGGCGCCTCCCGGCACGACCGAGGTGCGCTCGCGTCCCGAGCCGTCCGGCCCGCCGAAGCCGCCGGAGCGTCCGATGTCGCCGAGCGGCAAGGCCATCCCGCCGCCACCCGGCCGTCCCCTGTCGCCGAGCGGCCGGCCCATCCCGCCGCCTCCTGGTTCGGCGCGCCCGGCCGCCCGCACGAACGGGCCTGGAGGTCGTCCGGGCGCTCCTCGCCCCGGCGGCTTCACGCCGCGCCCCGCCGGCGGTCCCGGTGGTGCCCGCCCGGGTGGTCCCGGTGGCGGCCCCGGTCGTCCAGGCGGCCCCGGTGGTGGTGGCGCCCGTCCGAGTGGGCAGCGTCGTCCGCCGCGCCGTACCGGCCGTCGCCGTCGTCGCCGCGACCAGGACGAGCTGCAGCCGCAGTTCACCACCTACACGTCGTCCGACGCGCCGGTCCCCACCGGCACGGTCGTCATCGAGCGCGGCGTTTCGGCGCAGGAGTTCGCGCCGAAGTTGAACCGCACCGCGGCCGACGTCGTGCGCTTCCTGCTTAACAATGGCGAGATGGTCACCGCCACGATGACGCTGGCCGACGAGCAGATGGAGCTGTTCGCCCTCGAGGTGGGCGCCGAGATCCTGCTCGTCGAGCCCGGTCAGCAGGAGGAGGTCGAGCTGCAGAAGCTGTTCGACGACTCCGACGACGACGAGGGCCAAGAACCCCGCTCGCCGGTGATCACCGTGATGGGCCACGTCGACCACGGCAAGACCACGCTGCTCGA
>CAZBTQ010000137.1:0-3219 GCA_964494405.1 uncultured Iamiaceae bacterium
AGCGCACCTCGGTCACCGGGTCCACGCTCGCCGTAGGTCGCTCCGTCAGGCACCGGTCCGGCCCGCCAGGTGCCGGCCATCCGATCCCAGACGGTGAACACCGGGCCCAGGTTCACGGGACCGGCACCGGTGCGGTGGTGGTGGCGGTGGGCCTCTGGGGTGACGACGACCGCCGCCACCCAACGGGGGACCCGCCCCAGCGAGGCGCTGTGCTGGAGGGCCTGCACCACGTTCGACACGGCGATGCAGACCACGACCACCGCCAGGTCGACGCCCGTCAACGCGATCAATGGCTGCACGGCGAGACCATGTACCGGGAACCAGCTCTGGCGCAGCGCGAGCGAACCATCGAACGTGCGGCCGGTGTGGTGCGCTTGGTGCGAGGCCCAGCCGACGGCGCTGGTGTGACCGATCAGGTGGTACAGCCACCCGATGAGGTCCCAGGCGACGAAGGCAACAGCGAAGGCGACGATCGGATGGCTGTCCGCGAGGCCCGGGTGTGGGGCAACGTGCGACACGAGGGCGAACGCGGCGACGAAGGCGGCGCTGTACGCGACCCCGATGGCCAAGGCGCCGGCTGCCATCGCCGCGGCGGTGCGCACCTCCCGGGCCCGAGCGCCGGTCCCCGGTGCCCGTCGGTGCTGGATCCACAGGTCGGCAGCGACGAACACCGGTACCGCCAGGTAGCAGGCGGCGACCACGAGGTCACGCAGCGAGTGCCCGGCGAGCCGCGCGACGAGCGCATCCCAGGGCGCCTCGTTCACTACGGCGTCCCGCCATCTGGAGCGTCCGGCGCGTCAGGCCCATCCGGTTCGTCAGGCGGGCTCACCTGCTCCCGACGGTCCACCGTCGCGGAGATCGCCACACCGAGGACGAGCGCGACGACCAGGGCCCAGACCGGCCCGATGCGGAACGCCAGCGCCGACACCACGGCGACCGCCGTGGCGACGGCGACCGCAGCAGACGGCGGCCTGCCGCTCACCGACCGGCCGGCGGCTCTGCGTCCGAGCAACACGCCGCCGACCACCGCTGCCGCGACGATCGCGATGGCCACCATGAACCCGATGAGCAGGAGCGCCAGGATGGCCGCGAGCTCCGGCCCGTCGATGTCGGAGAACGGTGCCTCGGCGAGGACGACCGCAGGTGCAGGAGTCATGTATCGGGCTATCGGTTCATCGGATCGGCCGGCCGACGGCTACAGCAGCGACGCCAGGTCGAGCGCCTCGACGGCGCGGGCGAAGCGGGAGTCCATGCACTCGAGCAGGGCGTGCTGGCGGGGGTCGGCGAGGTCCATCCCCCGGCTGGCGACCACGGGGTACACCAGGCAGAACAGCGCGGCCTTGCGGTAGCGGAGCCACTCGGCGTCGCGGTCGAGCCCGGTCACGCCTCCGGCTTCGAGCCCGTCGCACCACCGGTCGAAGAGGGCAGCCTCGTGCTCGGCGGCCACGGCGGCGTCGAGGCTCTGGGTGGTGAAGTAGGCGAGGTCGTAGGCGCCGGCGCCGGTGCCGATGAGCTGGAAGTCGAGCAGGGCGGGCTGGCCGTCGTCGTCCATCAACATGTTGTCGGCCCGGTAGTCGCCGTGGCAGAGCGTGGTCGGGCCAGCCGAGAGGTCCAGGAGGAGGCCCTCGATGGCATCGGAGAACAGGGGGCCGACCTCGAGGATGCACGGCGGCAGGTCGTACTCGGCGGTGAGCTTCTCCCACCCCTCGCCGAACACCATCGGCAGCACCGCCGGGTAGATGGGGTCGCTGAGGTGGACGGTGAGCCCGTCGGTGGCGAGGTCCTCGGCCTTGCCCCACCACCGGGCGTGCCAGCGGCCCAGGGCGTCGACCGCGGCCTCGGCGTCGCCGATCGCCATGCCGTCGAGCTGGTCGATGACGCGCAACGTGCCGAGGTCCTCCATCACGACGACGAACTGGTTGGTCTCGGGGTCGACCACGCCGTGGTGGAACGCGGGGACCCGAACGGGCGCGTCGGGGGCCAGGTGCTCGAAGAAGCGGACCTCCCGGACATACATGCGCAGGATCGAGGACGTGAAGTGGGCGGCGGGGTCGAGGGCGGGCAGCTTGACGACGACGCTCGCGGGACAGCCGTCGCCGGTCAGGTGGGCCCGGTACACGGCGCTGCTGACGCCGATGCCGACGCCGATGAGCTCGGTCTCGGCGGTGTCGCACTCGAGCCCGGCAGAGTCCCGGAGCCAGGCCGCGGAGACGTCGTCGATGGAGGCGGGTATCTGCATGGGCGGAGAGTGTTGCAGGTGCCGGGCCCCGATGTGTGACGCTCGGCACACCTGTCAGGACCGGCGCAGCGGTTCCAGGTGCACGACCAGGGATAGGTTCTCGGCCGACATCGTCGATCGCAGGGGAGCCGGATGGCCAGCACGGGCGAGAGCCTGAGGGACGTCGCCGAGTCGGCGGCTGACGCGGCCGAGCCGGCCGTGTCGGTCGCGAAGCAGGTGATGGCCGAGGTCAAGGACGATCACGTCACCCTGATGGGTGCCGGCGTCGCCTTCTACGGCTTCCTCGCTCTCATCCCCGGGCTCATCGCACTCGTGTCGATCTACGGCTTGGTCGGCGATCCCGACGACATCCAGGCGTGGGTCGAGGACATGGGGGGCGCGATGCCCGAGGAGGCCAGGAACCTCCTCATCCAGCAGCTGGAGGCGATCACCCAGGCCTCCGGAGGGGCGCTGTCGATCTCGCTCGTGATCTCGTTCCTCGTCGCGCTCTGGGCCGCGTCGTCGGGGATGGGCCACCTCGTCGAGGCGGTGAACATGGCTCACGACGAGCCCGAGAGCCGCAACATGGTGCGGCGCCGGATCCTCAGCGTCTCGCTGACGATCGGAGCGATCCTGTTCGCCATCGTGGCGATCGCGGCGATCGCGGTGTGGCCCGCCGTGGTCAGCGCGATCGACCCCCTCTCGTCCATCGCGTGGTTCATGCGCGTCGCGGTGTGGCCGGTCCTCGCCGTGGCGCTCACCGTGGGGTTGGCGGTGCTCTACCACGTCGGACCTGATCGAGACGGCGAGTGGCGCTGGATCACCTGGGGGTCGGCGATCGCGGTGCTGCTCTGGGTCGTCGCGTCGATCGGCTTCCAGGTCTACGTCGCGAACTTCGCGTCGTACAACGAGACCTACGGGTCGCTCGGCGCCATCATCATCATGCTCTTGTGGTTGTGGCTCTCGGCGTTGGTCGTGCTCGTCGGCGCTGAGATCAACTC
>CAZBTQ010000137.1:3319-5543 GCA_964494405.1 uncultured Iamiaceae bacterium
TCTTGTGGTTGTGGCTCTCGGCGTTGGTCGTGCTCGTCGGCGCTGAGATCAACTCGGTCCTCGAAGCGCGACGTACGGCGTAAAGCCCGCCTATCATCAAGCCAGGTCCCGGCTGGGGCCGCTCGACGTCGACACGTGAGGCCGCCATGCCGTTCGCCCAGACCGTCACCACCGAAGACGCCCTCCGCGAGCACTACGGGCATCCGCCAGACGCGCTGCGCAAGAAGATCATCGACCACGTCGACGAGGGCGCCGCCGGGTTCATCGCCGCCTCACCGTTCATCGTGATCGCCACCTCGAACGACACCGGCTGCGACTCGTCGCCGCGCGGCGGACATCCCGGCTTCGTGAAGGTGCTCGATGAACGGCGAATCGCGTTCGCCGACCTGTCCGGCAACCGGCTACTCGACACCTACACGAACGTCATGGCCAACCCGTCGATCGGCATGTTGTTCATGATCCCGGGGATGGACGAGACGCTGCGGGTCAACGGGAGGGCGTCGCTCACCACCGACCCCGAGATCCTCGAGCTGTGCAAGATCGACGACCGGGTCGCCAAGGTGGCTGTCGGCGTCGACGTCGAGCAGGTCTACATCCACTGCGCCAAGGCCTACCGCCGAGGCGGCGTGTGGGACCCGTCGAGCTGGCTGGCCGCTGAGGATCGCCCGTCGGCCGCCTGCATCATCCGCGACCACGTCAAGATCGACGTCGACCCGCAGCTCATCGCCGACGACCTGGAGCGCGGGTATGCGCTGTCGATGTGGGAGCCAGGCGGCGCCCCCGCCCAGTGACCGCCTCTCGGGGTCAGCCCGCAGAGGGGTGTGCCGCGAACGCGTCGGGGATCCAGGTGCCGAGCCGCTCGAACATCTCGTCGTGGGCCTCTGTCATCAGGTGGCCCGCCCCGGGATAGATCACCAGCTCGCCGCCGGTGAGCATCTGCACCATCTCGCTCGCCATCGGTGGGAGCAGCTCGTCGCGGTCGCCGTGCAGGTGCAGCACCGGACAGGTCAGGGCTTCGCCCGGTTCGCAGTCGCCGGCCTGGGTCGCGGCGGTGACGACGCCCGCTGCCATGTCGCCGAGCGCTGCGCCGGTCTGGATCGCCACCGCGCCACCGAACGAGTGGCCGATCACCACGAAGCCACGCGCGCCTTGTCGAGCGGCCATCTCGGCGGCTGCCATCGTGTCGTGCACGCACCGGTCGATGTCGTTCGGTACCCGGTAGCCGACGCGGATGGCGCCGTACCCGGCGTCGGCGAGCGACGTGCCGAGGTGGTGGTAGAGCGAGCGACCCGGCCCGAGCATGCCGCCCATCGCGCCGCCGACCATGAGCACGACCTGACGTCGGTCGCCAGGCCCGTGCCACAGCAGGGTGAGCAGGCCCGCCCTGGTGTACATCTCGATGTGGTCGAGGTCGTCGGTGACCGCCGCCTCGCTGGCCGCCATGGTCCCGAGTGCCGAGAGGGGACCGGGTGGGGGACCGTCGTGGTCGGTGTCGCTCATCGACCCAGTCTTTCGTGTTCGGGCTCCGCGCCGCGGCGCCTACACTCAGGCACCCGGTGGGCAGCGCCCACCATCCCGCGCCGGTGCCCGAGCGGCCCAAGGGAACGGCCTGCAAAGCCGTACAGTCGTCGGTTCAAATCCGACCCGGCGCTCCAATCGGTGGGAAACCCGAGTGACACCCGCCGAGGTCCGGCGCCATTGGGCGCCCGCGAAGGGCGACGTTCCTTCGCGACCCGCGTGCTGCAACCCGATGTCGACGAGCCGATGCGCACGATCGGCCAGCGCGATCGGCCTCACGATCGAGGGCGCACGAACCTTCGTGCGAACGGCGAGCACCAGTGGCGAGTCCTCGGCTCGTCACACATCCATCCGGCGGCCATCATCGATTCGACCTGACTGCACAGGAGGTCTTCGGGCGCTGGCGCCAGACCCGCGTCCATGAGCGCGAGGGTGTGTGCGGCGAGGCGCGCCCGCAAGCGCGCGGGGTTGGGCGCGGTTCGCGTGGTGGGCGACGCGTGGCGCGCCCGACCGGAGGGGGTGGGGTACGCCGCGCCCGCAAGCGCGCGGGGTTGGGCGCGGTTCGCGTGGTGGGCGACGCGTGGCGCGCCCGACCGGAGGGGGTGGGGTACGCCGCGCCCGCGGTCGCGTGTGGTTGGGGGCGTCATGCGTCGCCGGTCACGCGTCACCCGAGGCTCCACGCCCGAAGCCGTCGTCGTAGGGTGGC
>CAZBTQ010000137.1:5643-7899 GCA_964494405.1 uncultured Iamiaceae bacterium
CGCCGGTCACGCGTCACCCGAGGCTCCACGCCCGAAGCCGTCGTCGTAGGGTGGCCGTCATGTCAGAGCTCCTGGGCGTCGAGACCGTCGGGCACGTGGTCGTGGTGGAGATGCAGACCCCGCCCCACAACTTCTTGACCCCGGCGCTGGTCGAGTCGATCGCCGCGGTGCTCGAGTCCTACGACGACGATCCCGACATCCGCGCTGCGGTGCTGTGCGCGCAGGGACGTTCGTTCTGTGCGGGCGCCAACTTCGGGGGTGACGACGGTCCCCTCGGTGAGGGCAGCGCCCGCGAGCCGGTCGGTGGGTCCACGACCGAACGCCTCTACGCCGGTGCGGCGCGGCTGTGCGAGGTGTCGACGCCGTTCGTGGCCGCCGTGCAGGGCCCGGCCATCGGCGGCGGGCTGGGCCTGGCGATGGCCGCCAACCTGCGGGTCACCTGCCCGGAGGCACGGTTCGCCGCCAACTTCGCGACCCTCGGCATCCACCAGGGGTTCGGGCTGTCGGTGCTGTTGCCCGAGGTCATCGGGACGACAAAAGCAGCGGAGGTGCTGCTCACCGGGCGGCGATACGACGGCGAGGCGGCGACCGCGATGGGTCTGGCCGACCGGTGCGTGCCATCCGATCGTCTGCGGGAGGAGGCCATCGACCTGGCCGCGAGCATCGCGGCGAACGCGCCCCTCGCGATCCGCGCGATCAACCGCACGTTGCGCGCCGGTCTCGGCGAACGGGTGCGGGAGGCGACCCGGCACGAGGCCGAGCAGCAGCGCCAGCTCTCGTCGACCGACGACGCGGCCGAGGGCATCCGGGCTGTGTCCGAGCGCCGACCCGGCAACTACACGGGTACCTGACGCGAGCGAACGCCGTGAGGAACGGGGTCAGTCGACCTCGGACATCCCGACGAGCGAGACCGCGGCCGAGCCAGCCGCGATGGCGAGGGCGCCGAGGGCACTGCGCGGCAGCCTCCGCATCGCGCCGAGCGTCGCGACCGAGTCGGTGAGGTCCGCGGCCGCCGAGTACCCGAGCCACGGGCGCAGCGATTCGCCGCGGTCGAGCGCCCGCAGCACCCCCGCGCCGATGACGAGGTCGCGGATGCCGAGCGCCCGCACCGCCACCCTGGCGCCCGAGTCATCGACCACGTCGCCCATCCACGACCTGGCAGACCGGGGGCGGACGAGGAGCAGGAGCCCGACCCCGACCCGGCCGGTGGCGAGGAGGCGGGCGAGGTGGCGGTGGTCGATGATGGCGGTCACGGTCGCAGTCTGGCAGCGTGCGCACCGCGCGGGCATCTCGCCACCGCCACCGTTCGGGCACCATGCTGGGGTGATGGGAAAGCACAGCCGGCGGGCACCGGGTGACGCGCCGCGCGACGAGCGCCCTGCCGCCGACGAGCCGGCGTCTCCGGGCCTGCGCCGCGATGCCGACGGCCGGGTCGTCCTCGACGAGGTGGCGCCGGCAGCCCCTGTTCACTCCGATGACGACTCGTTCGTCGAGACCACCGTCGTCGACGAACCGATCGACGTGGGCGAGGACGGAGCCAGTCGACGTCGGCACCCTGCCCGACGAGCGTTGGACGCTGCACGGCGAGGTCGTCGCACCACCGACGAGGTGGACGAGGTCGGCGGTCCGATCCAGCCCACGCCCACCGTGTACTTCGGTCGCCCTCCTGGTACCGAGAACCGTCGGGCTGGGGGCGCCGCACTGGTCGGCGGCCTGTTGCTCGTCGCCTCGGCCTTCGTTCCGTGGGCGACCCGCGCGCCCGAGAGCCTGGGCGCGACGTCGTTCGGTTGGCGCGACGCGTCCGGCGCGTTCGGTCCGGGGCCCTGGATGCTGTTGCTCGGGCTGGTGGCGCTCTGCCTGGCCGCCGGTGCGCTCATGGGCTCGCCAGCTCGGATCCTGCAGGTCGGCGATGTCGTGCTGGGGGCGATCGCCATCGTCGTCGCCATCGTCGAGTACCTCCGGGTTCGCGATGCGGACGGCATCGTGTCGGACCTCACCGAGGGGCGCGCCAGCGTGTCGCCAGGGTGGGGGATCGCGCTCGCCGTGCTCGGTGGCGTGGCCTTGCTGGTCGCCGCGGTGGTGCATCGTGCGACGCCGCCCGCGTGGCGTCAGCAGTGATCAGCCCGTAGACGTCTCCTGCTACGCTGCAGCCTCCTGCCGTCGCTGCAATGCGGCTCCAGGGCGCATAGCTCAGTTGGTTAGAGCGCTACCTCGACACGGTAGAGGTCACAGGTTCGAATCCTGTTGCGCCCACTC
>CAZBTQ010000138.1:0-7884 GCA_964494405.1 uncultured Iamiaceae bacterium
TCGAACGCCACGGTGTCGCCGACGTGCGCGGTGCTCGCGGCCGCGGTTCCGAGCGGACCGAGCGCGTGATCGAAGATCGCGGGGTCGGGCTTGCGGACCCCGACGACGCCGGAGTCGACGACCGCGGTGACCGATCCGGCCGGACCGTCGCCGACCTGGCAGATGCCCAGCTCGACGAGCTGCGCCGCGACGGTCCCGTCGGAGTTCGACACCACCGCGACCCGCACACCCAAGTCGGCCAGCGCCCCGACGACCTCGAGCGCACCGGGCACGACGACGCTCCACGGTTCGCCGGAGGTGCCGATCCGGGTGAGCTCGTCGACCACGTCGCGACGTGCCACGCCGCTGGCCCCGCACGCAGCGGCGACCTCGTCGAACAGCGCCCGCCGCGCCTCGCCGACCGTGTCGGGTGCGCCAGGCGAAGCCGCCAGCAACCTGTCCTCGACGGCCACGCCGCGGTGGTGGGCGACGAGCAGCTCGTCGGGGCCAACCGTCAACCCGTGGCGTGCGAGCACGTCGAGCACGGGGGGCAGGGTCAACACCCCGCCGACGTCGAGCGTGACTGCATGCAGCTCAGGGGTTCTTGACATTCACGCGTTCGAGCGGCTGGTCGACCGTCCACTCGCCGCCCTGCCGCCGAACCGAGATGTCGTAGACGATGGTGTCATCGTCGGACACGTACCTGTCGGCCACCACGGTGGCTGACACGTCGCCGTCGGAGACGGGTCCGAGTCCGATGAGGACGCCGTCGTCGCGAACGGTTGCGTCGTCGGTGTCGACGTCGACCGCTTCGGCCATGTCGTCGATGAACCGCACGTTGGCCCACTCGTCGAGCTCGTTCACCACGCCGACCTGGACCTCGGCAGAGATGTCGGCGTCGTCGTGGGACTGCAGGAAGACCGTGAGCAGCGCTTCCTCGTCGGCGTCGGGGTCGGCCGGAAGGTCCGCGTCATCGACGATCGCGGTGACGGTGACCGAGTAGATCTCGACGAGGCGCTCGGTAGGGTCTTGGCCCGTGCTCGGTGCGTCGTCGGTGCACGACGCGGCGACCAGCGCGAGACAGAGAGCACACGCAACGGCGACGAGCGATCGACCGCGCCGCTTCGCGCCCTCCTTCCCACCCTGCACGTACACCTCCACGCTTGCCTGGCGACCGGGGTCATCCGAGGGTAGCTGCCGTCGGTCATCGTCGGCGGTGAGATGACCGAACGGTCCTCCAGATGCCCCGGTAGCGTGCGGTTCCATGGTGGAGGCCCAGGCCGATCGAGTCGACCACTCGGTCGCGCCCTGGCTCCGCGGCCTCCCGTGGCACGTTCTTGTCCCGCCCGTCGTCGCCGTCGTCTCGGTCGCGGTCGTGGTGACGATGGGGTGGCGGGGTGCCGACTGGCCCGCGCAGATCTTCCGCATCGAGACGTTCCGCTCCGATGGCTTCACGGTCTGGAACAACTACTGGTACGGAGGGCACCACAGCGTCGGGTACAGCGTGCTGCTACCGCCGCTCGCGGTGGTGTTCGGCACGACCGCGGTGGCGGTGGCCTGCGCGGCCGTGGCGGCCTGGGGGATGACCGACCTGCTCCCTCGTGTGCGGCCCGGTGTCGACGACCGGGCGGTGCTGCTCGGAGCGAGCCTCTTCGGGTTCACGATGGCAGCCAACGTCGCGATCGGGCGGCTGCCCTTCCTGCTGGGCGTGGCGATCGTCGTCGCGGCGCTCGTCGCGTGGGCGCACGGCACCTGGGCCCTCGCGGTCGTCCTGGCGCTCCTGTCCGGCTTCGCGAGCCCCGTTGCTGCGCTCTTCCTCGGCATCGTCGCCGGCGGCTGTGCCCTTCCCCACTGGCGCCGCGCGTCGGACCTGTCGCGGTTCGGCGACGTGCGCGGCCGCGGCCCGTTGCTCGCGATGGCGGCGATGGTGCCAGTGCTGTTGATCGCCTGGGTGTTCCCGGCCGGCGGCTCGTTCCCGTTCACCTTCGTCGGGTGCGCGTCCGCGCTCGGCGCGATCGCAGCCGTGGCGTGGGCGGCCCGCGACGATGCGATCGAGATCCGCGCCGTCTGCGCCGTCGCAGGCCTCGCGACGGTCGTCGCCTTCGTGCTGCCCACCGCGCTCGGCGGCAACATCGTGCGGCTGCCGATGTTCGCCGCGCTGCCGATGCTCGTCGTGCTGCTATGGGGCCGACACCAGCCCCTGGTCTGGCCGGTTGCGTTGGTCTTCGTGGCGTGGGCGTGGTGGCCCGCGGCCGATGCGGTGTTGTGGGCCGCCGACGATCCCACCGCCGACGCGGCGTTCTTCGCTCCGATGATCGCGGTCGTCACGAGCGAGAGCGACGAGCCCGCTCGGGTCGAGATCCCGTTCACCCGCCGTCACTGGGAGGCCGCCTACGTCGCGCCCTACATCCCGTTGGCGCGCGGATGGGAGCGTCAGCTCGACCGGCGAACCAACGCGGTCTTCTACCAAGACGAGCCGCTCACGGCCCTCGACCTCCACGTGTGGCTGCGCGAGAACGCGGTGCAGTACGTGGCGCTACCCAACGTCGAGCTCGACCCGTCCGCCGAGGCCGAGGCGGCGTTGCTGAGGTTGGGCCAGCCGTTCCTCCGACCCGTGTGGACGAGCGACGACTGGCAGGTGTGGGAGGTGACCACCGGGGCCGATCTGGTGCGCGGCAACGCCGAGCTGGTCGCGCTGACCAGCGACACGGTGGTCCTCGACGTCGCCCACCCCCACGACGTGTTGGTACGGGTGCGCTTCAGCCCGCACTGGTCGGTCGAGGGGGACTCCTGCGTCATCGAGGACCCCGATGGGTGGACGCTCGTCCACGTGGTCGACGCCGGGGAGGTGATCTTGACGATCTCGCCTGACGCCCTGGCCGGAGTGGGTGACGAGGCTGCCGATCCGTGCGATCCCGATGTGATCGACACGATGGAGGCGGCGCTGCCCGGTCCGCGCGACGACGGATGATCGCTGCTCGTGCGGACGGGGGGACTCGAACCCCCAAGCCTTTCGGCACCAGGACCTAAACCTGGCGCGTCTGCCAGTTTCGCCACGTCCGCGTGGGCCCGCGGGCCGCGGGCGGGGGTGGATCGCCTGTGACGTTAGCGGCGGGCGGACCGCTACCCTTCCCGAGACCGTTCACCCGAGGACGTACACGAAGAGGGAGATCCATGGACTACGCCGGTACCGCCGCACCTCTGGCGGCCGTTCCGCCCATCACCGCCGCGGCGTCCGGGGGGTTCGACCCCTCGATGGACATCTTCAACCGGCTCCTCAAGTCGCGGATCGTGTACCTCGGGTCCGACGTGAACGACCAGGTGGCGAACCTGCTCACCGCGCAGATGCTGTTCCTCGAGGGCGAAGACCCGGAGTCCGAGATCTGGCTCTACATCAACTCGCCGGGCGGTTCGGTCACCGCCGGCATGGCGATCTACGACACGATGCAGTTCATCGGCCCCAAGGTCGGCACGATCTGCATGGGCCTCGGCGCTTCGATGGGCCAGTTCCTCTTGTGCGCCGGCGAGCCGGGCATGCGCTTCGCCCTGCCCCACGCCCGCATCCTCATGCACCAGCCACTCGGCGGCGTGCAGGGCCAGGCCACCGACATCGCCATCCAGGCCGAGCAGATGGCCTACACGAAGAAGCTGATGGCCGAGCGCATCGCGTTCCACACCGGCCAGGACGTCGAGCAGATCACCGCCGACTCCGACCGCGACCGCTGGTTCACGGCCGAGGAGGCCAAGGAGTACGGCATCATCGACCGTGTCATCACCCGGCGCGGCGAGATCACCTGACCCCGAGGGGCACCCGATGAGCGACGTCCGGAACGAGTTCAACCAGCAGATCATCGACGAGTTCCGGGCGAACGCCGGCAAGGTCGGGGGTCCGTTCCAGGGCGCCGACATGCTGCTGCTGCACCACATCGGGGCCAGATCCGGCACCGAGCGCGTGACCCCGCTGGTGTTCCGACACGACGGCGATCGGCGCGTCATCTTCGCCTCCAAGGCCGGCTCGCCGACCCATCCCGATTGGTACCACAACCTGGTCGCGAACCCCGATGTCACCATCGAGGTGGGCGACGAGGGCGAGGTGCCGGTGCGTGCGCACGTCCTGCGTGACGAGGAGCGGGCTCGCGTGTGGGACCTCCAGACCGCCGAGGTCCCCCAGTTCGGCGAGTACGCCCGCAAGGCGGGTGGGCGCACGATCCCGGTCATCGCCCTCGAGGAGCGCTGACGGCCGGACGACAGGCCCTCAGCCGTCGAGGTCAGCCGTCGAGGGTCACCCCGCACTCGGTGAGGGCGAACTCGGCGACCGCTGCCTGAGCAGCCTCGACCTCGGCGCGCTCAGGGTGGGTGGGACCGGTCGTTTCCCCGTCGGTGGCGTCGGCACCAGTGGTGGTGGTCGCCGCTCGCCGTTCGACGTCTGCCACGAGCGCCTCGGCTTCGGCCGCGAGCACCTCGACCGAGTCCTCGATCTCGCCCGGCGCGACGTCGGCGAGCTGGTGCAGGGCTTCGAGGGCGTCGGCGCTGGGAACGGGCTCGCCATCGGTGCGGTCGGGGAACAGTGGAGCGGCGGCCACCGCGACGTCGAGCTGGTCGCAGAAGGCCTCGACGCTCTTGCCGTCGTCCGAGCAGGCCGACGACACGATGAGCACCGCGGCCGCGGCGGCTGCGAGCCGCCGGAAGGTCGACCGGTTCACGCCGAGGCGGCCTCGGCGCGC
This sequence comes from uncultured Iamiaceae bacterium, assembly GCA_964494405.1. Taxonomy (GTDB): domain Bacteria; phylum Actinomycetota; class Acidimicrobiia; order Acidimicrobiales; family SKKL01; genus Actinomarinicola. Next base: position 4,704 of record CAZBTQ010000138.1, read on the forward strand.
GCCCGCAGCTCGCTGACCGCGTGGGCGAGGCCGTCGGGATCGCGGTAGAGCGCGCTGCCGGCGACGAGGATGTTCGCGCCCGCCGCTGCGGCCCCGGCGATGGTGCCTGGAGCGATGCCACCGTCGACCTCGATGTCGACGTCGAGGCCTTGTTCGACGATCAGCTGGCGGAGCTCGCGGATCTTGGGCTCCATGGTGGCGATGTAGTCCTGGCCCCCGAAGCCCGGGTTGACGGTCATGACGAGCACCATGTCGACCAGGTCGAGCACGTGTCGGACCGCCTCGACGGGTGTCGAGGGGTTGAGCGCCACCGCGGGGCTGGCGCCCAGGTCGCGGACGTTGCCGAGGGTGCGGTGCAGGTGACGGGTCGTCTCGGCGTGGACGATGAGCATTCCGCACCCGGCTTCGACGTAGCGCGCGGCGAGCAGGTCGGGGTCGACCACCATCAGGTGCGCCTCGAACGGCAGCTCGACGTGGTCGCGGACCGATGCGATGACGTCGGGCCCGAAGGTGAGGTTGGGCACGAACACCCCGTCCATCACGTCCCATTGGATGCGGTCGACGCCTGCGGCTTCGAGGGCCTGGCACTCCTCGCCGAGCCGGGAGAAGTCGGCCGGCAGGACCGACGGGACGATGGCGACGGGTCGTGATGCGCTGAGCAGAGGTTCGGGAAGTGGGTCTGGCACCCGGACACCCTACGCTGCGGCCCCGTGGCAGCTGAGACGGCCGACGAGGTCGTGGTGCACGTCGAATCGATCGCGGTCGGTGGCGCCGGGGTGGGCCGCGACGCCTCGGGCCGGGTCGTGTTCGTCGAGGGCGGCCTGCCAGGTGAGGAGGTCCGCGCGCGCATCGAACAGACCAAGCCGCGCCACGCGACCGCCGTCGCGGTCGAGGTGCTGGGGGCGGCAGCGGCGAGGGTCGAGCCGGTGTGCCCGCACGTGGCTCGGGGGTGCGGCGGGTGCGGTTGGGCACACGTCGACGTCGACGCGCAGCGCACGTTGAAGGTCGACATCGTCGAGCAGGCGCTGCGGCGCATCGGGCGACTCGACGACCCCGTCGTGAGGGCGGGCGAGCCGCTACCTGATGGCGGCCACCGCACGACGGTGCGCGCCGCGGTCGTCGACGGCCGGGCGGCCTTCCGGCGGGCGCACGGCCACGAGCGGGTCGTCGTGGACAGCTGTCGGGTCGCCCACCCGCTGGTCGAGGAGGTCCTCATCGACGGTCGTTTCGGTGCTGCGGACGAGGTCGTGGTCCGCGCCAGCGCGGCGACGGGCGAGCGGATGGTCGTCGTGACCCCATCGGCCGGCGCCGAGGTCGTCGTGCCGTCCGACGTCCTCGTCGTCGGCGCCGACGAGCTGCGCGCAGGTCGACGTGCCTGGCTCCACGAAGAGGTGGCAGGGGTGTCGCTCCGAGTCTCGGCCGAGTCGTTCTTCCAGTCCCGCCCTGACGGTGCGGCCGCGCTGGTGGCCGAGGTCGATCGCACGCTCGCCGACGCTCCCGCGGGCGCGTCGCTCGCCGACCTGTACTGCGGTGTCGGCCTGTTCGGCGCCACCGTCGGCACCGCCCGACACGTCGTCGCGGTCGAGCGGTCGCGCAGTTCGGTCGCCGATGCCAGGCACAACCTGGCCGCTGCCGAGGCCAAGGTCATCCGCGTGGCCGTCGAGAAGTGGCGTCCGTCGCCGGTCGAGGTGGTCGTCGCCGACCCTGCCAGGCACGGCCTCGCACGCGCGGGTGTCGACGCCGTCAGCGCCACAGGCGCTCACCACCTGGCGCTCGTCAGCTGCGACGCCGGAGCCCTCGGCCGCGACGCAGGCTTGCTGCACGCAGCGGGTTGGCGACACGACGGTTCGGTCGTCGTCGACATGTTCCCCGACACGCCCCACGTCGAGGTCGTCACCCGCTTCGTCCGTTGAGGGGCGGTGCGGACCAGCGGCTACGGTCGAGCGCGCACTGCGACCACCACGCGAACGGGGGACAGATGGACGGCATCGACGAGGGGAACGTGACGGCCTGGCTCGAGGCCAACACGCCGCCCATCCAGGCCCCCCTCGAGTTCGTGCTGATCGCCGGCGGTCGCTCGAACCTGACCTACCTCGTCACCGATGCGACGGGACGCAGGGTCGTGCTGCGCCGCCCGCCGGTCAGCCACGTCCTTGCCAGCGCGCACGACATGGGCCGCGAGCACCGCATCATCTCGGCCCTCGCCGGGTCGCCCGTGCCGGTGGCCCCGGCGCTCGGGTTCTGCGACGACGTCGAGGTCAACGGGGCGCCGTTCTACGTGATGGACTTCGTCGACGGTCACATCCTGCGCGGTGTCGCCGAGGCCGAGAAGCTGACGGTCGACCAGCGGCGCACCGCCGGTGAGGACCTCGTCGACGTCATGGTCGCGCTGCACGCGATCGATCCCGACGAGGTCGGGCTCGGCGATCTTGGCAAGAAGGAGGACTACATCGGTCGCCAGCTCAAGCGCTGGCACGGCCAGTTCCAGGGTTCGCAGGACCAAGAGCGCGAGGCCGGCGTCTTCCGTCCCGCCGAGATCGTCGACGAGGTGCACGACCTGCTCGTCGCCCACAAGCCGCAACAGCAGGGTGCGTCGATCGCTCACGGCGACTACCGGCTCGACAACTGCATGTTCGGCGACGACGGCAAGATGATCGCCGTCCTCGACTGGGAGCTCTGCACGCTCGGCGACGCGCTCGCCGACCTGGCGACGATGCTCATGTACTGGACCGATCGCGACGAGGCTGCCCGCTCGGTGCTGCCGGCGGCGTCCACCGTCGAGGGGTTCCCCACCCGCGCCGAGCTGATCGAGCGCTACGCCAGCAAGTCGTCGCTCGACCTCACGCCGCTGCCGTACTACATGGCGTTCTCGCACTGGCGGTTGGCCTGCATCATGGAGGGCGTGTTCGTCCGCTACGCCACCGGCGCCATGGGTGGCGGCGACGAGGCCAAGCAGGCCGCGGTCGGCATGGGCGGCGAGGTCATCCGCCGAGCAGGGCTCGCCAAGGACCTGCTCGACCAGATGTAGCGGCGCGCCCGCGGGCGCGCGCTGGCTCGTCAGCTCAGCGGGTGCCGACCCGCAGCTCGCGGAACGGCACGTCGCGGTCGACCTGGGGCTCCTTCGGGAGGCCGAGCACGCGCTCGCCGATGATGTTGCGCTGGATCTCGTCGGTGCCACCCG
>CAZBTQ010000139.1:0-7835 GCA_964494405.1 uncultured Iamiaceae bacterium
CACGCCACCGAGGCCGACGCCCACGACTACGCGCTGCGCATCCTCCACGAGGTGTACCGCGACTTCATGGTCGAGGTCCTCGGCATCCCCGTGCTCGTCGGGCGCAAGTCGCCGCGGGAGCGCTTCGCCGGCGCGATCAACACCTTGACCTGCGAAGCGATGATGGGCGACGGCAAGGCCCTCCAGATGGGCACGAGCCACGAGCTCGGGCAGAACTTCGCACGAGCGTTCGACATCCAGTACCTCGACGCCGAGGGGTCCCAGCAGCACGCGTGGACGACCTCCTGGGGGGTGTCCACGCGCATGGTCGGAGGTCTCATCATGTGCCACGGCGACGACGACGGACTCCGGCTGCCGCCGCGCCTCGCACCGATCCAGGCTGTGGTCACGGTCGTCCGAGACGACCAGGAGTGCCTCGACCGTGCGCAGGTGATGGCCGCAGAGCTGGAGGCAGCCGGCGTGCGGGTCGTGCTGGACGACGAGGTGGCGACCTCGTTCGGTCGTCGTGCCACCGACTGGGAGCTCAAGGGCGTGCCGGTGCGCGTCGAGGTCGGCCCGCGGGACCTCGCCGAAGGCGTCGTCACCTTGGTGCGGCGGGACCTGGCGGTCGACGACCCCGAACGCAAGCGAACGGTGGCGGTGGGGGAGGTGACCGCCGCGGTCACCGCGGCCCTCGATGCCGCGCAGGAGTCCTTGCGGAACCAGGCGCAGACGTTGCTCGATGAGCGCCTCATCGACGTCACCTCCCTCGGCGAGGCGGTCGAGGCGGCAGCCTCCGGCTTCGCCCGCCTGCCCTGGGCAGCGGTGGGCGAAGGTGGCGAGGACACCCTCGCCGAGGCCGGCGTCACCGTCCGTTGCATCCAGCGTGCCGACGGCACGGTGCCGGAGTCAGGCGACGAGCCCGGCGCGGTGGCGGTCGTGGGCCGGGCCTACTGACGCCACGTCGCCTTCTCGTCCACCGACGCGGGGGACCGGGCGGCGCTATACTCCCGATTCGCTCTTGTACGCATGTCGCGCGAAGGCGTGGGCTTCGGCCCACGCCTTTCTTGTGAACCAGGTCAACCCGTTCGGCGGTTGGGCGCGACGCTATCCACCGAGGAGGTTGCCCGATGTCCGTCACCGAACGCGTGCGTGCCATCGTCGATCCCCTCGTCGCCGATCGAGGCTTCTCGGTGTACGACATCGAGCGTCACGGACCAGTGCTGCGCATCAGCGTGGCTGCGGGCCCCCAGGGCGACACGCCGTCGATCGACGACCTCACCGCCATCTCCCGCGCCGTGTCCCGCGTCGTCGACGAGGACGATCCCATCGACGGCAAGTACACCCTCGAGGTGTCGAGCCCTGGGCTCGAGCGTCCGCTGCGCACCCGCGAGCACTTCGAGGCCGCGGTCGGCGAGGTCGTGCTCGTCACCACTCGCCGCACCGACGGAGCCACTCGACGCCTGCGCGGCGAGCTCCGTGCGGTCGCCGACGACGGCGTGACCGTCGCGGTCGTCGAGCAGGACGGCGACGACCCGGACGACGCCACCATCGCGTTCGACGACATCGAGAAGGCCCGCACGCTGTTCGAGTGGGGCCCCACCACCAAGCCGGGCGGCAGTCCGTCGCCCTCCCGAGACAGGAGGTCGAGGTCGTGAGCAACCCCGAGATGATGGAGGCGCTCCAAGCGCTGGCTGCCGACAAGGGGATCACGGTCGAGACGCTGTTCAGCGCGCTGGCCGATGCGTTGGAGTCCGCCTACAAGCGCATGCCCGATGCCCACGAGTACGCGTGGGTCACGATCGACCCCGACACCTTCGACATCCGCGTGCTCGCCCAGGACCTCGACGAGGAGGGCGAGCCCACCGGTCCCGAGCTCGACGTCACACCCACCAACTTCGGACGCATCGCCGCCCAGACGGCGAAGCAGGTGATGATGCAGCGCATCCGCGAGGCTGAGCGCGAGCTCAAGTACGAGGAGTACGCCGGCCGCGAGGGCGACATCGTCACCGGCATCGTCCAGCAGAACGACAGCCGCTACACGTTGCTCGACCTCGGTCGGGTGGAAGCCCTGCTGCCCCAGGCCGAGCAGGTGCCCTACGAGCGCCCCGAGGCCAACGGCCGCCTCAAGGCCTACATCGTCGAGGTCCGCAAGACCGCGAAGGGTCCCCAGATCGTGGTGAGCCGCACCCATCCGGGCCTCATCAAGCGGCTCTTCGAGCTCGAGGTGCCCGAGATCGCTGACGGGATCGTCGAGATCAAGGCCTGTGCCCGCGAGCCGGGGCATCGCACCAAGATCGCCGTCTGGTCGAACGACTCCAACGTCGACCCCGTCGGCGCGTGCGTCGGCGCCCGTGGCGCCCGGGTGCGCATGGTGGTCAACGAGCTGCGCGGCGAGAAGATCGACATCGTCCCCTTCTCCGACGACCAGCACGAGTTCGTGATGAACGCCCTCTCGCCCGCCAAGGTGAAGGAGGTGCGCATCGACGAGGAGACCGGCACCGCCACCGTCATCGTGCCCGACTACCAGCTGTCGCTCGCGATCGGCAAGGAGGGCCAGAACGCCCGTCTGGCCGCCCGCCTCACCGGATGGCGCGTCGACATCAAGAGCGAGAGCCAGCTCGCCGACGAAGAGGCCTACGCCGGCGAGGAGTGGGCCGAGGGTGAGTGGGTCGTCGACCCCGAGACCGGCGAGCAGGTGTGGCAGCCGGCCGAGGGCGGCCCCGCGCTGTCCGCCGAGGCCTGGTCGGCCGGCACCGCCGACGACACCGAGCCGTCGCCCGCCGAAGGGGTCGAGGTGCTCGATGCCGAGGAGGCCGCTGTGGTCGACGGCGGACGCGCGTCGATCGACGACCTGGCCACTGAGGACACCGACGACTCCGACGACGACGCGACGGTTGACGACGAGAGCGTCGATGTCGATGGCGACACCGACGAGAGCGCCGACGGCGAGGTCACCGATCCCGAGCCCGAGGCCGGCGAGGACGCGTCCGACGACTGAGCACGGCGGTCCGATCCGGACCTGCATCGGCTGTCGCCGCCGGGCGCCCCAGCGCGAGCTGGTGCGCGTCGCGCGCCGCGAGGATGCAAGTCTGGCGATCGGCCGTAGCCTGGAAGGCCGTGGTGCCTGGCTCTGCGCAGGATCCACCTCCTGTGCACGGGTCGCAGCCGATCGGCGTGCCTACTCCCGGGCCTTCCGGGGGCCGGTATCGCCTTCGGCGATCGAGGCGCTCGTCGCGGCCATCGAGCAGGGTGCGCCGGAGCAGCAGACAACAGCGTTCGTGCCAGCGGGCACGGTGCGCGACACTGGAAGACCCGTGAGCACGGGACAAGGACGAAGGGGCTGAACGGCACTTGGCAGCGAAGATCCGCGTGTACGAGCTGGCACGAGAGCTCGGGCTCACCAACAAGGAGACCCTCGACCTCTGCGAGGACCTCGGCATCGGTGTGAAGAGCCACTCCTCCAGCGTCGTCGACGCGCAGGCCGACCGCGTCCGCCGCAAGGCCGAGCGCGAGGGCTTGGTCCGCGAGACCCAGCCCGAGGAGCCGGCCGCGAAGGCGCCGGCGAAGAAGGCCGCTGCGAAGGCCGAGCCCACCGACGCGCCCACCGCGGCTCCTGCCGAGGCCCCAGCCGCCACGGAACCGGTCGTCGCCGACGACGCAGCACCCACCCCTGCGCCCGAGCCTCCTGCACCTGTCGAGGCGCCCGCGGCGCCCGAGGCACCTGCGCCGGCCCCCGCCCAGGCCCCGCAGCCAGCCGATGCACCGCGCCGGTCGCTCGTCACCTCGAGTGGCAGTGAGCACCCGCCGCGCCCGCCGCGGCGTGAGGACGACCTGCCCGTCTCCCGCCCCGCCGCGTCTGCGACAGCGCCTGCCCCGGCGCGTCCGACGACGCCCGATGTCGGCCGGGCGCCGCGTCCCGCCGAACCCCAAGCTCCAGCCGCCCGCGCCCCACAGGCGCCGGCGGCACGCGCTCCGCAGCCGTCCGTCCAGCCCGCACCGGAGCCGTCGGCCCCGCCGACGTCCGCGTCCGGCAAGCCCATCCCGCCACCTCCAGGACCTCCCGTCTCGCAGTCGGGCAAGCCGATCCCGCCGCCTCCGGGCATGGGCGGGCGTGGTCCAGCGCCGGTGGCACGCCCGCCGGGCCCTGGCCGTCCGCGCCCGGGCGGTCCGCCCGCTGGTGGCGGTCCGCGCCAGTCGGTGCCAGGCGCAGGTGCGGGTCCGAGCACCGGTGCCCCCGGGGGTCGTCCCGGTGGCGGCGGTGGTGGAGGCCGTCCCGGCGGCGGTCCCGGACAGAACCGTCGTCCCCCACGTCGCAAGGGTCGTCGTCGTCGCAGCCGTGAGGAGCTGCAGCCGATGGACGTGCCGACCTACACGCCCGAGGACACCGCCGTCCCCGAAGGCACCATCGTGGTCGAGCGCTCGTCGACGCCCCAGGACCTCGGTCCGCGGCTCAACCGCACCGCGGCCGACGTCGTCCGGTTCCTCATGCAACAGGGCGAGATGGTCACGGCCACCCAGTCGCTCAACGACGACATGATCGAGCTGTTCGCCGCCGAGATCGGTGCGGAGATCCGTCTCGTCGATCCCGGCGAGGAGCAGGAGGTCGAGCTCCTCAAGATGCTCGAGGTCGACCTCGACGACGAGGACGACGACGAGGACGACGACGCGCCGATCCGTCCGCCCGTCATCACCGTCATGGGCCACGTCGACCACGGCAAGACCCTGCTGCTCGACCGCATCCGCAGCGCCAACGTCGTGGCCGGCGAGGCGGGTGGCATCACCCAGCACATCGGTGCCTACCAGACCGAGCGCGACGGCAGGCTGCTCACCTTCATCGACACCCCGGGCCACGAGGCGTTCACCGCCATGCGGGCCCGTGGCGCCAACGCCACCGACCTGGTGGTCCTGGTCGTCGCAGCCGACGACGGCGTCATGCCCCAGACCATCGAGGCCATCGACCACGCCCGCGCGGCCGATGTGCCCATCGTGGTGGCCGTCAACAAGATCGACCGCGACAACGCCGATCCCAACCGGGTCCTCCAGCAGCTCTCCGAGCGCGACCTGGTGCCCGAGTCGTGGGGCGGCGACACCGTCGTCGTGGAGATCTCCGCGCTCCAGGAGCTCGGCATCGACGAGCTCCTCGACAACCTGCTCGTCGTGGCCGACCTCGAAGACCTGAGGGCCAGCACCGACGGCCGTGCCCGCGGTGCCGTGCTCGAGTCCCACCTCGATGTCGGGCGTGGTCCCGTCGCGACGGTGCTCGTGCAGCGAGGCACGCTGCGTGTGGGCGATCCTCTCGTCGCTGGCGCGTCGTGGGGCCGCGTTCGTGCGCTCATCGACGACAAGGGCAACCAGCTCCGCGAAGCCGGTCCGTCCACGCCCGTCGAGGTGCTCGGCCTGTCCGACGTCGCCCAGGCAGGTGACGACTTCGTCGTCGCCCCCGACGAGCGCAAGGCCGCCAAGGTGGCCGAGACCCGCGAGCACTGGCAGCGCGTCGCCAGCCACGGCCGCGACGCCCACGCCATGTCGGGCGGCGCCCGGCTGGAGGACATCTTCAGCCAGATCCAGGCCGGCGAGGCCGCCACGCTCAACCTCATCATCAAGGCCGACGTGAACGGCTCGCTCGAGGCGCTCACCGAGAGCCTCAAGCGGCTCGAGCGCGACGAGGTCAAGCTGTCGTTCGTCCTGCGTGGCGTCGGCGGCATCAGCCAGGGCGACATCGAGCTCGCCGCGGCGTCCAACGCGACGATCATCGGCTTCAACGTGCGTCCCGACCGCAACGCCCGCGAGATCGCCGAGAACGAGGGCGTCGAGATCCGCACCTACGAGATCATCTACAAGGCGCTCGAGGACATCGAGAACGCCATGGTCGGCATGCTGGCGCCGGAGTACGAAGAGGTCGTCACCGGCGACGCCGAGGTGCGCGAGGTCATCCGCGTCCCCCGCGTCGGTGCCATCGCCGGCTGCTACGTCACCAACGGTGTCATCACCCGCGGTTCCAAGGTCCGGTTCCTGCGTGAGGGCACGATCATCTGGAAGGGCGAGATCAGCTCGCTGCGCCGCTTCAAGGACGACGTCCGCGAGGTCGCGGCCGGGTTCGAGTGCGGCATCGGGCTCTCGGACTTCCAGGACCTGAAGGACGGCGACATCATCGAGACCTACGAGGAGCGGGAGATCCCCCGCTCCTAGCCCGGGCGGGAGGCGCGGCTCGTGCACGTCTTGGCCATCGAGATCGATCTCCACCTCGGCGAGAGCCGATCGCTGAAGGCGCGCCGCGCCATCCTCAAGCCGATCATCGAGGGTGCGCGCCGCCGCTTCGGCGTGGCGTCGGCCGAGACCGACGGCGGCGACACGTGGCAACGTGCGTCGGTGGGCTTCGCCGTGGTGTCCAACAGCGTGCACCACGCCACCGAGGTGATGGACGAGGTCGAACGGTTCGTGTGGTCGGCTCCAGGGGTGCAGGTGCTCGGCGCACGGCGGCGCTGGCTCGACGAGGAGGACTGACATGAGCAGGTCACGACGAGGCAGTCCACGCAACTATCCGCGCACTGCGCGGCTCAAGGAGCTGTTCCGCGAGATCCTCGCCGAGGCGCTCGAGCGCATCGACGACGAGCGGCTCGACCTGGTGACGGTCATCGAGGTCGACGTCGACTCGTCGCTCGACCGGGCGATCATGTACTTCGTCGCGCCGCACGATCCCGACGACCCTGACGCCGCCGAGCTCGATGCCGAGGTGCTGGACGCGCTCGCCGATCACCGTGGCGAGCTGCGCCGAGCCCTGGGCCAGGAGGCGCGTGTGAAGCGCGTCCCCGAGCTGGTGTTCGAGGTGGACCGCGTGGTCGACCACGCCACCCGGATCGAGGACATCCTGCGCGACCTTCCAGAGCTCCACGGCGACTCGAGCGAGCCAAGCGACGAAGCGACCGAGCTTCACGACGACCTGCCCAAGCCCCACGACGAAGCGGCCGAGTCCGACTCGTGAGCCGGCCGTCGGGGCCCGACGGCCTCGCCGTGATCGACAAGCCTGCCGGCTGGACCTCCCACGACGTGGTCGCGAAGCTGCGCGGCGTGCTGGGCACCCGCAAGGTCGGTCATGCCGGCACGCTCGACCCCGATGCGACCGGGGTCCTGCTCGTCGGGGTCGGTCGGGCCACGCGGCTGATGCGCTTCATGACCGCGCTGCCCAAGCACTACGTCGGCGAGATCGTCCTCGGCACCGAGACCAACACGCTCGACGCGTCGGGCGAGGTCACCGCCACCCACGACATGTCCGAGGTCACCCTGGACGCGGCGCGCCAGGCGGCGACACAGCTCACCGGCGACATCCTCCAGATCCCGCCGATGGTCTCGGCGGTGAAGGTCGGTGGCAAGCGACTGCACGACCTGGCCCGGCAGGGGATCGAGGTGGAGCGCGATCCGCGGCCCGTCACGGTCCACCGCTTCGAGGTCTCCGAGGTGCCAGGCGAACCTGGGGTGCTGCGGGCCGAGGTCGAGTGCTCGTCGGGCACCTACGTCCGCACGCTGGCCGCCGACCTCGGCCACCTGCTCGGTGGGGGAGCGCACCTGCGGAACCTGCGCCGCACCGCGATCGGGTCGTTCACGCTCGACGAGGCGACCTCGATCGAGGGCGCGACGCCGCTGCCGATGGCCGAGGCGCTGCGCGACCTGTCTGCGGTGACCGTCGATGACGAGGTCGCGGTGTTGGTCCGCAACGGTCGGGTGCTCGACCTGGAGGTCCTGGCGGTCGACGGCGAGCCGCCGTGGCCGTTGCTCGCCACCGACGGTTCGCTCCTCGCGGTGTACGAACCGGTCGAGGGTGGCCGGGCCAAGCCCACCGTCGTCATCCCCGCCTA
>CAZBTQ010000140.1:0-5010 GCA_964494405.1 uncultured Iamiaceae bacterium
GGCGTCGTGACGTCCTCGTACCGGTGCCCGGTGTCGGAGACGTAGACGCGGTCGGCGATCATCGTCTCGCGGCCGATGTGCACGTGCCGCATCGCACTCAGCCTGAAGAAGTGGCCGATGTAGGCGCCGTCGTCGATCTGCACGGTGACGCCGCGCTCGGGCATCAACGCCTCGATCACCGCGTACGACGCGATGTGGACCCACGAGCCGATCGAGATCCCGCCGGGGTTCACCACCGACAGGACGGGATCGTTGAGCACGCTGTGCTCGCCCCACGCGGCGAAGGTGTCGCGCCGATCTGCGCTGGTCGTGCCCACATCGTCGGCGCCCACGGCGGCATCCTCCCACCTTGGAGGTCGTCGTGGGCAGTCGGTACGGTGCGTGCTCCGACCACGTCGAGAGGGGAGCGCCCGATGGCGACCAACGCCGAAGCCGCATACGAGAAGCTGGCCACCACCGAGGGGAACGACGAGGGCCACGGCGAGTGGTTCGACGTGACCCAGGACCTCGTCGACCAGTTCGCCGACGTCACCCACGACCACCAGTTCATCCACGTCGATCCCGAGCGGGCCAAGCCCCTGTTCGGCGGCACGATCGCCCACGGCTTCCTGACGCTGTCGATGCTCACCCACCTGGCGGCGTCGATCCGTCCGGAGACGTCCCCGGGCCCGCTCGAGGGCATCCAGATGGGCATGAACTACGGCTTCGACAAGGTGCGCTTCGTGAGCCCGGTCCCGGTCGGCTCACGCATCCGCGCCGCGAGCGTGGTGAAGAGCGTCGAGCTCAAGGGCTCGAGCGTCCAGGTGACCAAGACCTACACGGTCGAGGTCGAGGGCTCCGAGAAGCCGGCGCTCGTCGCCGACTGGCTCACCCGCCTCTTCTTCTCCTGATCCGCTCGCTCGGCCCCCGCCGGCCTCACCGGTCGGCGTCAGGCGTCAGCGCCGTCGTCGACGAGCAGGCCCGCGGCCTTGGCCAGCGCTGTGGCGGTGGCCGCCGACTTGCGGGCGGCGAGCTCCAGGTACTGGTCGGCGACGGCTGCCTGACCGGTGAGCGGGGGAGTGCCGAGCGAGCGGATCACCGCGCCCGGGTCACCGACCGGCGCGACCAGTTCGACGTCTGGAGGTTCGGGGTGGGACTTCCAGAGCTCGAGCGGCTGGGGCGCGTTGCCCCTGCGGCCGGTCTTCTTGCGTCCCCTGCGGCGTGGGCTCATGCAGCGTCCTCCTCGTCGGGCACCGACCCGGTTCGGCCACCCGAGCCTGCGTCGTCGGTGAGGAGCTCGTCGGTGCGCAGCCCGAGCGCGCTGCGGAGCTGCGTGGCGTCGAGGTCGGCGAGCGAGCTCGACTTCGGCAGCACCAGGTCGGCGATGTGGCGCTTGCCGGCGACGACCTCCTCGACGCGCTCGTCGACCGTGCCGGGGCACACGAGGCGGTGCGAGACGACAGTGCGGGTCTGGCCGATGCGCCACGCGCGGTCGCGGGCCTGGTCCTCGACCGCGGGGTTCCACCAGCGGTCGTAGAGCACCACGTGGCTCGCCGCGGTGAGGTTGAGGCCGGTGCCGCCCGCCTTGAGCGAGAGCACCAGCGCACCAGGCCCTTCGCCCTGCTGGAACTCGGCGATGATGCGGTCGCGCTCCTTGCGGGACAGCCCACCGTGGTAGCAGGCGACCGGCCGACCGAACCGTTCGGTGAGGTGCGTCGCCAGCCGCTCTCCCCAGCGGGCGAAGTGCGTGAAGACCAGGATCCGCTCGTCGGCGGCGTACACGTTCTCGACGATCTCCTCGAGGCGGGCGAGCTTGCCGGAGCGCCCGGCCAGCGGTCCGCCGTCGTCCTCGTAGGCCACCGGGTGGTTGCAGATCTGCTTGAGCGCGGTGATCGCGGCGAGGATCTGGCCCTGGGGCGGCTTCTCGCCGGTCTCGTTCTGGTCGGGCAGGACGAGCTTGTCGAGCACGGCCTGGTACAGGCCGATCTGCTCGGGGGTCATGGTGCAGTGGTCGAGCTCGTCGATGCGGTCGGGGAGCTCGGCGGCGACGGCCGGCTCGGACTTGGTTCGGCGGAACACGAGGATGCCGTTGAGCGCCCGCAGCCCACCCTCCGCGGTGCGGTCGGTGTTGGTGCTCTTGGCCGAGAGCTGGCTGATGAACGCCGGTCGCGGACCGACCAGACCCGGGTTCGTGTAGTCGAGGATCGCCCAGAGGTCGCCGAGGCCGTTCTCGACCGGGGTGCCGGTGAGGGCCAGGCGCATGTCCGACGGGATGCGCCGGAGCTGCTGGGACGTCTCGTTGGCGGGGTTCTTGATCGCCTGGGCCTCGTCGAGGATCGTGCGGCGCCAGTGGTGCTTCTCGAGCGCATCGACGTCGCGGACGGCGGTGCCGTAGGTGGTGATCACCACGTCGGCGCCGTCGATCTCGGCCTGGAGCTCGTCGTGGGTGGAGCGCGAGGCGCCGTGGTGCACGACGACCTTCAGGTCCGGTGCGAAGCGCGCCGCCTCCGAGGCCCAGTTGCCGACGACCGCTGGCGGGGCGATGACGAGCGCGGTGCCTTCTCCCTTGTTGCGGGCGAGGTGGGCGAGGACCGTGGGCGTCTTGCCGAGGCCCATGTCGAGCGCCAGGCAGCCGCCGAGCTGGACGGCGTCGAGGAACGCCAGCCAGCCGAGCGCTTCGGCCTGGTAGCTGCGCAGCTCCCCGTCGAAGCCGGCAGGCCGCGTGACGGCCTCGGTCGATGCATCGGCGGCGCGAGCCAGCAGGTCGGCCGCCCAGCTGGAACCGGTGACGCTGATGCCGCCGGACAGTGGCGAGCCGTCGAGGCCGACGCCGAAGCGCAGCACCTCGGCGCCGGTCATCTGCGTGCGTCCGGCCTGCTCGGCCAGGGCGGCAGCGGCTTCGGCCAGGTCGGCCTTGTCGAGCTCGATCCAACGGCCACGGGAACGGACCAGCGGGCGGGCCTCCGCCGCGAGGGCGGTGATCTCGGCGGCGGTGAGCTCGACGTCGTCGAACACCGCCGACCACCGCACCGCGGTGAGCTGGTTGGCGCCGACGACGGTCTCGTCGCCCTCGGTGGTGAGTCGCAGGGCCGGCGATGGCTTGCGGCGCGACAGCGCGGGCACGCGCACGTCGAAGCCTGCTGCGTCGAGCACCGCGCCGGTCTCGGTCATGAGCTCCCACGCCTCGTCCTGGCTCAGGTAGACCTGGCCACGGCGCAAGCCGCCCGGGCGCTGGAGGGCGGGGAGCAGGCGTTCGAGGCGGGCCAGCTGCTGGGACATCTGCCGCTTCGAACGGGAGTCGACCAGCGCGACTTCGACGGGGACGAGGTCGCCCTCGGGGTTCGGTCCGAGGACCGAGAGGAACCAGGCGTTGCCAGAGTCGGGTGGGTCGAGGGCGACGACGAGTCGAACGGTGACCGGTTCGGTGACCGGCTTCGCCCAGCGCTCGAGGCGCGATGAGAGCTCGGCGCCGGCCCGCATCGGCGCTACGAACGACGATCCGTCGAGGCGGGTGAGGATCGCCTCGGCGACGTCGCTCGTGGTTCGAGGTTGGGGTGGCGGCGCCGGCAGCTCGAGTCGGCTCGCGGCGTCGCTGACGATGGCGTGCACCACCGCACCGAGCACCGAGAGCGCCACGTCGCGGCCGTTGCTGCGTCGCAGCACGGTGACCGGGCCGGGCATCGCGCTCGCCAGCGCATCGAGGCGCGGCTGGTCGACGAGCGCTGGTGCCCACCGCACGGCGTGGGCCACGGGCGCCGCGTTGCCCTGGCCCTTGCTGCCGGTGTCGAGCACGACCGTCGGCACCATCGAACCCCGGGCGACGAGCTGGACGCCCCACGCGGCGACTCGACCCAGCCAGCGGACGCTCGCACCGGTGTCGGCAGCGGTCTGGCCGCCACCGACCGCTGCGAGCCAGCCGAGGACGGCGCCGATCGGCGACGAGAGCGCGCCCGCTGGCGTCGCACCCGGCAGCTCGATGGATGCGTGATCCTCCCAGCCCCCTGCCGGTGCGCCGGCAGCGGCGAGCAGGGCGCGCAGATCGGCTTCGCTCGCCGATGCGGCACCGGCCCCGCCGCCCCAGGCGACGAGGCGATCGTCGGACCACGAGAGCTGGAGCCGGGTCTCGCCTGGAGCGTCGATGACCGGACCGTCGCCGTGCGAAGCGTCGGGCCCCTCGAGCAGTTCGAGCGCGATCGACAGGCGGTCGCGCTCGGCCTCGAAGTCGGCGACGATCTGGTCGCGCTCGGGACCCTTCATGCCACGGAGCGCGTCGAGATCGTCCTCGGTGCGCTCGAGCAGGTCGTCGAGGACGGTCGTCCACCGTCGCCGGTTGCGAGCGAGCAGCGCGAGCTGCTGCGCGTCAGCCTCGGCGGCTGCGGCCGCCTCGATGAGTGCGACGAGCTCGTCGTCGGAGAGCTCGGGCTCGGCTGGCTCGGCAGTCGTCTCGGACGCGTCAGCCTGCACGGGCTCGGCGATCGTCTCGGTCGCGTCGGCGTGCGGGGGCGCGGCCGTCGTCTCGGTCGCGTCCTGGGACTCGTGGGGGAGCGACTCGGTCGCTCCACTCGTTTGGTGCATCGGCGCTCCACCGCCAGCGAGAAGCACCGCACCTTCCCGCTCGGGTCGGTGTCGGTTCGCTGTGCGAATCAGGGGGCGGCCGGCGACGCCGGTTGGGACGCCGCGATCAGCCGCTCCGCCTACCTGAACGGGGACCTCCCGATCCCCGAGCCATCACCCTAGCGCCGCGCGCACCCCGTCCCGCAACACCTCGGTCTCCCGCGACAGACGGTCGTGGACGATCCGCTACGTTCCGTCCGTGCGCGCCGCCCTCACCCTCCTCGTCGTACTGGTGACGGTCGGGCTGACCGCCTGTACGCCAGCGGGCGGGGAGGGACGCGAGGCATCCGGAGTCGGCCCGGCCGGCCCCGCGGCCGACGACGCCTCGACGTCGAGCACCACGGCTCCGACGACAACGACCGCTCCGACGATCCCGCCGACGACGGTCCCGTCGACGACCACGACGACCGACCCGCC
>CAZBTQ010000140.1:5110-7801 GCA_964494405.1 uncultured Iamiaceae bacterium
GCTCGCCTACCACTCGATCCCCGGGTACTCCCGCCACCACTCGGGCTTCACCGTCGACTTCAATGCGGGGGGTCCGCTCGCCGCGTTCGAGGGGAGCCCGGCCGAGGTGTGGCTGCGCGCCGACGACTTCGCGGTGGCCAAGCGCCACGGGTTCGTCCCGAGCTACCCCCGGGGCAGCGCGCCACAAGGCCCGCAGCCCGAGCCCTGGGAGTTCGTGCACGTGGGTGTCGGAGCGATCCGCTGTGCGGCCCTCTACGTGCCACTCGTCGACGTCGACGCCGCCCGCAGCTGCCCCCTCGTCGACGGCTGACTGGGAAGGTGTCGGCTGGTGGTGCGTTGGAGCCACCCGTGACCACCGAACCGACACCTGACCACACGCCCATCGCCGAGCTTCCCGGCGGCCCCTACGACATCGAGTACTTCTTCGATCCCGCCTGCCCGTTCGCCTGGCAGACGTCGGTGTGGATGCGCCGGGTGTCCGAGCTGCGCGGCGTGAGGATCGGTTGGCGGTTCATCTCCCTGCACTTCATCAACGAGGGGAAGGATCGACCGCCCGCGATGGTGGAGGCCCACGACCGCGGCCTTCGCTACCACCGCATCTGTGCCGCAGCGCGGGATCGGTTCGGCAACGAGGCCGTCGGCGCGCTCTACCGAGCCTACGGAGAGCGGTACTGGTACCTCGACGCGAGTGGCGACCGGTTGGAGCGCACGGCCAGCGCCGTCGCCGCGATCGACGTGGCCGAGATCCTCGACTCGCTCGAGCTCCCGGCGGACCTGGCGGACGCGGCCGACGACGAGTCCTGGGACGCGCTCATCGAGGCCGAGAGCGATGAAGCGTTCCGTCGGACCGGCGATGGTGTCGGCACGCCGGTCATCACCTACGACCCACCGGATGGGAACTCGTTGTTCGGGCCCGTGATCAGCGCGGTGCCCGACGACGACACGGCTGTCCGCTTCTACGACGCGCTGAGGACCTTCGTGGACTTCCCGGCCTTCTCCGAGCTCAAGCGCACCAAGCGCGCGCCCCTCGACCTGCCGTTGTTCGCTTCGTAGCTCAGCTGGCTCCGGCAGCGGCAGCGGCAGCGGCGCGGTCCTGGGCGACGGCGTCGTAGTTCGCGTAGTCCTCGGACGTGTCCTCGGCGAACTCGAACTCCATGAGCCCTGCCGCCTCCCACTGCTCGCGCAGGAAGCCGCCGTTGCGGTCGAGCAGGCCGAGCTTGCGGGTGTTGGGGACGAGCTTGGCGAAGAAGCCACGCTGGAACGAGTTGATCGGGCTGCGACCCGACTCCTGGATCGCCTCCATGAACAACGGGCGGACCGCGTCGAACGACACGCCCATCCGCTCCCAGACCTCGGGGGTGGAGGCACGCGAACGGCTGCGGATCGTGTTCTCGACCATGAACTCCTGGCGGTCCTTCAGCTCGTGGTCGGTGAGCTCCTGGTAGTACTCGCCCAGGCTGAGGATGCCGAACGCGACGTGGCGGGCTTCGTCGGCCATGACGTAGCGGAGGAGCTTCTTGAGCAGCGGCTCCTCGGTGGTGCGCAGCATGTCGCCGAACGCAGCGAGGGCGAGGCTCTCGATGATGATCTGCATGCCGAGGTAGGCGATGTCCCAGCGGCTGTCCTCGAGCAGGACCGTGATCTGGTCCTCGAGGAACGGGCTCATCGGATAGGCCTCGCCGAGCTTCTCGTGGAGGTACTTGGCGAACACCTCGGTGTGGCGGGCCTCGTCCATGGTCTGGGTCGACGCGTAGTACTTGGCGTCGATCCACGGCACGGTCTCGACGATCTTGGCGGCGACCATCATCGCCCCCTGCTCTCCGTGCATGAACTGGCTGAGCTGGGCCTTCTGGAGCTCGAGGGCGAACTGGAGGTACTCCTTGTCGCCCCAGTTCTTCAATGGCGAGCCGGGCATCTCGGCCACATGGCGGGCCAGGTGCACGGTGGCGTGATCGTGGTTGGCCTCCTTCTCGGCGTCCACCTCGGTGGCCCAGTCGAGCTCGGTGACCGAGTTCCACTGCGACGCCATCGCCTTGTTGTAGAGGGTGACGAGCTGGGCCCGCTCACGGTCGTACTTCCAGGTGAAGATGCGCTGGGCGTGGTCGTCGATGAGCTTGAACGCCTCCTGCATCTCGGCGTTGCTCGGCAGGCTGTAGTCGGGCCCGACCGCGATGGTCGGAAGGTCGTCGGCCTGGCTGGTCTCTTCGGTGGCGGTCATGTGATCGGTCCCCTTGATCAGTGGTCGGTCGGTGGAGATGGGTCGTCGGTGTGGTCGGTCGTCGGCGGTCCGTCGGTCGTGTCGGGTCGCCCGAAGCTGGCGACGACCCGGTGCATCAGGGCCTCCCACGCGTCGGCGTCGGGCCCTGGGATGCCCGCGCCTCGCTGGAGGAGGAGGCCGAGGCGCAGCACTCGCACGAGGTAGAGCACGGCGGCGGGGTCGACGCCGTCGTCGATCGTGCCGTCGACCAGGGCCGCCTCGACGAGCGGCGCGGTGGCGGCGATCCAGCGCTCGTTGGCGTCGGCGATCGCGTCGGCGACCTCGTCGGCTCGACGAGCGGCGACGTAGGTCTCGAGCAGCAGCGCGTCGCGCTGGCTCAGCTCGGCCGGGTCGTAGCGCGCCGTCGCCTCGACGAGGTCGGCGACCTTGCCCACCGCTTCGAGCGGCTCGCGGGGCACCGCGCGGTGCAGGAC
>CAZBTQ010000141.1:0-7797 GCA_964494405.1 uncultured Iamiaceae bacterium
GGACCCGCCAGTGGCTCGACGAGATCCAGCTCCACGAGAGCTTCTACACCAAGCCCGTCGAGCACGAGTCGGGCAAGGGCTTCGGCGCCACCGAGGCCGCCCGGGGAGCGCTCGCCGACTGGATCGTCATCGAGGACGGCAAGATCGCCAACTACCAGGTCGTCACCCCGACCGCGTGGAACATCGGCCCGCGCGACGGCGACGGCACGCTCGGGCCGATCGAGAACGCCCTCGTCGGCGCCCCGATCGCCGACATGGAGGACCCCGTCGAGCTGGGCCTTGTCGCCCGCAGCTTCGACTCGTGCCTGGTCTGCACCGTCCATGCCTACGACGGCAAGACCGGCCGCGAGTTGTCGAGGTTCGTCGTCAACGGAGACATCTGACGGTGGAGGGCCGCTCCGGTGACATCGTCGTGATCGGGTGCGGCAACCTGCTGCGCAGCGACGACGCCGTCGGCCCGATCCTCGTGCGCCACCTGTGGGACGAAGGCATCCCGGCGTCCGGCGTCGTGCTCGTCGACGGCGGCACCGCCGGCATGGACGTGTCGTTCAAGATGCGCGGCGCCCGCAAGGTGGTGATCGTCGACGCCGCCGCCACCGGCTCGGCGCCCGGCACGATCTTCCGGGTCCCCGCCGCCGAGCTCGAAGACCTGCCCGCGCTCGACGGCCTGCACAGCCACTCGTTCCGGTGGGATCACGCGCTGGCGTTCGGGCGGTGGCTGCTCGGCGACGACTATCCCGACGACGTCACCGTGTTCCTCATCGAGGCGGCCAACGTCGGCTTCGGCGACGAGCTGTCGCCGGAGGTGCGCGAGTCGATGGAGACCGTGGCGCGGCTCGTGCGCGAGATCTGGCAGGACGACCGTGTCGCCGGCTGACGGGTCGTCCACCACGAGCGCCGGCACGATCCCGGTCGAGTTCACCGCCGACGGCTACCTCCGCCTCGACCGGGGCGTGGCCGCCGAGCACTTCCCCAACGATTCGCTCGTCGCCGTGCCCCACGGCGCCGAGCTCTGGTTGATGCCGCTCGTCGGCCCGGAAGGCGGCGGGCTGCTGTTGAAGCAGCGCAACGCGCGCGGCGATCGCTCGGCGCTCGTGTGGGAGGCGCTCGCCGCCGATCGGCCGGTCGGAGTCCGCGAAGCCGTGTGGGATGCCGCCCGTGGCGCCCTGCGCGTCGACATCGGTGACGGAAGGTGAATGATGACGAGACCGATCATCCCGCCGAGCGGGCTTACGACGCCGAGACGGTCATCGTCGCCGAGCGCGGTCAATGGGCGGTCGACGTCGTGGTGATCTTCGCCGACGAGGTCGTCCGCAAGCGGATCGCGACGTACCGCACCGAGCGCCAGGCACAGATCGCCGCGAACTGGATCGGGCGTGCTGCCCGCCGCGACATCACGGGGCCGGTCAATGGCTGAGCACGCGCCCGACCCGCTCCCGCGGCCCCAGCCGGTCGGGGTCTTCCCGTTGCCCGCCGGCACGTTGCTGATCGGGCCGGGCGACGACCACGACGATGCCCGCACCGAACTCGTGGCCGGTCGGCGACCGGCCACGCTGCCGGCGTCGCTGCGGTACTACGAGCTGGCGCTCGACGGCGACCTGCCCGGCGCGCTCGCCCACGTCACCGATGCCGACGTGATCGCGCTCGCCAACCGCTTCGCGCTCGCGCCCGATCTCGATCTGCTGGCACAGTTGCGCCATCGTGCCGAAGGGCCGCTGCTGGCCCACGTCGACACGGTCGCGTACGTCGTCGGCCTGGCGCCGGCCCCCCCGCCGGCGTCGGCCGCCGACGGTGAGCTGGCGGCGATGATCCACGCCGCCCACGCCGCGGCCGCACTGGAGCACCACGACCGCGGCACCGCGCTCGACGAGCTCGAGACTGCGGCGCGGCTCGCCCAGTCGGTCAGCCCGCCGCTCGCCGGGCAGCTCCTCGGCCAGATGGCCAACCTCCAGCTCGACGAAGGTGGCACCACCCGCGCCACGGTCACGTTGCAGGCAGCGATCGATGCGCTCGAAGGGACCGACCTGGTGCACAGCCTCGCCGAGCTGCACGTCACCGCCGGAGCGATGCATCAGGAGATGTCCGAGGCGGCGCCGCGGCTGATGAAGACGGCGATCGACCACTACCTGAGCGCGCTGTCGCTGATCACGATCGACACCGCGCCCGAGACGTTCGCCACCGCGTCGGCGAACCTCGGCCTCGCCTACCTGACCACGCCGATGCACGAGGCGAGCGACCTGTTGCGGACGGGGATCGCCGTCCAGTCGATGCGTGAGGCGCTCAAGGTGTTCACCGCCGAGACCCACCCCGATCGCTGGTCGAGCACCCAGCTCAACCTCGCCAACGCACTCGTGTACATGCCGTCGACCCACCAGGCCGACAACATCGCCGAGGCCGTCGAGTTGTACGAGGACGTGCTGGTGGTGCGCGACCGCCACAGCGACCCCCAGGGCCGCGCCCGTGTGCTCGCCAACCAGGGCAACGCGCTCGCCCACCTCGGTGTGTTCGACCAGGCCAAGTCCCGCCTCCACGAGGCGCGGGCGATCTTCGAGGAGTTCGAGGACGGCGACGCGGTACGCAGCGTGCGGTCGGTGCTCGACGAGATCGCCAAGCAGGAATCGCGCCAGCGTCAGGATGCGTCGTCATGACCACGGTCGAAGACACCAGCGCCGGTACCGGCACGACCGTGGACGCGACCGCGGACGCGGCGCTGGAAGGCAACGCGCGGCGCGTCGACGACGCGCTCGCGGCGGTCGAATCGCTCGACGAGCCCGCCCGGAAGGCGGCACTCGACCTCAAGGCGGCGATCGAGCAGTTCCACCATCTCGCCCTCGTCCACATCGTGCGCACACTGCGCGCCGACCCGCGCGGCAAGGAGCTGCTGTTCGGGCTGGTCGACGATCCGTCGGTCCACGCCGTGCTGGCGCTCCAGGGCATCATCCGCCCGAGCGTGACCGCCCGCGCCGAGGCCGCGCTCGAACACGTCCGGCCGTACCTGCGCTCGCACGGCGGCGACGTCGAACTCGTCGGCGTCGAGGGCGCCACCGCCCAGGTCCGGCTGCACGGGTCGTGCAGCGGGTGCTCGATGTCGGCGGTCACCCTCCGCGAAGGCGTCGAGCAGGCGCTCGTCGACGGGGTCGAGGAGATCACCGGCATCGAGGTCCTCGAGGACCAGCCGACGGCGGCGTTCATCCCCCTCTCGGCGATCGGGCGGAAGGACACCGGGTGGATCGAGGGGCCCGCGGCCGGCGCGATCCCGCTCGGCGGCATGATGCGCTTCGACGTCGACGACGACAGCTTCGTGATCACCAACGTCGACCAGCGCCTCGCCGTGTTCCGAAACGAGTGCGTGCACCAGGGCATGACGCTCGACGGCGGGATGATCGACGACGGTGTCCTCGTGTGCCCGTGGCACGGCTTCCGCTACGACGCGGCGACCGGCGAGTGCCTGTCGGCCCCCGGCGCCCAGCTCCCTCAGATCCCGCTGCGCGTCGACGACGGCAAGGTGTGGATCCGTGCCCGTTGAGAGCCGGTACCGGGTACGCAGCGCGCAGCTTCCGGGCCGTCCGACCCGCGCCCACGCGGGCGCCGCCGGCGTCGCCTCGGCACCCGACCACACCGGGCCCGATCCCCGCCCACGCCCGACGCTGTGGTTCGGCGCCGAGGCGCCCGGTGGCCTGGCGCTCCCGGCGGCGATGCCGACCTGTCGCCAGTTGTACGCGCCGCGCGCGGTGTGGCTCGACGACGAGCGCCTGATCGTCGCCGACACCGGCAACCACCGCGTGCTGATCTGGCACGGGCCGCCGGCCACGAGCCACCAGCCAGCCGACGTGCTGCTCGGCCAGGTGAGCTTCACCGACGACGGTGCGCAGGCTGCCGGGCGCGGACCCGAGCGCGGCATGCGACTGCCGACCGGGGTGCTCGTCCACGAGGGACGGCTGGTCGTCGCTGACGCCTGGAACCACCGGATCCTCGTGTGGAACGACGTTCCGGACCGTAGCGACACGGCACCCGACATCGTGCTCGGTCAACCCGACGCCACATCGGTCGAGGAGAACCGCGGGCTGGGCTGCCGCCCCGACGGCTTGTACTGGCCGTTCGGTGTCGCCGTCGTCGCGGACCGGTTCTACGTCGCCGACACGGGCAATCGCCGGGTGCTCGCCTGGGACGGCATCCCCGAGCCGGACGAACCACCGGTGCTCGTGCTGGGCCAGCCCGACGGGTGCCAACGCGACGAGAACCGCGGCGAGATCGGCCCCGCCAGCTTCCGCTGGGTGCACGACGTGGCCGGCACAGCCGACCGATTGCTCGTCGCCGACGCCGGCAACCACCGGGTGCTCGGTTGGTCGCCCCGACCGACCGCCGACGGCGACGCCACATCGGTGCTCGGTCAGGGCGACTTCGTCACCGGGAGCGAGTTCCCGTACCAGCCCCAGACCGCCTCGTCGTTGCGCTTCCCGTACGCGATCGCGGTCGACGACCGGACGGTCGAGCGAGCCGGCGACCAGCACGAGCACGGCACACCCCAGATGGCCGTCGCCGATACCGCCAACAACCGCGTCCTGCTGTGGGACCGCGTGCCCGACACGTCGGGCCGGCCGGCCGATCACGTGCTCGGCCAGCCCGACTTCGCCAGCAACGGCGAGAACCGCTGGGACCTCGTCGCGCCAGACACGCTCTGCTGGCCGTACGGTCTGTGCCTCCATGGAGGGCGGCTCGCGGTCGCCGACTCGGGGAACAACCGGGTGATGATCTGGGAGCTCGGCCGGTGACCGCTGTCGACCATCCGACGGTCGTGCGCGAGAGCATGCGCGTGTCCGGGCTGGTGCAAGGCGTCGGGTTCCGGCCCTTCGTCTGCAACTGCGCGACGCGTCGGGGCCTGTCGGGATTCGTCGGCAACGACGTGGCCGGCGTGTTCATCGAGGTCCAGGGCGCCCCACACGAGATCGACGCGTTCGTCGCCGAGGTGACCGCCGGCCCCCCGCTCGCCGTCGTGCGCCACATCGAACGCTCCGTCGTGGCGTGCACCGACGACATCGGCTTCTCGATCGAGACGAGCCGGGGTGCTGGCGACGCGGTCACGTTCGTCGCGCCCGACAGCACGGTCTGCGGCGACTGCGTTGCCGAGATGTTCGACCCCGCCGACCGCCGCTACCGCTACCCGTTCGTCACGTGCACGAACTGCGGGCCCCGGTTCACGATCACCACGGCGCTCCCGTACGACCGCCCGACCACCACGATGGCCGGTTTCGAGCTGTGTGCGCCATGCGCGGCCGAGTACGCCGACCCTGCCGACCGGCGCTTCCACGCCCAGCCGCTGGCGTGCGCCGACTGCGGGCCACGGCTGTGGCTCGAGACACCGGGCGGCACCGTCGAGGGCACCGACGCCGCGATCGCCGCCACCCACCGCCTGCTCGCCGAGGGGGCGATCGTGGCGATCAAGGGTGTCGGCGGCTACCACCTGGCCTGCGACGCCCGCGACGCCGATGCGGTGGCGCGGCTGCGCGAACGAAAGCATCGTCCCCACAAGCCGCTCGCGGTGATGGCGGCCGGGATGCCGGTCGTCGAGCAGCTCGCCGAGGTCGACTCCGTGGAGGCCGAGCTGCTGAGCTCGGCGGCGCGGCCGATCGTGCTCCTGCGTGAGCGGGCGGCATCAGGCCTCGCCCGGCAGGTGGGCGCGGGCAGCCCGCTGGTGGGCGCGATGCTCCCGTACGCTCCGCTGCACCACCTCCTGTTCGCCCCCGTGCCGGGCGCCGGTACGCAGGTGCCCGAGGTGTTGGTGATGACGAGCGGCAACCTCACCGACGAGCCGATCTGCACCGACGACGACGACGCCCGCACCCGCCTCGGCGGCATCGCCGACGCGTTCGTCGTCCACGACCGCCCGATCCACGTGCCGTGCGACGACTCGGTCACCCGCGTCGTCGACGGCGCACCGATGCCGATCAGACGTTCGCGCGGGTATGCCCCGATGCCGCTGCGCCTGCCGGCGCCGACCGCAGGGCTGCTCGCGGTCGGCGGCGAGCTGAAGAACACGTTCTGCCTCGCCCGCGGCCAGGATGCCTGGCTGTCCCAGCACCTCGGCGACATGGGCAGCGTCGCCACGCTCGACGCGTTCGACACGTCGATCGACCAGTTCCGTGACCTCTACGGCATCACGCCGGCCGAGGTCACGGTCGATCGTCATCCCGGGTACCACACCACGGCGTGGGCGCACCGCTCGGCGATCGGGCCCGTCCACGAGGTGCAGCACCATCACGCCCACCTCGCCGCCTTGCTCGCCGAGCACGAGCGGCCACTCGACACCACGATCATCGCCGCCGTGTTCGACGGCACCGGCTACGGCGACGACGGCACGATCTGGGGCGGCGAGCTCCTCGTCGGCGGGTACGCCCAGGTCGATCGCGTCGCCCACCTCGCTCCGGTGTTGCTCCCCGGCGGCGACGCCACGATCCGGCGCCCGTCGCGCAGCGCGCTCACCCATCTGCACCGCGCCGGCATCGAGTGGTCGAGCGACCTCGCCCCCGTGGCCGCCGCCCGGCCAGGCGAGCTCGACGCGCTCGCCCGCCAACTCGACCGTGGCCTCTACTGCGTGCCGTCGACCAGCATGGGCCGCCTGTTCGACGCCGTTGCGTCGCTGATCGGCCTGCGCCACGAAGCGACCTACGAGGCCCAGGCGGCGATCGAGCTCGAACACCTCGCGGCGACCGCCGGTGCGACAGCTCCCCGGTACCGCGTGGAGCTGTCAGCGACCGAGCTCGACGTCGGCGCGATGCTGGCGGCGATCGTCACCGACCTGCGTGCCGGCATCGGCACCGGCGAGATCGCGGCTGCGTTCCACGACGCGATCGCCGTTGCGATCGCCGACGTCGCTGAACGGGTCCGCGGCACCACAGGTCTCGCCACGGTGGGCCTCACCGGCGGCGTGTTCCAGAACGCGGTGCTCGTCGCGGCCGCCCGCCGCCACCTGCTGGCCCGCGGGTTCGACGTACTCGTGCACCGGCACGTCCCACCGAACGACGGCGGCCTCGCGCTCGGCCAGGCTGCCGTCACCGTCGCGCGGCTGAGCGAACAGGAGCTGTGATCATGTGTCTCGCACTGCCCGGCTGCGTCGTCGACCTCCGCGACGACGACGCGGTCACCTTCGGAACGGTCGACTTCGACGGCACGCGGCGCGAGGTCTGCTTCGCGTCGATCCCCGACATCGCCGTCGGCGAGTACGTCGTGGTCCACGTCGGCTTCGCGATCGCCCGCGTCGACGAGGACTCGGCACTCGAGACGATCGCCATGTTCCGCGACCTCGGGCTGCTCGACGAGGAGCTCGGAGCGGTGGAGGCGGAGCAGACGTGACCCACCTGCGCGCCCGCGATCTCGAAGGTTCCGTCGACGCGCTGGCGTCGACCGCGCTCACGCTGGCGCAGCGATTCGCCGCCGGCGCCACGTTGTGGTGCGTCGCCCCCCACGCACCGCACCACGCTCGACACGTCGCAGTCGAGTTCGTCCATCCGGTGATCGTCGGCACCCGTTCGCTGCCGGCCGTCGCGGTCGACTCCGCCGATCCGGTCGCCGCGCTCCGCGGGCTGGTCCGCAGCGGCGATGTCGTGCTCGCGATCGGCGCCGAGGACGACCCCGTGATCGCCGACCTGGCCCGCCGCGCCGATCCGTGGGGCGCCACGCCGATCGTGATCGTCACCTCCGACAGTGACGCCGATGTCGTGATGGCCTACCACCTGCTGTGGGAGCTGACCCACGTCGTGTTCGGCCATCCGGGCCTGCTCGTGGCGCCACCCGCCGAGG
>CAZBTQ010000142.1:0-7753 GCA_964494405.1 uncultured Iamiaceae bacterium
CCGGCGCCTACACCGTCGGCGAGACGATCAGCAGCGACGGCGGCGGGCTCATCGGCGGAGGGATGATGCGCCGCGACGCGCAGTAAGAGGCCGAGCCGATAGGCGAGGCCGTGGCCCGAGCGGCCCGCCGCCGAAGGCGGTAGGAGCGGGAAGAGAGGGAGGGCATGCGAGCCTTTCCGCGCATGCCCTAAGAGGCCGAGCCGATAGGCGAGGCCGTCTATTCGACGGTGAGCAGGTCGTGGAGCGCGGCGTGGGCCGCCTCCACGTCCTGTCGCTCGACGCGTTCGTCGGGGGCATGCGCCAGGCTGGGGTCGCCCGGCCCGAAGTTCGCGGCCGGGATCCCCGCCTCGGCGAAGCGGGCCACGTCGGTCCACCCCAGCTTCGCCCGCACCTCCAGCGCGTTGCGCTCTGCGAGGCGCTGCACCAACGGGTGGTCGGTGGCCGGCCACGCCCCGCCCGCCACGTCGACACGCTCGGCGCTGTCCTCGTCGCCGATGTGCTCCTCGATGAACTGGCGGACGTGTTCGTTCGCCTCGTCGATCGAGCGATCCGGCGCGAAGCGGTGGTTGATCGTGAGCGTCGCCACGTCGGGCACGACGTTGCCGGCGATGCCGCCGTCGACCGCGACCGCTTGGAGCCCTTCGCGGAACTCGCAGCCGGCGATGACGGGCCGCCGCGGTTCGTAGCGCTCGAGCGCGGTGAGCAGCCCCGCCATGCGCTGCACGGCGTTGACGCCCATCCACGCGCGTGCGGTGTGCGCGCGGCGGCCGGTGAAGGTCACCTGGTAGCGCATGGTGCCCTGGCAGCCGGCCTCGATGGCGGAGCGGGTGGGCTCGCCCAGCAGGGCGACATCGCCCGCCAGCAGGTCGGGGCGCTCGGTGAGCAGCTCGAGCAGGCCGCTGTGTGCCGCCTCGACCTCCTCGCGGGCGTAGAAGACGTAGGTGACGTCGACGATGGGTTCGGCGACGGTGCGCGCCAGTTCGAGCATCACCGCCAGCCCTCCCTTCATGTCGCAGGAGCCGAGCCCCCACAGCACGTCGCCGTCGATGCGCGCCGTGTCGTTGTCGTTGGCCGGCACAGTGTCGGTGTGGCCGGCGAGCACCAGCCGGGTGTCGCGATCCAGGTGGGTGCGGGCGACGAGGTTGTCGCCCACCCGTTCGACGACGAGCCACGGAACCGCCCGCAGCTCGGCCTCGAGCATCTCGACGACGGGACCCTCGTGGAACGACGGCGACGGCAGATCGACGAGGTCGGCGGTCAATCGCAGCAGGTCGGTCATGGAAGTGATCGGGTGTGGGGCGGGCCGCGGTCAGACCGTGACACCGTGCTCGCGGAGCACGTCGTTGAGTTGGGCCTTGTCGTGGCGCTCGCCCGGGGTGAGGTGCCGCAGGATGAGCACGCACGGCAGCCCGAAGGTGCCGCCTGCGAAGGTCTTGGCCCGGGTGGCCTGCACGGCCACCGACCACGGCGGGACCACGCCCCGGGACACCTCGTCGCCGGTGTCGGAGTCGATCACCGGGATCCCCGGGTTGAGGATGACCCCTTCGCCGAGGACGCTCCCCTCGCCGACCCTGGCCCCTTGCGTGATCATGCAGCGGCTCCCGATGAGGACCTCGTCCTCGATGATCACCGGGGCCGCCTGCGCCGGTTCGAGGACCCCGCCGATGCCGACGCCACCGCTCAGGTGCACGTTGGCGCCGATCTGGGCGCAGGAGCCGACGGTGGCCCAGGTGTCGACCATGGTGTTGGCCCCCACCCGAGCGCCGATGTTGACGTAGCTCGGCATCAGGATCACACCGTTGTCGAGGAACGACCCCCATCGGGCCGATGCGCCCGGCACCACGCGCACCCCAGCGGCCTCGTACCCGGCCTTGAGCGGGATCTTGTCGGCGTACTCGAAGGGGCCGAGCTCGATGGTCTCCATGTCGGCGATCTTGAACAGCAGGAGCACTGCGTGCTTGAGCCATTGGTGGACGACCACGTCACCCATGGTCGTGCCGTCGGGGACGATCTCGGCGATCCGAGCCTCGCCCGAGTCGAGCATCGCAACCGCTTCGCGGATCGTCGAGCGCGCATCGGGGTCGGTGGTGTCGAACGTGTCGCGAGCGTCCCAGAGCTCGTCGATGCGGGCTGCGAGGTCTGCCATTCGGCCGAGGCTACTGCCGCCCAGGACCACCGCCAGCCGCCACGGTGCGCACGGTCAACGCTGCCGGCACTCCCCCGGCGTCAAGCACCTGCTCGATCTCTGCAGCGCTCCCGGGGCGGCCCAGGAGGTAGCCCTGAGCGATGTCGCAGCCGAGGCTGGTGAGCACGTCGAGCTGTGCCGTGGTCTCGACCCCCTCCGCGAGGGACTGCAACGACAGACCCTTCGCCATGCCGATGATGGCGGCGACGATCTGGCGGTCGCGGAGCTCGGTCGCCACGTTCTGGACGAACGACTGGTCGATCTTCACCGTCGTCAGCGGGAACGACCGCAGCGACTGGATCGATGACCAACCCGTCCCGAAGTCGTCGAGCGCCAAGGCGAGGCCGGCATCGGCGAGGCGACGGACCGATCTGATCGCCTCTCCCGCCTCGGCGACGAACGCTGTCTCTGTGATCTCAATGCCGATCGCGTCGAGCGGCACACCGGCGCAGTCCACCGCGGTGAGGATCCGGTCGACCACCCCCGGGTCGTCAAGCTCTCGTCGCGAGAGGTTGACCCACACGACGGGCGCCGCGGCGCCGTAGCGCTCACGCCACGTGGCGGCCTGGGCGAACGACTGGGCCAGCATCAGGTCACCGAGGTCGGCCACCAGGTTGCTGCGCTCGGCCTCGCCGACGAACTCGGCGGCGCCGACCAACCCCCGCGACGGGTGGAGCCAGCGCACGAGCGCCTCGACCGCGACGATGCGGCGCGTCTGGAGGTCGATCTCGGGCTGGTAGACCGCCACGAGCTGATCGTCGATCACCGCGCGCCGCAGCTCTCCATCGAGGCGGACCCGATCGATCGCCAGGCTGCGGTGACCCGGCTCGAACAGCTCGATGCCGGTGGTGCGAGCCTTCGCCGCCGACATCGCGAGGTGCGCGTCGCGGATGACGTCCTCGGCGGTATCACCAGGTTGCGCCTCGGCGAGGCCCACGCTCATCGACACGAAGTACTCCCAGGTGTCGACGAGGAACGGACCTTCGACTGCGTTGCGCAGGCGGGTGCCGATGTCGGACGACGACGCCATGCCGCCGGGGCAGAACAGCGCGAACTCGTCGCCGCCCACGCGCGCCGCGATCATCCCGGGTTCGATCACCGCACCCATCCGCTGTGCGACCGCGACGAGGAGCTTGTCGCCGGCGCTGTGACCGGCCGACTCGTTGACGTCCGCGAACCGGTCGAGATCGAACATCGCCACCACGGGCCGCGGCGAGACGCCGGCGGTCACTGCCAGGGACGCGTCGACGGTGGCGAGGAACGACGTGCGAACCGGGAGCCCGGTGAGCTGGTCGAAGGCCTGTTGGTGCGCCACAAGGTCTTCGAGCTCGGTGCGACGCGTGAGGTCGACCGCCACGCCGTCGATCTGGGTGACATCGCCGTCATCGCCCACCACGACTCGGCTCCGCATCCCGAGGATCCGCTCACCGCCCGACGGGGGGTGGAACCGCACCTCGACCGATGCCCAGCCGCGGGTGCCGACCTCGTCGAGTGCGGCACGCAACACCGATCGATCGCCCGACGCGACCATGGCCACGAACTCGTCGACCGGCATCGACAGGTCGTCGACCGAGCGGCCGAGGAGCTCGCTCGCGACGTCGTTCAAGAACGAGATCTCGCCTCGTTCGACGTCGAGGGTGAAGGCCATCTCCTGCATGGAGGTGAGCACTCCCGCGAGGCGACGTTCGCTGGCCTTCAGGGCCTCCTCGGTCTGGCGATGGTCGGTGACGTCGCGACCCACCGCGAGTCGCGCCTGGCGCCCGTCCCGCACCACCGCGTTCGACGTCACCTCGACGAAGCGGTTGGCGCCCTTGGCATCGACGATCAGCCACGTGTGGGGATCGCCACGCTCACGCAGGTTGCGCACCACCCGTTCGACCGTGGATCGGTCGGTTGGGGGCGACAGGTCGGGCACCGTGCAGCGGAGGAGCTCCTCGCGCGAGCGCCCGTAGACCTCGACCATCATGTCGTTGACCTCGAGGATCTCGAGGGTGACAGGGTCGTAGACCCACATCGCATCGGGGCTCGCCTGGAACAGCTCGGCCTCCATGTCGGCCTGGTGGGCGAGCTGATCGAGGAGCGTGGTCTCACGGGTGACGTGTCGCCTCAGGTACACGAAGATCGCGACCGCGACGCCGGTGAGGAACGCGATGCCCTTGGCGACATCGGTCCACCCGTCGAAGCTGATGCCGAACAGCGACTCGAGCGCGATGTCGCTGAGGAGGATCCAGAGGACGGACGCGAACCAGAACGCGACGCTGACCTGCAGTGCTGCGCGTCGCGCTCGCCGGCTGTCCACCGTCTGCCTCCTCCCTGGGACCCCTCGTTGGACCGTGGTACGAGGAACGTCAGCGTACGGCAGACGGGCGGTGTGTGCCCTAGGTCACAGGGACCCTTTCACCACGGCCGATCCCAAGGCGGGACGCCACGAGGGCGATCCGGTCGTCGGGTTGCACCACCGCAACCCGCACG
The DNA here is from genome assembly GCA_964494405.1 of uncultured Iamiaceae bacterium. Lineage (GTDB taxonomy): Bacteria > Actinomycetota > Acidimicrobiia > Acidimicrobiales > SKKL01 > Actinomarinicola. Next base: position 4,658 of record CAZBTQ010000142.1, read on the forward strand.
TATCCCGCGCCAGCAGCTCCGTAGAACTCGCCCGGGCTCACCAACGCCCCCGCGTCGGCAGCGAGGCGCTTCGTGAACGCCCATGCGTCGCCCCCCGGGACGGGGATCCACAGGTAGAAGCCGCCACCCGGCAGCGGCACGTCGATGTCGTAGGCACGGCCGAGCACCCGCGCCAGCTCGTCGAGCCGGGCTCGGTAGCGGGCTCGCTGCACCTCGACGTGCTCGTCGTCGCCGAACGCGGCGACCGCGGCAGCCTGCACCGGCCCGGGCAGCATGAACCCGGCGTGCTTGCGCACCTCCTGGAGGTAGTGCACCAGCTCAGGGTCGCCCGCGTAGAAGCCGGCACGCACCCCTGCCAGGTTCGACCGCTTCGACAGCGAGTGGACGGCCAGCACGCCCGTGTCGCCCGAGGTGAGCACCGTGCGTGGAGGCCCGTCCCACGTGAACTCGGCATAGCACTCGTCGCTCACGACCAGCACGTCGTGATCGCGACCCCATCGCGCCGCCGCGTCGAGGTCGTCGAGGCCACCAGCGGGGTTGCCCGGTGTGTTGACCCAGAGGCAGAGCGCGCGGGCCGCGTCGGCCGGATCGATGGCACCGAGGTCGAGCCGCCACTCGTCGTCGACGGGCACCGGCACTGCTCGGCATCCGGCAAGGATCGCCCCCATCTCGTAGGTGGGGTAGCTGATCGCCGGGTACAGGACGGTGTCGCGTGAGGGATCGCGCAGGTGCAGCCACTGGGGCAGGCCGGCGACGAGCTCCTTCGTACCGATGCACGCCCCGATGTGGGCGGGTGCCACGGTGGCCCCCAGCCGACGGGCGAGCCACGCCGACGCGGCCTCACGGAACGCAGGGGTGCCGATCGACGGCGGATACCCCCGTTCGGCGCCCGAGTGCGACAGCGCTGCGACCACGGCGTCGGGCGGTGGATCGCACGGCGTGCCGATCGAGAGGTCGACCACTCCCCCGTCGTGGGCCGCAGCGATGGCCTTGACCTCGTCGAGGCGGTCGTAGGGGTAGGGCGGCGGGACGAACCCTGCGGGTGTGCTCACCCCGTCATGCAACCACACCGCCAGGTGGTCGACCGGGGCGTCACGCCATGAACTCCGCGAGCCTCGCCGTCGCTGCATCGTCGAGCCGGGCCCGCATCCGCATACCCGACTCCTCGGTCGTCTCGGTCAGCACCTCACCCTCGCGGTGCACCGCGGCGATGACATCACCGCGCTCGAACGGCACGACCAGCTCGACGACGTTCGTGAGCGACCGGAGTCGGTCGCCCACGGCGAGGAGCAACTCATCGATGCCGTCGCCGGTGCGTGCCGAGATCGCCACGGCGCCGGGGTGCTTGTCGGCGAGGCGAGCGGCCTCATCAGTGCGGTCGACCTTGTTGAACGCGAGGAGCTCAGGGACGTTGCCCGCACCGATCTCGCCGAGCACCGTTCGGACCGCGTCGATGTGGCCGGGCACGTCGGGCGCCGACGCGTCGATGAGGTGCACCAGCAGGTCGGCCTCAGCCACGACCTCGAGGGTCGACTTGAACGCCTCGACGAGCTGGTGCGGGAGCTTGGTGACGAAGCCGACCGTGTCGGTGACCAGCACGGTCTCGCCGCCGGCGAGCTGGAGCCGTCGCGTCGTGGCGTCGAGGGTGGCGAACAGGCGATCCTCGACGAGCACACCCGCATCGGTGAGCCGGTTGATCAACGTGGACTTCCCGGCGTTGGTGTAGCCCACGATGGCGACCTTGTGGAACGGCGAGCGGCGTCGGGCCTTGCGCTGGTTGTCGCGGTGGCGGCCGATCTCGCGCAGGTCGGCTTCGAGCTTGTGGATCAGGCGATCGACGCGGCGGCGGTCGACCTCGAGCTGGGTCTCGCCGGGACCACGCCGGGCGCCGATGCCGCCCGCCTGCTGGGACAGGCTCTTGCCGCGGCCCCGCAGGCGCGGCAGGCGGTAGCGCAGCATCGCCAGCTGCACCTGCGCCTTGCCTTCGACGGTGTGGGCGTTCTGGGCGAAGATGTCGAGGATGACCGCGGTGCGGTCGATCGCCGAGCGCCCGAGCAGCTTCTCGAGGTTGTTCTGCTGGGCCGGCGAGAGCTCGTCGTCGAACACGACGGTGTCGGCGTCGAACGCCTCGGCGATCTCGAGGATCTCGTCGACCTTGCCCTTGCCGACGTAGGTGGCCGGGTCGGGGGTGGCGCGACGCTGGGTCAGTCGCGCGACCTCGTCGGCGCCGGCGGTGTCGACCAGCAGGGCCAGCTCGTCGAGCGACAGCTCGGTCTCCTCGTCGGACATGCCGGGCCACGTGACGCCGACGAGCACGATCTTCTCCCGGAACGCCCGCTCGATGAACGCCCCACGCTCGCCACCGAACTCGCCGAAGGCGCCGCGGTGAGCGGTGTGGGAGTCGTCGCGCTGGGTCTCGTCAGCCATCGATCGCCACCCCCTCGGTGACCTCGTCGATGGTGATCTCGGCCACCAGCACGGTGGGGCCTCGCAGGATCGCGCGTCCGTCGACCAGCTCGACGACGACCGAGCCGCCCGGCATTCGCACCTCGACCTCGTCGCCGACCAGGCCCCACTCGTGGGCCAGGTGGGCAGCGGCGCACGCACCGGTACCGCACGCCTCGGTGATGCCGGCGCCGCGTTCCCACACGCGCAAGTCGAGGACGTCGGTCCCGGCGGGCCGGATCAGCTCGACGTTGATGCCGGCCGGATAGTCGGCCTCGATGGTGGGTCCGACGGTGCCGAGGTCGATCGCGCCGAGGTCCTCGCTGCCGTCGAGCAGCACCACCAGGTGGGGGTTGCCCACGTCGGCCGTGCCGAGCTCCTTGGCGGCGACCGGTAGCTCGCGATCGGCGAGGTCAGGACCAGGGCCCACCGCACCGAGGTCGACTGCGACGATCAGCTCGTTCGGGACCGCACCAGGGGCGATCGAGAGCTCACGTCGGCCGGTGTCGGAGTCGACGATCACCGTGCCGTCGGTACGGCCCTGCGCCACCGCGACTGCCTGGGCGAGACACCGGATCCCGTTGCCGCTCATCTCCGCACGGCTGCCGTCGGCGTTGAAGAGGTGCATCACGACGTCGGCGTCGCTGTCAC
>CAZBTQ010000143.1:0-7690 GCA_964494405.1 uncultured Iamiaceae bacterium
CACCAGCCTCGGCAGCCGCGTCCTCGACCGCATGCCCGAGGCGGTCTTCCGCCGCCTCTACCTGGCGGCCATCACGATCGTGTGCGCCTACCTCTTGGCCGAGGCCGCCTCACCCCTATGGTGACGGCGTGACCCGCGATCCCTCGTCAGAAGTCGACGCCGCCTACCTCGCTGCCTACCAGGACCGTTCGGCGCCAGGGCGTCGGCACCGCGCTCCAGAGCCACGCGATCGGCCACTGCCGCGCCGCCGGTTGTCATCAGATGCGGTCTCGCAGCCCGGTGACCAGCACCGAGAACTACGCCCTCAAGCTCGCCGCTGGCTACGTCCTGACACCCAGCGAGCAGAACGACTCCTACTACTTCCTGCTCAAGCTGTAGGACGACGATCGACGAGCGCCTCGGGGTGACGTTCGAGGATCTCGGCGACGGTCTCCTCGGGTGACTGCGCCGATGTGTCGAGCCACAGGCCCAGCTCCCTCGGCGTCGAGCGGAGGTTGGACACGTTCGCCTCGGGGGTGAAGCCGTTGGTGTACGCGACCTTGCCCGTCGATGCGATCCGCGCCGCGTCTCGTTCAGCGACGACCTCGACCGCCGGATCGAGGACCACGAGCCGCCGGCTCGAGCTGCGCAGCCCGTCCAGCCAGCGGACCACGTCCTCGCCGTAGATGCAGTCCTGGACGACGCAGGTGAACCCCGCTGCGGCGTACTCGTCGGCCACCTGCGCCGAGAGGCGATAGCGGAGCTCGAGCAGGCGACGGGCCTCGTCCTGGTCGGCGTCGTCGAAGTGGGTCGATCCGCTCACGACCCAGCGGTAGAACTGCCCGCCGCGCACGTGGACGCCGCGCTCGAAGCTGCGTGCGAGCAGGTCGGCGACCGTCGACTTGCCGGACGCCTGAGCCCCGGTGACGAGCCACACGCCTCCCTCAGCCGTCGGCACGGTCCACCTCGTGCCTAGTCCTGCTCCGGACGCAGCGTGGGGAAGAGCACGACGTCGCGGATCGAGCCGACGTTCGCGAGCAGCATCACCAGCCGGTCGATGCCGATGCCGAGGCCGCCGGTGGGCGGCAGGCCGTAGTCGAGCGCACGCAGGTAGTCCTCGTCGACGACCATCGCCTCGACGTCGCCGGCGGCCTTGGCGTCGGCCTGGGCCTCCATGCGCTGGCGCTGCACCTCGGGGTCGGTCAGCTCGGAGAACGCGTTGCACAGCTCGCGACCCGCCACGATCGCCTCGAACCGCTCGGTGTACCCGGGACGCTCCCGGTGCTCGCGCGACAGCGGCGACACCTCGGTCGGGTAGTCGGTGACGAAGACCGGCCCCCAGAGGGTGGACTCGACGGTCTTCTCGTAGACCTCGAGCAGCAGCTTGCCGGGGCCGTCGGCGTCCTTCCACGGGATGTCGAAGCGCTCGCACACCCCGCGCAGCTCCTCCAGCGGCGTGTCGACCGACAGCTCAAGCCCGGTCGCCTCGGTGATCAGCGCGTCCATGGTGGCGCGACGCCACGGCACCGACAGGTCGAGCTCGCCGTCGCCGTGGGGCACGGTGGTCGACCCGGTCAGCTCGACCGCGAGGTGGGCGACCAGCTCCTCGGTCAACGCCATGATGTCCGCGTAGTCGGCATAGGCCTGGTACAGCTCGAGCATCGTGAACTCGGGGTTGTGACGTGTCGACATGCCCTCGTTGCGGAACACCCGGCCGATCTCGAACACCCGCTCGAACCCGCCGACGGTGAGGCGCTTCAGGTACAGCTCGGGTGCGATGCGCAGGTACAGGTCCTGGTCGAGCGCGTTGTGGTGGGTGACGAACGGCGTGGCGAGCGCGCCCCCGGGGATCGGGTGCAGCATCGGCGTCTCGACCTCGATGAACCCGCGGTCCTCGAGGAAGTGACGGGTCAGCGACAGCAGGCGGCTGCGCAGGAGGAACGTGCGACGAGCGTCCTCGGTGACCCACAGGTCGACGTAGCGCTGCCGGTACCGGGTGTCGGTGTCGGTGAGCCCGTGCCACTTGTCGGGGAACGGACGCCGGGCCTCGGCCAGCAGCGTCCACTCGTCGACCCGCACCGACAGCTCACCGCGACGGGTGGTCATGACGATGCCGCGCACACCGATCCAGTCGCCGAGCGACAGGTCGCCGAACGCGTCGAAGTCCGGCGTCGACGCCTGGGGGGCGAACAGCTGGATGCGACCGGTGCCGTCCTGGAGCGTGCCGAATCCGAGCTTGCCCTGGATGCGGCGCAGCATGAGCCGCCCGGCGATCGTGACGACCCGCTCGGTCTCGGTGCCGGGTTCGAGGTCGCCGTAGGTGGCCGCGAGCGCCGCGGCGGAGGCGTCGGTGTCCCAGCGGTACGGGATGGGCTGTGTCTTCGGGTCGCGTGTCTTCGGGTCGCGTGTCATCGGGTCGTGTTCTTGGCGTGGACGAGGCGGAGGCCGTGGAGGGTGACCCACGGCTCGATCTGCTCGATGGTGGCCGAGTACGGCGCGATCAGCGAGGCCAATCCGCCGGTGGCGATCACCTTGCAGTCGCCGAGCTCGTCCTGGATGCGGCGCACCAGGCCGTCGACCATTCCGGCGAACCCGTAGATGGCGCCCGATTGGATGCACTCGACCGTCGTGCGCCCGATCACGTTGCGGGGCTCGACCAGCTCCACCGCCCGTAGCGCCGCGGTGCGGCTGAAGAGGGCGTCGAGGCTGATGTTCACCCCTGGTGCGATCGAGCCGCCGATGTACTCGCCCTTGGCAGAGATGACGTCGCAGGTGGTGGCGGTGCCGAAGTCGACGACGATCGTCGGCCCGCCGAACAGGTGCCACGCGCCGACCGAGTTGGCGATGCGGTCGGCGCCGACCTCGCGCGGGTTGTCGACCGCGATCGCGACGCCGGTGCGGACACCGGGTTCGATGACCACGGGCTCGACGCCGATGAAGCGCTTGGTCATCGCCCGCAGCGTCGCCGTCGATCGAGGGACACCGGACGAGATGACGACGCCCTGCACCTCGTCGTTGAGGCGCGACCCGCGAAAGGCGAGGAACCCGCCGACGATGACGGCCAGCTCGTCGGGGGTGCGGTCGTGGTCGGTGCTGATGCGCCAGTGGTCGAGCAGGCCCTCGTCGGCCGCGGTGGCCTCGTCAGGGTCGGTGTCGTCGTAGAGGCCGATCACCGTGTTCGTGTTGCCGACGTCGATCGTGATCAGCATCCGGCTGCGCCCTCCCGGGACGGCGTGATGTCGAGCCCGATGTCGAGCACCGGAGCGGAGTTGGTCATCGCGCCGACCGAGATGCAGTCGGCGCCGATGCGGCTGTAGGCGCCGATCGTCTCAAGGTCGATGCCGCCGCTGATCTCGACCAGGCATCCGGGCAGGCCGTCGCGCACCAACCGCACGCAGCGGGCGGCCTCGTCGACGCTGAGGTTGTCGAGGAGCACGGCGTCGACCCGCGCCGCGATCGCCTCGGCGACCTGGTCGGCGCGGTCGCACTCGACCTGCACCGTGCGACCGGGCCAGGCGGCGCGGGCGCGGCTGACGGCGTGGGCGATCGTGGTGCCGGTGAGGTGGTTGTCCTTCAACATCACCCACTCCGAGAGGTTGCCCCGGTGGTTGACGCAGCCCCCGGCGCGCACGGCGGCCTTCTCGAGCGAGCGCAGGCCCGGCGTGGTCTTGCGGGTGTCCCAGACGCGGGTCGACGCATCGGCCTCGGCACGAAGGTGGGCGGCAGCGGTGGCGATCCCCGACAGGTGGCCGAGCAGGTTCAGCGCGGTGCGCTCGGCGGTGAGCATCGTGGCGAGCGGACCGGTGACGGTGCCGAGCTCGGCGCCGGACTCCACCGACGTGCCGTCGGGCGCGCTCCAGTTGAGCGCAACGGTGGGATCGACCTGGTGGAACGTCTCGCGGACGCAGGCCGAACCGGCGATCGTGCCCGGACCGCGGGCGACGAAGCGGCCGGTCGCCTGCAACGTCGGGTCGAGCAGCATCGACGTGATGTCGCCGAGCGGGGTGAGGTCCTCCGCCAGCGCGCGCTCGACCACGGCGCGCACATCGGCAGCGGGTGGCTCGAGCAGCGGGTCCATGGGGGCAACAGCCTGCCGCGTGGCCAGCACCGGGGTCGACTTCGTCAGCCGATGACGATCCGCAGCGCCAGCGACTCGACGGTCTCGGGATGGTCGCTGCGGGTGTGGCAGCCGCGGCTCTCGTCACGTTCGGCCGCGGCGGCAACCAGGGCGGCACCGACCTCGACGAGGTTGCGGACCTCGAGGTGGCGGATCGACCCGTGCGCGCCGCCGGAGAGCTCGCGCGCCAACCGTTCGACCTCGACCGCGGCCTCGCCGAGCGACGTGGCGCTGCGGACGACGCCGGCGCGGCGGGTCAACGTCGCCTGCAATCGGTGCCGGACGTCGGCCAGGACGTCGTCGCCGCCGGCCGCGTCGGTCGAGGAGTCGAGGTCCGGCAGGTCGAGCGGGAGCCGGGGGCGGACGATGCGGCGGCCACCGATCGCCGCAGACCCCTCGCCAGGCATGACGGCACGCATCGCGCCGGTGGACCGGGGGCCGTCGTGGCCCGCCTCGATCGCCTCGACGCACCGGAAGCCGAACACCATCCCGTCGAGCAGCGAGTTCGACGCCAGCCGGTTCGCGCCGTGGACCCCGCTGGCGGCGACCTCCCCCGCGGCCCACAGGCCGGCGAGGCTGGCCGCCCCGTGCAGGTCGGTGAGGATGCCGCCGCAGTGGTAGTGAGCGGCCGGTGCGATGGGCAACAGGTCGGTCGCGGGGTCGAGGCCGACGTCGTCGAGCGCCTCGGCGATGGTCGGGAACCGCTCGACGAAGCGCTCGAGGTGCCGGGCGTCGAGGACGCAGTGGTCGACGTCGAGCTCCAGCATGCGGCTCTGCATGGCCCGCGACACCTGGTCGCGGGGTAGGAGCTCGTCCACGAACCGCTCGCCGTTGACGTCGCGGATGAGCGCGCCGTGGCCCCGCAGCGCCTCGGACAGCAACGGTCGGGGCATGGCCGGGTGGTGCAGCGCGGTCGGGTGGAACTGCATGAACTCCACGTCGGCGACCGCGACCCCGGCGCGCAACGCCATCGCGATGCCGTCGGCGGTCGCTTCTGGCGGGTTGGTCGTCACGGCGAACAGCTGGCCCGACCCGCCCGTCGCGACCAGCACGTTGCGGGCCCTGACCTCGACGAGGTCGCCCTCGGGGTCGAGCGCGAGCACGCCGCGGCATCGCCCGCCCTCGACGACCAGGTCGACGGCGAAGGTGTGCTCGCGCAACACCGTGGCGGTGGAGCGCACCGCCTCGACGAGGGCGCGCTCGACCTCGACGCCCGTTGCGGCACCGCCCGCGTGCAGGATGCGCGGCAGGGAGTGGCCGCCCTCGCGGGCGAGCAGGTAGCGGCCGGACTCGTCCAGGTCGAACGCTGCCCCAAACGAGATGAGCTCGTTGACCCGGGCGGGGCCCTCGTCGACCAGCACCCGCACCGCGTCGGCATCGCAGAGCCCGGCACCGGCGGCGAGCGTGTCGGCCAGGTGCAGGTCGGTGGAGTCGGGGTCGCCGCCGAGCACCGCCGCGACCCCGCCCTGGGCCCATCGGGTGTTGCTCTGCGTCAGCTCGCCCTTGGTGAGGATCCCGACGCGCATGCCGTGGGCGCCCGCGGCGCGGACCGCTGCAGACAGCCCGGCGACACCGCTGCCGAGGACGAGGAGGTCGAGGACGTCGTCAGGCACGAGGTTCCGGTCTAGTCGGCGACGGGGACGGTGACCCCGATGTTGTCGATGAGCCGAGGCACTCCGACCTTCGCCGCGCCGAGCAGCCGCACCTGGCGCCCCACGCATCGGTCCAAGGTCTCCAGCGGCACGAGGGTGTCGGGGTCGGCGACCTCCACGTAGTCGAGCGCGGCGAGCGGCTCGGCATCGACCACTGCGCGCATCGCCGAACGGACGACGTCGGCGTCGCGCTCTCCCGACTCGACGAGGTCGCCTCCGGTGCGCAGGGCCCGCTGGAGCACGGGCGCCGCGGCACGGTGGGCGTCGTCGAGGTAGGCGTTGCGGCTCGACATGGCGAGGCCATCGGGTTCGCGCACCGTCGGGCACCCGATCACCTCGACGGGGAACGACAGGTCGCGGGCCATGCGGCGTACGACGGCGATCTGCTGGAAGTCCTTCTCGCCGAAGTAGGCGCGGCACGGCCCCGCGAGGTTGAACAGCTTGGCGACGACCGTCGACACGCCGTCGAAGTGGGTCGGGCGGCTCGCGCCTTCGAGGCCCTGGGAGACACCGGCCACCGACACCGTGGTGCGGACCTGCTCGGGGTACATCTCCTCGAGCGGCGGCACGAACAGGAACTCGACCCCGGCGTCAGCGGCCAACGCACGGTCGCGGTCGAGGTCGCGCGGATACGAGTCGAGGTCCTCCCCCGGCCCGAACTGGAGCGGGTTGACGAAGATCGTCGCGACGGTGACGCCCCCGTCGGCGACGGACCGACGCATGAGCGAGACGTGACCCTCGTGGAGGTAGCCCATCGTCGGCACCAGGCCGATCGTGGCCCCGCCGCGACGGTGGCCGTCGAGCGCGGCCCGCAGCTCCGCGATCGTCGCGAGCTCGATCACAGCGGCCTCCCGCTCACAACAGCACTCCCCCTCACAACAGCCTCCGGGCCTGGTCGACCATCGCGTCGTACGCAGCGACCTCAGACGGGTCGAGTGCAGCGCGGTGTCGGTCGATCGTGGCCTCGTCGCCGCGCGCGACCGGGCCGGTCAGCGCCCGTGCCGGACCGAGCTCGGCCACGTTGTCGACCGTCGCGCGCACCAGGCCGAGGTACGCGTCGAGGGGGACCCCCGCGGTGGCGGCTACACGCTCGGCCTGGCCCAACAGGGCGACCAGGTGGTTGGACGCGATCGCCGCGGCCGCGTGGTACGCCGCGCGGTCGGCGTCGGCCACCTCGATGGCATGACCGTCGAGGTCGGCGACCGTGCGATCGACCAACCGGGCCGCGCTCGGGGTGCTCGACGCCACGCCGAACCACGCGCCACGCAGGCGGCGCGCGCCGACCTGCCCGTTCGGGATCGGCACCAGCGGGTGGATCGATGCGGCGTGCGGATGGTCGCCCAGGACGTCGAGCCCGAGCGACCCCGCCATGTGGGCGACGACGGTGCCGGGCGCGGGTCGCACCGCGGCAGCGACCTCGGCGACCGCCGAGTCGGGTGTCGCGATGACGAGCAGGTCGGGGCCGATCGCCACGAGCGTCGTGTCGTCGCCCCTGCGCACCGGCTCGTCGACCTCCCAGCCGGCGGCGCCGAGGGCCATCGCCAGGGCGGTTCCGGCCCGGCCGGGGCCGATGATTCGAACGGTGGGCACGGACGGCGACGCTACCCGCCTCGTGTGACATCCTGGCCCGGTGCGTGGGCAGCGCGAGAAGGCAGGCGGTATCCCGGCGTGGGCCGGGCTCCAACTGCTGCGCGCCTTCGCGGTCGTCGTGCTGGTCTTCGTGGTCGCACGCGCCGCCTGGTACCCGTTCTGGGCGATGACCGCCGACCGCGACGAGCTCGCCCGGTCGTGGGGAGGACCCAGCCCGTTCGGTGCCACCGTCGCCCACTGGCTCGTCGCCGCGATCTTCGGCGGCGTCTGCGCGGGCGTCTGGCTGCTCTGCACCACCTTGTTGCGCGAGCGCTGAGCGGCCGAGCTCCTAGCGGAACTCGAGCCCGTCGAA
>CAZBTQ010000144.1:0-7665 GCA_964494405.1 uncultured Iamiaceae bacterium
CACGCGTCGCCGACCTGGCCGACGCGCTCGAGTGACCGTCGCCGACGGGTGTCACCTTCGGCCCGTGTCGGTCCCAACCCGCAGCGCGACGTCGGCCAGGACGGTCGGGACGACTCGGCAGTCGACGAGCTCCCACTGGATCACCTGGGCTCGATCGCACATGGAGCGCACCCTCTCGCTGCTGCGGGAGCGCACCCAGTCCACCAGTGCCAGCCCGCGGGAGACAGGCCCGGCGAAGTGCACGAGCGATGCGTACCAGAGGTCGCGGACCGCGCCGTCCTGGAACCAAGTGTCGGCGCCCAGCTCCTCGGCGTAGCGGCGGTGGAGCAGATCGACCGCATCGCCGACGGGCCGGGCCTCGATGAGCACGCAGTTGCGGGTGAGACCGATGCGCCCGAGGTCGACCTCGATCCGCCTGACGCCATCCACTGCACGCTGGAGCGCAGCCGTGTAGCGGTGCAGCGTCTCGTCGTCGGCGCCGACCCGACCGCGGTGCGGCTCGAGCGGGCGCAGCGTCAGGTGGGACGACACTGCCGCGCCCGTCGGCCAGTGCGGTTCACCCAGCACGTCGAGGACCTCGGCGGTGAGCGACGCGACGTGCGCGACGCCTGCCGCGTCCAGTCGCAGGTTGGCCGACAGGCCCCATCGCGGCGAGCCCGACGTCGTCGGTGCCTCGACGTGGTTCAGCCCGCTCGCGACGGCCACTGCTGCGTCGTCGGTGAGCTCCACGAGCCTGTCGATCGCCATGGCCCGAGATGCTGGCACGACCGAGGCGCACGAGCGCGTCGATCGTGGGTCGGCAAGACTCCGCGCACCAACCCCGCACACCGAGAGGTCGCGATGATCCGCCTGTCCGTGCTGTACCCCGTCACCGACGGAGCCACGTTCGACCACGACTACTACCGGGACCACCACGTCCCCCTCGCCGTCCGCACGTGGGGGCTCGACGGCGCCGAGATCGACAAGGGCGTCAACGGGCCGTACGTGGCAGCGGTCCACTTCACCTTCGAATCCGTCGAGGCCATGACCCTGGCGATGGGTGCGTCCGGCACCGCCGACGTCCTCGCCGACGTCGCCAACTACACGACGATCGCCCCGGTGATGCAGACCAGCGAGATCGTGTCGGGCTGATCCGTTCGGCACCTTGAAGGAGCTCTGTGAGACGCTCGACGCCCTGGCCGCCACCGACGGCACCCGCCAACCAGGTCCGAGGACGGGCCCGGGTGACCAGTCGAGCGACGCTTCTACGAGATCGACTCCCGGACCAGCTTCGCTGCGTCGGTGACCGAGAGGCCGGTGAGGTCCACCAGTCGGAACGACGGATGCATGGCAGCGAGCTCGTGGAGGACACCGGTGGCGTACCGAACCTGACCGTCAAGTTCGTCGCGGGAGAACTCGTCGCGCGGGTGTGGCGACTCGTTGCGGCTTACCCATGCGCGTTCGACGAGCTCGCCAGGATCAGCCACAAGGATCACCTCGCACAGCAGTCCACCCGCCTCGAGGGCGAGGCGTTCCAATCTGTCGATCACCTCGGCGCTGGCCGTGAGCTGGGGCATCACGACGTCGTGACCCGATCGTAGGTGCGCAGAGGCCACCATGAAGCCGAGCTGTCGGGCGACGTGTTTGGAGTCCGGGTGGGACTCCCAGCGGCCGAGCCGTACGCGGATCTCGTCGATGTCCAGGTTGAGCGCGAGCGGACGTTCGGCGACCAGTAGAGCGGCGATGGCCGACTTGCCCACTGCGGGCGGTCCGTTCAGGTGCAGGAGCGTGGCGATCTGTCGATCGTCGCACACGTCGCGTCAGCTGGCTGCGGCACGGTGCGCGACTGCCGGTGTCAGGAGCGGGGACCGCGCTCGAGGAGCTGGTCGAGCCGGCGCACGGTGCGGCCCAGGTTCCCGGCGTCGCCGGTGGCGGCGTACCAGCCGAGGTGGCTGGCTCCGATCTGCACCTCGTAGGCGTGGTGTCGCACGCCCACGTCGACGGCCGCGTCCCGTGACAGCGTGGGCACGACGCGGTCCCACAGGTCGAGCGCGTCGATGCCGTCGTGCCAGTGGCCCCAGAACGTGCACCACGCCAGGTCGTACACGGCGTCGCCCCACGTCGCGCACTTCCAGGAGAACACCGCGGTGACGGTGGTGGCAGCCGGCGAGACCAGCACGTTGCCGTGGAGCAGGTCGGCGTGGACGAGCTCACGACGGTCGGGGCAGGCGTCGAGCAGGGAACGGATGCGACCCTCGGCGGCCACGAACGTGCGGCCCACGTTGGGATCGGCGTCGACCTGTGCCCGCCAGCCGGCGGTGGGGCGGTCGGGCAGGTCCACGAGGCCGGCAAGAAGCCACTCCTGCCACGGCGTGGCGTCGACGCCGGTGTCGGGCACCGCCCTCAGCGCGGCGAGCAGCCCGACGACGGTCGGGCCGAGCGCGTCGGCCTGGTCCGGGCCGATCGCTTCGAGGAACCGGCCGTGGTGGCGCCGGGAGATGGCGAACCAACGGCCGAGCCCTCGGTCGATGGCGAGCACCTCGGGCACCGGCAGTCCTGGCGACGAGTGACGCATGGCGGCCTCGTCGGCTCGGAAGCCTGCGGGATCCTCGCCGATGCGAAGGACCAGTTCGTCGTCGCCGATCCGGTAGCCGTACGCCGTCGACCAGAACCCGCCGTGGAGCACCTCGAGGTCGGTCGGGTCCGCGCCGTGGTGCGACCGCAGCAGCTCGGCCACCGCCGCGGCCGGGGGCGTGTCGTCGCTCGCCCTCCGGAGCGTCACGTCCACCTCGGCGACGGCGTCACCTCAGCGCAGGCTGTCGACGATCGCGGCCGCGGCGGCGGCTGGGTCGTCGGCCGCGGTGACGGCTCGTCCGATCACGAGCAGGTCGGCGCCGGCATCGATCGCCTGGCGTGGCGTGGCCACGCGGGCCTGGTCGTCGGCAGAGGTGCCGGCCGGGCGGATGCCGGGGACGACCGTCACGAGCTGGGGGCCGACGGCGACGACCTCGGCGAGGTCGGGCGCCGCGCAGACGACGCCTTCGCACCCTGCATCGAGCGCCACCCGGAGCCGCGGGCGAAGCTGGGACACGTCGGGGTCGCTCGTCAGCACCGTGACGCCGAGCAGCGTCGGCGATGGCAGGCCCGCACTTTCGGCGCCGTCGAGGAACGCCTGGTTGGCGCCGCGGACCATGTCGAGCCCGCCGGCGGTGTGGACGGTGAGGTAGGACGCACCGATCGACCCGATGACCCGCGCCGCCTTCGACACCGTGGTGGGGATGTCGTGGAGCTTCAGGTCGCAGAACACGTCGTAGCCGAGGCCGACGAGGCTGCCGACGACCTCGGGGCCGGCCGAGCTGAACAGCTCCAGGCCGACCTTGGCCACTCGGAACCACGGCTGGAGCTCTTGGGCGAGGCGTAGGGCCACGACCACGTCGTCGACGTCGAGGGCGATCGCCAGGTGGTCCCACGGCCCCTGCTCGGGCAGGTCGTCGAGCCCCAGCGCGTCGGCCGTCGTCGAGGTCGGCGCGCCTGCTGGCGCGGCGGGGTCATCCCTGGTGGTCATGGGCAGCTCCAGTCAGATCGGCGGTGCGGGAGACGTCGTGGGCGCGGCACCACTCGACCAGCTCGTCGAGGACGCGCGGACACGATCGAGGATCGGCGAAGTTCGCGGTGCCCACCTGCACCGCGTCGGCCCCGGCCATCATCATCTCGACGGCGTCGACGCCGCTGGCGATGCCGCCGACGCCGACGATCGGCGCGTCGGGGAGGGCGCGGCGGCAGTCGTGCACGGCTCGCACGGCCACGGCGTGGATCGCGGGGCCGGAGAGCCCGCCCGCTCCCCCGCCGAGGCGGGGTCGACGGGTCTCGGGATCGATCGCCATGGCGGGAACGGTGTTGGTGAGCACCAGCGCGTCGGCGCCAGCGTCGACGACGGCCGCTGCGATCTCGGCGATGTCGGTGACCATCGGAGTGAGCTTCGCCCACCTCGGCCGTTCGCCGATGGCGGTGGCGGCGAGGACCGCCGCGCTGTCGGCCGGGGACTGGGCGAAGATGCCGTGACCCGACAGGTTCGGGCACGAGAGGTTGACCTCGACGGCGACGACCTCGGGCGGCGCGTCGGCGAGCAACGCCGCGGCTCGGGCGTAGTCGTCGACGCTGCGCCCCCAGATGCTGACCACCACCCGCGCGCCGGTGTCGATCAGCGGTGGCAGGTCGTCGGCGAGCCAACGGGCGATGCCGGGGCCCTGGAGCCCGACCGAGTTGATCATCCCCGCCGGGGTCTGGTGCACCCGCAGCGGCGGGTTGCCGGCCCACGGCTCGGCCGAGAGCGACTTCACCACGACGGCCCCGAGCGTGCCGAGATCGACGTAGGAAGCCAGTTCGGTGCCGTGTCCGGCGGTGCCCGAGGCGGGCATCACCGGGTTCGGCAACACGACGTCGCCGATCCACGTGGTCGTATCGACCATCCTCGAACCGGCCACGGTGCGACGCGACCGGTGCCGCGACCTCACCCGATGGGCTCCAGCTCGTCGGAGAACACGCCGCGGTGGAACTCCTGGAGGCTGCGGACCCGCAGGGGGTGGACCGCCATGTCGGCCAACCCGTTCGCGGCGGCGAGGGCCGCCTTGGCCGTCGTGAGCAGGGCCACGCCGTGCAGGCCCGCGGCCTGACGGATGTGTGCGCCGTCGGCGCGCGGGCCGCGACCGCGAGGGCTGTTCACCACCAGGTCGATGTCGCCGCTGGCGATCAGGTCGACGGCGTTCGTGCCGGGCTCGCCCAGCTTCGCGACCACGGTGTCGACCGGGAGCCCTGCCGCCTCGAACGCGGCCGCGGTGCCCGAGGTCGCGACCAGGCTGAACCCCAGCGCGTCGAACTTGTGCGCGGCGCGCACGCCGATCGCCTTGTCGCGATCGGCCAGGGAGAAGAACACAGCCCCCGACGCCGGCAGACGGGTTCCGGCTGCGAGCTGCGCCTTGGCGAAGGCGAGTCCGACGGTGAGGTCGATGCCCATCACCTCGCCGGTGGAGCGCATCTCGGGCCCGAGCACTGCATCGGCCTCGGGGAAGCGGTTGAAGGGCAGCACCGCCTCCTTGACCGCGATGTGGTCGCCGACGACCGGCGGACGCAGGAGCCCCTCCTCTCGCAGCTCGGCGAGGGTCGAGCCCGTCATGATCCGTGCCGCCACCTTGGCGAGGGGCACGCCGGTGGCCTTGGCGACGAAGGGCACCGTGCGCGACGCGCGGGGGTTCGCCTCGATGACGAACACCTGGTCGTCCTTCACCGCGTACTGCACGTTGATGAGCCCGCGGACGTCGAGTGCCTCGGCGATGGCACGGGTGTGCTCCTCGATCGTGGCGATGACCTCGGCGCTCAGCGTCGCCGGGGGGATCGAGCAGGCGCTGTCGCCCGAGTGGACCCCGGCCTCTTCGACGTGCTCCATGACGCCGCCGATGACGACCTCGCCGACCGCGTCGCGGAGGGCGTCGACGTCGACCTCGGTGGCGTCCTCGAGGAACCGGTCGATCAGCACCGGGCGCTCGGCCGACAGCCCGCCCTCGCGACCGAGGGTGCCGAACCCGGCGAGCTCGGCCATCGCGCGCGACAGGTTCTCGTCGTCGTAGACGATCTCCATCGCACGCCCACCGAGCACGTAGGAGGGCCGCACGAGCACGGGATAGCCGACCGTGTCGGCGATGGCGCGGGCGACCTCGATCTCGCTGGCGGTGCCGCCGGGCGGCTGGGGGATGTCGAGGCGCTCGCACAGGGCGTTCCACTGCTCGCGGTCCTCGGCCAGGTCGATCGAGGCAGGGCTGGTGCCGAGGACCAGGTCGGGCGGCAGCAGGCCGGCGAGCTTGAGCGGCGTCTGGCCGCCGAGGGCGACCACGACGCCCACCGGCTGCTCGGCATCGAGCACGTTCTGCACGTCCTCGAAGGTGAGCGGCTCGAAGTAGAGCCGGTCGCTCGTGTCGTAGTCGGTCGACACGGTCTCTGGGTTGCAGTTGACCATGATGGTCTCGTAGCCGGCGTCGCGCAGGGCGAAGCTGGCGTGGACGCAGCAGTAGTCGAACTCGATGCCCTGGCCGATGCGGTTGGGCCCCGAGCCGAGGATGACGACCTTGGGACGATCCGAGGGTCGCACCTCGTCCTCGTCCTCGTAGGTCGAGTAGTGGTAGGGCGTCTCGGCGTCGAACTCGGCCCCGCACGTGTCGACGGTCTTGAACGTGGCCTTCACACCGACGGCGAGCCGACGGCTGCGGATGTCGGCCTCGTCGGCACCCCACAGGTAGGCGAGCTGCTGGTCGGAGAAGCCGAGCCGCTTGGCCCTGCGCCAACCGGACCGGGTCATCGCGTCGATGCCGACCGCGGCGAGGTGGGCGCGCTCCTCGACGATCATCGACATCTGGTCGAGGAACCACGGGTCGACCTTGGTGGCCGCCGCGACCTCGTCGACCGACATGCCGCGGCGCAAGGCCGCTTCGAGCTGGAAGGGGCGGTCTGGCGTGCCGATCGCGGCGCGGCGGAGCAGCTCGGCATCGTCGAGCGCGTCGAACACCCCTTCCCCTGCGTCGCAGTTGAGGCCTCCCCTGCCCTGCTCGAGCGACCGCAGCGCCTTCTGGAGCGACTCCGGGAAGGTGCGGCCGATCGCCATCACCTCGCCGACCGACTGCATCGAGGTGCCGAGGATGCCGGTGGTGCCGGGGAACTTCTCGAACGCCCACCGGGGCACCTTGGTGACGACGTAGTCGATGGTCGGTTCGAAGCTGGCCGGCGTCTTGCGCGTGATGTCGTTGGGGATCTCGTCGAGCGTGTAGCCCACGGCCAGTCGCGCGGCGATCTTGGCGATCGGAAAGCCGGTGGCCTTCGACGCCAGGGCCGACGAGCGGCTGACGCGGGGGTTCATCTCGATGACGACCATGCGTCCGTCGACGGGGTCGAGCGCGAACTGCACGTTCGAGCCGCCGGTCTCGACCCCGACCCGGCGGATGCACGCGAACGCGGCGTCGCGCATGAGCTGGTACTCGACGTCGGAGAGGGTCTGCGCGGGCGCCACGGTGATCGAGTCGCCGGTGTGGACGCCCATCGGGTCGAGGTTCTCGATCGAGCAGACGATGACGCAGTTGTCGGCCCGGTCGCGCATCACCTCGAGCTCGTACTCCTTCCACCCAGCGATCGACTCCTCGATGAGGATCTCGGTGATCGGGCTGGCGTCGAGGCCGAACGCGGCCATCTGGTCGAGCTCCTCGGGCGTCGACGCGATGCCGGTGCCCCGACCGCCGAGGATGTACGCGGGCCGGATGACCACCGGCAGCCCGATCTCGTCGACGACGGCGCGCGACTCCTCCAGGGTGCGCGCGATGCCCGATCGGGGCACGTCGAGACCGATCTCTTGCATCGCGACCTTGAAGTTGTGGCGGTCCTCGGCCGTGGCGATGGCCTCGGCGTTGGCACCGATCAGCTCGACGCCGTACTCGTCGAGCACACCCGCCGCGACGAGCTCCATCGCCAGGTTCAAGGCGGTCTGGCCGCCGAGGGTCGGCAGCAGGGCGTCGGGACGCTCCTTCTCGATGATGCGGGTGAGGACCTCGATGTCGAGCGGCTCGACGTAGGTGGCGTCGGCGAAGTCGGGATCGGTCATGATCGTCGCCGGGTTCGAGTTGGCGAGGACGACGCGGTAGCCCTCCT
>CAZBTQ010000145.1:0-7599 GCA_964494405.1 uncultured Iamiaceae bacterium
TGAAGCGGGCGAGCCTCGACGAGCTCAAGGCGCACAGCTTCCTCCCCGATGCGGTCGCTCTCGCGATCCACGAGAAGTTCAAGAATCCAGCCGGCTGAACCGAGAAGTCATACTCACTTGACATTCTGGCTAGTATCCGGCCAGCACATACGAAGCTGCGTACTGAAGCTGACATGACCCCGATCCCCAAACCCTCTCTGCGATCGCGCCCCGGCGCGCTCCGGCGGCTGTCCGCGGCATTGCTGTGCACGATGATCGCAGTCGGGACATCGCTGGTCGGCGGGTTGCCGGTGCGGGCGGAACTCGGCGACGCCGGGCAGGTGACCGTCGACAAGACGGCGAACGAGGTGAACGACCTGACCGGGGTCGAACGGGGCGACACGTTCTCCTACAGCATCCTCGTGGGCTGTGACGACAACCCGTGCGTCGATGCAGCGCTCACCGACACGCTCCCACCGGAGTTCGCCGGGTTCGCCATCGACAGCCTGACCGTGTCGCCAGCAACGACGCCGCCCACCGCCAGCGCCACCCTCACGGGCTGTGGCGTCGGCGGGCAGGTGACGGCGTCGTGTGTGCTCGATGTCGCGTTCATCGCTCCGCTCGGGTCCGTCGGCGGTGTGTCGTACGTGGGTATCGACGCTGGCGACACCTACCGCATCACGGTGACGCTGACCGTCCCAGCCGATCTCGACCCTCTGTGGCCGTCGAACGGTCAGGCAGTGACGAACACGGCCCACGGCACGGCGTCGAACTCCACTCCAGCGCACGACACGGCGAACGTGACCGTGTCGGTGCCGATCGAGGTCGACGTCGGATCGTCGAAGGCGTGGTCGACCGACCTGCAGCAGTACAACCCCGGCCAGGAGGTGTCGTTTAACATCGGTGGGAGCAACGCCTCGAACGTGCCGGCGGACGGGCTGGTGCTCGAGGATCCGATCGACGCGGTGGACGACGCGACCACGTTGGCGGTTGACAATCCGTTCAACTTCGTCGACTACGCGGGGCTGTGTGCGCCATCGGTGCTCCCTGCGGGCGCCGACCGGGTGCAGGTCGACCTCTATGCGTTCGACACCGGCACCTCCACCTGGTCGTGGGCAGTGGGCGTGCCAGGACCGACCGCAGTGGCGCCGACGGTGGCCGGCGCGGTCGGCGGTGTCCGGTTCACGTACACCAGCACGACGGGCGCAACGATCGCCGCGGGTGGCAGCGGGGCGCAGCAGTGCGTCATGACCACTCAACGGGCGACTCACCGGACATCAGGCGCGTCATTCGTGCTCGGCACCTCGGTGCCCAACAGCGTCCAGGCGACCATCACGGTGCCTGGCCAGCCTCCTGCCACCGATCAGTCCAGCGACACCTTGCAGATCACCGGCTTGAACGTGGTGGTCGAACCCGGCAAGACGATCACCCCGGCAAGTATCCCCGCCAGTGCAACCTTCAACGTGCAGTTGACGGCGCGGAACGGATCGAACGGCCCGCTCGACACGCTGACGATCACCGAGCCGGCATCCGGGAGCTTCCTGTCCGACGAGCTCGTGTTCGACACGTTCACCAGCTGGACCTGGCCCACGGGCGCGACCGGCGGCACGTTCGTCTGGACCACCACCAGCGGCTCATCGGCCCCGATCACGCTCACGCCCGACGGCGGGCCCCCGGCAGTGCCGGTCGCACCCCCGACGATCACGGGCTTCGTCGCCACCTACACGGGCGCGATTATCTCGGGCACGAGCGCCGGCATCGCGTTCGACGTCGACACCGACCCCACGATGATCGACCCCCCACCGGCGGTCAACTCCGAGAACTTCGTCAACCAGGTCGGTGTGAGTGGAACGAACCCGGCCGGGACCGATACCGAGACGGCCCAGGACGACGTCACCGTCTACTACCCCGAGATCGATCTCACCATCGACAAGACGGTCCGGCCCGATCTCGTCACCCCTGGCGGCACGGTCGTGGCTGAACTACACACGCAGACCGCCGCCAACCTACCTGTGGTCGATCCGACGCAGATCGTGGTCGAGGACGTCTGGGACGGAGACACAGGCGACTTCTGGGACGCCTTCCGCGCCCGGAGCATCTCCTTCACCGACGTTCCCTCCGGCTCGACCATGATGGTGCAGTACGCGACCGGCACGCCTCCGGCACTCACCTGGACCACGTTCGCGACCGGGGTGACCGGGCTGTACTCGGCCGACTTCGGTGCCATCGGCGACAGCATCGTCGGACTGCGCTTCACCTTCGACAATCCGGCCGGGTTCGCCCAGGGGACGATCGTGCAGCCGAACGTCGTGTTCGAGGCGTCGGATACCCTTCGGACCGGAGGACCCACTGCCGTTCCCGGCGACCCGTCGGTTCCGGTCAGCTACGAGAACGTGGCCACGGCGAAGGGAACCGGTGACGCGGGCGGTGTGCCGGTCACCAGCCCGCTGGTCACCGACCGGGATTCGACCGACATCATCACCTACGGGTCAGGGCCAGGACCTGGCACGATGCTCTCCGGAAAGCGGTGGGTCACCTCGAACTACAGCACCGACCTGACCACCGTCTTGTCGCAGTCCGGGTCGGCCGCGTACACCCGCCACTCCTGGGGCGTCACGGTGCCCGGCTACACCAGCGTTGTACTGAGCGACGCCCTGCCCGGCCAGGAGGTCACTCCCGCCGCTACGACGTTCCAGGCCTTCGATCTGCACGCGATTCGGGCCGTGTCATACGCGGAAGATCCTCTGCTCCGCTGGGACCAGATCTCGTCCGTCGAGCTGTACCTCGGTGGGAGTTGGAACGGCACCGCCTGGGTCGGTGGGAGCTGGGCGCTCGTTCCCGCGCCCGGCGGCTCCTGGATGGACGGCGCCGGCTTCAAGGGCTACACCCTCAGCGCTACGGAAGCGCAACAGGCGACCGGCGTACGGGTGACCGTCGTCGAGAATGGCCCGGCTCGGGCTGCGAGCACCACGCCGGGCCGGCCCGCCCCCGGCTCGGGAGTGGCGTGGTCGGCCACCGGCCGACTCTTCGGTTTGGAGTGGCAGCTCCGCAACGTGCTGCGCGTGCCCTCGACCGCTCCGGCCAACACGTGGGTCACGCAAGACGTCACGTACAACGCCTCGGCAGGCGACGTGATCAACCGGTTCCGTGTCGCCGGCACGACGCCGACCACAACGGTGAACCGCGACTCGTCCGACAACATCCTGCTGCAGGACACACCACCCGGGGTCGACGCCACCAAGATGGTTGAACCCACCTCGGTCATCGTGCCGTTCCCCGGCGACGTGCCGGCCGCCAGCTATCCGACGGTGAACGTCACGATCAACGCCTGGAACACCGCTTCGGCGCGGGCGTCGTATGTGCGGGTCGTCGACCCTGTCCCCTGTGCCACGCTCGCGGCGTGCGTCACGCCGGCGAGCAATCGCAGCCCCGACCTCTTCACGGGGAACACCTACTCGCCCACCACTAATCCGTTCGAGCAGTTCAACCTCACCGGCGTCGACTTCGACGTGCCGGGAGCGGTGCCGATCGACCCAGAGGCCACCCAGGTGGCGCTGTGGCACTACAACCCGGAGACGGCCTTCACCTGGGTCACCCCCCACACCATGGAGGCCCTCGACACCATGGCCGCGGGCGCGCTCGCCGACGTGGTCGGCGTGGGCATCGTGTACCAGAGCACCGACCCGGCGACCACCGGCGGCCTGATCCCGCAAGGCACCTCCAGCGGCACGAACAACATCCGGATGGTGCTGCACACGCAACTCCGCCCGACGCTGCGCAGCAGCGGAGCGAACACGGTCGGCGGCGTCGAGGTCGACAACGACATCGTCGCCCAGGCGTTCGACCCCGTGCTCGAGCCGTTGGGCACTCCCAACGCGTCCGATGACGCTCGGATCCAGTTGCTGGTACCGGGCCTCGCCGTGACGGCTTCCAAGTCGATCGCCCCCACCTCGATCCTGGAGACGAGCCCGACGACGCCCATCACGGTGACGCTCGGAGCGACTGACGGAGCCTCCACCGTCGCTGCCGAGACGGCGACGATCATCGACACTGACGTGGACTTCTGGGACGCGTTCGCACTGACGTCCCTCGGCGCCGTCACCCGCCCTGCCGGCGCCGACCTCGTCCGTGTCGACGTCCAGGTCGATGACGATGACGCCACCTGGATCGAAGGGGTCGCTGCGGCCACGGCCGCGCTTCCCGCATCGGTTACCGACCTGTCCACCGTGACCGGCATCCGGTTCGTGTTCTCGAACGATCCGACCCGGCCGTTCTCGGCGACCGTCCCGTCGGCCGACTGGTCGGCCCAGGCGCAGCTCACCATGGTGCTTCGAGACGGTGCGACCTTCCCGAGCCGCATCGAGAACACCATCCGGACCGAGGCAACACACCGTGGGTATCCAGGGGTCGATGCGGCCGCCACCGCAGGCGTCGACCTCACCACCGGCACGCCACGGATCGACGTTCGCAAGGACCTCCAGGCCGGTGGATCGAATATCGTCGAGCCGGGGGTGTCGGAGCTGTGGACCCTCACGTTCCGCAACACCGGAACCTCGTTCATAACGGTCAACCAGGTGATCGACGACCTCGGACCGTCCTTGCGATGGGACGGCGAGCCGCCCAGCTACGACAGTGTTGGACTTCTACCAACGACGGACATCACCGTGACTCAGTCCTCGGCGACGAATCTCACATTCACCTTCCCGACGGGATCGCGGATGGCGCCCGACGACACGTTTACGATCACCGTGGGGATCATCCTCCAACCCGGACTGACTGGCACCGAACGAGCGACGAACGGATTCGTCGTCGACACGAATTCGACCTTCGCCGCGGGAGCCTGCACGAACACCTCCGGCAACGGCCAGGGCACGATCCCAGGTCTGCCCGCCAATCAGTGCGGTACGACGAACTACGTCCGGCCCCAGGCCGGACCCTTGCTGCTCGCCGTCAAGTCGGTCCGCGGTGAGATCAACGACGATGTGGTCGACGGCGCGACCAACGTCGTCAACCCCGCCCTGCCGTGCACACCGGATTCCGACGGCTTCTACCGGACCGTGTGCGCCGCCCACACCACCATCGGTGGCACCGACGAATGGAAGGTCGGCGGGGTCAACACGGGCACCGTCGCGTTTACCCGCGTCACCGTCGTCGACGCGCTTCCCGTGCCCGGCGATCGCATGCTCGCAACCGGGGCGGCGCGCGGTTCCCAGTGGCGACCTGTGTTCGATCTCGACTACGGGGTGGTGGCGGACGGTCTCCCGGACGGCTCCACGTACACCGTCGAGGTCACCACTGCTCCGGCACCGTGTGTCGGCGCGGGTCCCACGTCCACATGGCCGACTGATCCGACGTGCAGCAACTCGCCACCACCGGCCGACTGGGCGCTGCTTTCGGCCTTCACCGGCGAGGCCGAAGACATCACCGGTTTGCGGATCGTCGCAGATTACACGGCCGCCCAACTGAGCGTGCTTCCCCCGGGAGGACTCGCCACGTTCCGGTATCGCACGATCAACGTGCCCCGGGTCGGTGTGACGCCGACAGATACAGCGGTGCTCCCAGTGCTCTGGACCGGTGCCACCACGCAGCGGGCGTGGAACCAGGTCGGCGTAACGGCGGTTCTCGCGTCCGGTGGGACGATCTCTCGTGCCCCGGAGCGCACCGGCGTCCAGTTGCTCACGGGCGCGCTGGTGGTCGAGAAGACCACGAGCGGCGCAGCCGACGCCTATGCGCCCGCACATGTGTCGTTCGATGTCGAGTGCACCGTGCCTGACGGTCTCGGCGGCCCGCCGGTCGACGTCGACCTCGGGACCTCCGCGACGCTGAGCGTGCCAACGAATGACACGGCACGAATCGACGGGATACCCCTGGGCGCGTCGTGCACGGTCACCGAAACTGGCGCGCTCGGCGATTTCGGCGAGGTCGCCCGGACCCCGGCAACCCCACAGGTCGTCGAGATCACGACGGCTGGCGACCCTAGCAGCACGGTGCCGGCCATGCAGTCGGTCACGTTCGACAACCGGTACGACTTCGCTGACGTCGAGGTGCGCAAGTCGATCGAGGAGCAGACGAACCCGCCTGTCGCCTTCGGCCCGTGGGGCTTCACGATCACCTGCACCGCACCGTTCCCCACGCCGGCCGTGGTCCTCGACGAGCAGTTCACGCTCGACCTCGCGCCCGATGTCTACGACGCGCCCGCGGACACGATCCCTGTCCACTCGACGTGCGTGGTCACCGAGCTCACACCGTCGGCCGACACCTCGTTCGCGGGCACCGGTGTCACCGACAACGGAGACGGAACGGCCGACCTTGAGGTCGATGCGTCGGCGGTGCTTACCGCGACGAATCGATACTCGGTAGGCACGCTGGAGGTCGAGAAGGTCCAGATCGGCGCTGGCGTCACTCGGTACGGTGGCGGCCCCTTTGTGGTCGCTGCCACCTGCACTTATGGCTCGCCCGCCACGGAGATCTACCGCGGGTCGGTCACACTGACCGCGGCGAACGGGTTCCATGCACGCTTCCAGAGTGGAGGGAGCGACGCCTGGCTCCCGGCCGGTGCTGACTGCCGGCTCAGCGAAACGAGCACGGCCGGCGCGACAAGCGCGCCGGCGTTCCAGCCGTCATCGACGGTTCAGATCGTTGGCGGCACGCCAGGCGGGGTACCGCCGGCGGCGCCGGTGTTGGTGACGGTCACCAACACGTTCGACACCGGGCAGATCTCGGTCCAGAAACAGATCACCGGCGCTGGGGCCGAGCGCTTCGGCGCTGGTCCGTTCATCGTGCGGGTCGAGTGCACCTACGATCGGGACGGCACCCCCACGTACATCACGTGGAACGGCCAGCCTTACCTCGACATCGAACTCAACGCAGCCAACCTCTACCGATCCACGGTCGACGATCTGCTGGTCGGTGCTCGGTGCGAGGTCACCGCCGAGACGACCACGGGCGGTGCCACGACGGTCGTGCTCGGTACGGCAGTGACCGTACCGGCAACGGCAGGCACGCCGGTGGTGATCACGGTCACGAACACCTTCGAGGCCGGCAACCTCGCGATCATCAAGCTGCGGACCGGTGACGGTGCGGCAGAGCTGGGCGCAGGACCGTTCAGTGCCCGTGTCACCTGTACCGCCACGGTCGATGGCGTGGTTGTGCCAGTACCGATCGCCAATCAGGGTGACGTGGTGCTGAGCGCAGCCAACGGATATCGAGCCACCGTCGAACTACTGCCTGTCGGAGCGACGTGCGCCGTGGTCGAGACCGACAGCGGCGGGGCCGACGGGGTCACGTACGAGCCCGCCACCGGCGTGGTCAGCATCGTGGCGCCGCCGACGGTGGCGTCGGTCACGATCGTGAACCGATTCGACCCGCCCGAGGTGCAGCCGCCTCCGCCGTCGCCGACCACGCCTCCGGGCGGGGGGCAGTTGCCGAGCACCGGATCCGACCTCGGCGTGCAGCGCTTGCTGCTGGCCTTCGGTGCGTTCCTGCTCGGAACTGGGCTGGTCCTGGTGACGACCCGCCGCCGTACTTCGACGACGTCCACCTGACCGCCCAACGACGAGCGCTCTGCCCTCACCACTCGTTTGCGTCGGGATTTGGCACCGATAGGTGTACCTGGATCCC
>CAZBTQ010000146.1:0-7583 GCA_964494405.1 uncultured Iamiaceae bacterium
GGCTCGACCACGCGGTGCTCACGATGGTCGCCCGCGACGACCTCGCCGACGGTGGTATGGCCCACGTCGCGGCGTGCGTCGACGCGATCCGGCATCGCCGGCCGGGCACCCGCGTCGAGACGTTGATCTCCGACGCCAGGGGCGACGACGCCTCGCTGGAGCTGCTGTTCCGGGTCCGGCCCGACGTGTTGAACCACAACGTCGAGACCGTCGCCCGCCTCCAGCGCGCCGTGCGGCCGTCGGCCGGCTACGCCCGCTCGCTGTCGGTTCTGGCCCGGGCCAAGGCCGCGGGGTTGGTGACCAAGACCGGGTTCATGGTCGGCCTCGGCGAGACCGACGACGAGATCGTCGGCTGCCTCGCCGACCTGGCGAGTCTCGGCGTCGACATCGTCACGATCGGCCAGTACCTGCGCCCGACGTCGCATCACCTGCCGATCGCCCGGTACGCCGATCCGGCCGAGTTCCGCCGGTGGAAGCAGCTCGGCGAATCGTACGGGATCGGTCATGTCGAGGCCGGGCCGTTGACCAGGTCGAGCTACCACGCCCGCGCGGCGGCCGACAGCGTCGCGGTGGGCGAGGACGTCCCCGCGGTCACGCCGGTGGCGCTCACCGTTCGTTGACGTGTGGTCGGTCGAGCAGGTCGAGTCGGTGGCGTCGTCGCCGTCGGTGATGACGGCGGCCCGCCCGATCGCCAGCCCGACCCGATGGGCGCACCTCGGCGCCCAGGGCGATGCGGTCTGGGGGTCGTTCCACGGCAGTGGCGCCGAACCGTACGACGTCGCCGTCGACCATCGCCACGTCGCGTTCCGCTGCACCTGTCCGGCCCGTTCGGTGCCGTGCAAGCACGCTCTCGCCCTCCTGCTGCTGTGGATCGGCGGGCACGTGCCCGAGACCGTCACCCCACCGAGCGTGGCCACGTGGATGGCCCGACGCTCCGCCCGCGCCGGCGACCCCGGTACGGGCTCGCCGCCGGAATCCGACGCCGGCCAGCCGCAGCCTGACGGGGGCACCGGCGCGGGCCCGATCTCCGACGGGCAGGCCGAGCCGCCGGAACCGTCGCCGCCTCCCCATGATCGGATCGAGGGTCGCGACGAGCGGGTGGCACGGATGTACGAGGGCTTGGACGAGCTCGACCGCTGGCTCGTCGACCGCATGCGCACGGGCCTCGCGGACCCGTCGCTGGCCCAGTACTCGACGTGGGATTCGCTCGCCGCCCGGCTCGTCGATGCCCGCGCCGGGAGCCTGGCCAACCGGGTGCGGCGCCTGGCGGGCCTCGTCGGGGCGTCGGCCGACTGGCACGAACGGGTGCTCGAAGAGATCGGGATGCTCCACCTGTTGGCACAGGCCGGGCGGCGGCTGGGTGGCCTGCCCGACGGTCTCGCCGACCGGGTGGCGACGACGGTCGGCTGGCAGGTGCGCCAGGCCGACGTGCTCGCCGGCGTGCCCGAGACCGACGACTGGTTGGTGGCCGGCCGCAGCGACACCCGCGAGGATCGCATCGAGGTGCGCCGGGTCTGGCTGCGCGGCGCCACGTCCGGGAGATGGGCGCTGATCCTGTCGTTCGCCGCCTACCGCCAGAGCCTCGACACCTCCCTCGCCGTCGGGTCCGTGATCCGCGCCGACCTGCACCGTTACCCCGGCCGAGCCCTCCGTGCACTCCTCGGCGACACCGACCCGAAAGATGTCGGAATCGATCCGCCAGGCGGGCAGATCCGACCAGGTTTCGGTGGAGTGATGGGACGTTCGGTGACTGCGGCGGTGGAGGAGATCGGGCGGATGGTGGCCGACGAGCCGTGGCTCGACCGCGTTCCGGCGCTGATCAGGGCGGCGCCGACGATGGCCGGTGGGCGCTGGTCGCTGACCGACGACACCGGGTCGTTGCCACTCGCCGATCCGACCGTGCCGGCGGTGTCGGGCCTGGCGACGCTGCTGGCATCGTCGGGCGGCGCACCCGTCGACCTCGCCGTGGAGTGGACACCCACGGGAGTCGTGCCGCTCACCGTGTTCACCGCCCGCGGCGCGATCGATATCGGACCGCGCGCCGATCCGTCGTTCGTGGGGGCGGCATGACCGACGTGACCGCGTCGGCCGAGGTCCGATGGGACGACCTCGTGACGGTCGCCCTGCTCGGAACCGATCGCCGGGAGCCGCCGATCGCGGATGGCCCGATCGGCGACGTCGTCGCCGACGCGATGGACCCCGGTCCCGCGGAGCGGATGCTCACCCAGGTCGCAGCAGCCGCCGCGGTGCGCCGCGCCGCGTTCGTGGCTCGACCACCCGTCGCGCTCCTCGCGCCGGCCCCGGGCGACGACCGGCCGATCTGCCCGCAACCGGTCACACAGCGATGGCGACACGTCGTGTCGTCGTGGCCGGTGCTCGAAGACGAATGGCTGCTGAGCGTGATCGAGTTCGGGTGGCGCGTCGACCCGGAGATCGTCCCGGCGCTCCTCGCCCGGCACCGCACCGACGCGGTGCGACGAGCCCACGCCCTGGTGGCCATCGGGCCGCTCGCCGGCTGGCTGGTCGACCACGTCGACGCCCTCCGGCCGGGCTCGGCATCGCTGCCGGTCCCGGCGAGCGCGATCGGCGTCCTGCCGACGCTGCCGATCCCGGCCGATCTGGCGGTGTTGATGCACGACGACGGCGAGCAGATGGGCGCTGCGCTCGTCGACGCGCTGGCCGCCGGCACCATCGGCACGGCCCACCGGAACGTCCTGATCAATGCGCTCGCCCGGGTCGACGAGGATCGGTTGGGTCCGGTCGCACGCCACCTCGGCGACGTGCCGGTCACGTCACCGGCGCACGCGTTGGCCGCGGCGATGGCCGATCTGGCCCGGACACGACGCTCGATGCTCCAGGAGTTCGCCGTCACAGCCCCCCGGTAGTGTCGGCCGGGTGCCGACCGCCAGCGAACCGGATCGATGACCGATCTCGACGATGTGCTCCGCCCGCACGCCGAGGCGCAGTACGCGGACGAGCTCGCGGCGTTGGCGGCGACCGACGAGCGTGAGCGGCCACCGGGTTGGAAGCTGTCGCCGTGGGCGGTCGTGCGATACGTCGTCGGGGGCGAGATCGACGGCGCTGACGGCGACACGATGGCGATCGCACCGAAGTACGTCGGCCAGCAACGCCTCGTCGAGATCGCCGTGGCCACGCTGGCCACCGACCGCGCCCTGCTCCTGCTGGGTGTGCCCGGCACCGCGAAGACCTGGCTGAGCGAGCACCTCGCGGCCGCCATCAGCGGCGACTCCACGCTGCTCGTCCAGGGCACGGCCGGCACGACCGAGGAGACGCTGCGCTACGGGTGGAACTATGCCCGCCTGCTCACCGAGGGCCCCAGCCCCGACGCGCTCGTGCCCGGGCCGGTGTACCGCGGGATGGAGCGGGGAGCGATCGTGCGGGTCGAAGAGCTCACCCGCATGCCGGCCGAGGTGCAGGACGCGTTGGTCACGGTGCTGTCGGAGAAGGTGCTGCCGGTGCCCGAGCTCGACACCGAGATCGCCGCTCGTCGCGGGTTCAACCTGATCGCCACCGCCAACGACCGCGACCGCGGGGTGAACGAACTGTCGAGCGCGCTCCGCCGCCGGTTCAACACGGTCGTGCTGCCGTTGCCGGCGACCGCCGAGGAGGAGATCGCCATCGTCAGCCGCCGCGTCCGCGAGCTCGGAGCGACGCTCAGCCTGCCCGACGTGCCGGCCGCGGCCGACGAGATCCGCCGCGTCGTCACCATCTTCCGCGAGCTTCGATCCGGTGTCACCACCGATCAGCGCACCAGCCTCAAGGTGCCGACCGCCACGCTGTCGACGGCCGAGGCGATCTCGGTGGTCACCAACGGCCTCGCGCTGGCGGCGCACTTCGGCGACGGCACGCTCGCCGCGGCCGACGTGGCCGGCGGGGTGATCGGCGCGGTCGTGAGCGATCCCAACCGCGACCTGGTGGCCTGGCGCGAGTACCTCGAAACGGTCGTGCGCGAACGCGACGGCTGGGCCGACTTCTACGAGGCGTGCCGGGTGCTCGACGAGTGACCACGGTTCCCGTTCCCGACCGGCTGCACCTGCTCGGGGTGCGGCACCACGGCCCGGGATCGGCCCGCTCGGTGCTCCGGGTCCTCGACGCGATCCGGCCCTCGATGGTGCTGGTCGAGCTGCCGGCCGATCTCGAACCGGCGCTGCGCTGGATCGGCGATGCCGACCTCGTACCGCCCATCGCACTCCTCGGCTACGTCGTGGCCGATCCCACCCGCGCCGCGTTCGCTCCCTTCGCCGTGTTCAGCCCCGAGTGGCAGGCCGTCGCCTGGGCGAACGGACGCGACGTGCCCGTGCGGGCGATCGACCTCCCGCTGGCGGTGACGTTCGCATCGGTGGGGTCCGCATCGATGGGGTCCGGCGACGAGTTGGTCGGCCAGCAGGCGCCACCCGATCCGCTCGGCGACCTCGCCGCGGCGGCGGGCGAACCCGACGCCGAACGGTGGTGGGAGGACGTCATCGAACACCGCGGAGACGGCCCGGCGGCCTTCGATGCGGTCGCCGAAGCGATGGCCGCCGTCCGCGCCGGGTTCGTGCCGAGCCGCCAGGAGCTCCGCCGCGAGGCCCACATGCGCCGCTCGATCCGGGCCGCGCTCAAGGACACGCCCGGTCCGGTCGTGGTGGTGTGCGGCGCCTGGCACGTCCCCGCCCTCGATGTCCTCGGGCGGGTGCCGACGGCGGCCGACGACGCGGCGGCGCTCCGTGGGCTGGCGAAGGCGAAGGTTGCCGCGGCGTGGGTGCCGTGGACGCATCGGCGGCTGAGCGCGTCGTCGGGTTACGCGTCAGGGGTGGCGAGCCCGGGTTGGTACCGCCACGTGTTCGAGCACCCGGGCCCGGCCGGTGTCGGGCGGTTCTTCGTGGAGATCGCCCGGTTGCTCAGGCGGGCGGGTCTCGGCGCGTCACCCGACGACCTGATCGCCGGCACACGCCTGGCCGACACGCTGGCCGCGCTGCGGGGACGTCCCCGGCCGGGGCTGGGCGAGGTGCTCGACGCGGCCGACGCGGTCCTCGGCAACGTCGCGCTGGTCCGCCGTGAGCTGGTGGTCGGTGACGCCATCGGCTCGGTGCCGCCGTCGGCGCCCCAGGTGCCACTCGCCCGTGACGTGGCCAAGCTTCAGAAATCCGCGCGACTCGCGCCGAGCGCGGCGGCCACGGTGGTCGAGCTCGACCTCCGCACCGCCAACGGGCTCCGACGCTCGTTGCTGCTGCACCGTCTGCTCGCACTCGGCGTGGCTTGGGGCACGGTCGAGGAGGGTCGGGGCACGTCCGGCACGTTCCGCGAGACGTGGCGGCTGACGTGGGAGCCCGAACTGTCGATCCGGCTCATCGAGCGGGCCGGCTACGGCACGACCTTGGAGGCCGCGGCGACAGCACGTCTCGCCGAACGCGCCGGCCAGGCCGGCGGGATCACCGAACTGATCGGAGTGCTCGACCGGGCGCTGCTCGCCCAACTGCCCGACGCCATCGGACCCGCCCTCGACGGGTTGGCCCGGCGCTCCGCGCTCGACACCGACATCGGCCACGTGATGGACGGGCTCGGCCCGCTCGGCAACGCGCTGCGTTACGGCGACGTTCGCGGCACCGATGTCACGTCGTTGCGCTCGCTGTTCGACGAGTTCGTCGAGCGGATTCTGGCGGGGGTGGTCGACGCCTGCGCATCGCTCGACGACGTCGCCGCGGCGCTGACGATCGAACGTCTGTCGGCCGTCCAGGCCGCCTTGGCCGTCGTCGATCATCCGGCCCGCCACGATCGCTTCCCGTCGGTGCTGGCCACATTGGCCGAAGGTCGTGGCCACGGGCTCGTCACCGGTCGGGCCACGCGCCTCCTCCACGACAGCGGGCACTGGTCGGCCGACCACGTCGAACGGCGGCTGTCGCGCTCGCTGAGCGCCGGAACCCCACCGGCGACCGGCGCTGCCTTCGTCGAGGGGTTCCTCGCCGGGTCGGGCACCGTGCTGGTGCACGACGCCGAGCTGCTGGCGATCGTCGACACGTGGATGGCCTCGCTCACCGGTGAGGCGTTCGACGGTGTCGTCGCCCTGCTGCGCCGAACGTTCGGGGCGTTCGAGCCCGCCGAGCGTCGCCAGATCATGACCCTGCTGGTCACCGGCCGCCCGGTCCGCGCGATCGGCTTCGGCGACGGCGTCGACGGCGAGCGGGCGGAGTTCGTGCTCGTCACGGTGCGTCACCTGCTCGGCCTGCCGGTGCACGACGAGCCGGGGGTGCGGCGATGAGCCCGATGGTCGTGTCGGAGCATGAACGGCGGCGGCGCTGGCGTCTCGTGCTCGGGGAGGGCCCGGTCGTCGACACCGACGAAGCGACCGGCGAGACGGCAGGCGACGGAGCTGGTGAAGCGGCTGGCGACGGCACCGCGCTGGCCGGCGACGACCGGCGGATCGATGCCGCGCTCGGTGCCCTGTACGACCGGCGCGAACGTGACGGTGGTCGCCAGTTCGGGACCGGCGGTCGCCAACGCGGTGGCGGGCTCGGACGATCGAAACCGAGCGTGGTGCGCTGGCTCGGCGACATCCGCCGGTACTTCCCGACCCCGGTGGTGCAGATCCTCCAGCGCGACGCGGTGGAGCGTCTCGACCTGCGCCAGCTGCTCCTCGAACCCGAACTGCTGGAGAGCGTCGAACCCGACCTCCATCTCGTCACGCTGCTCGTCGAGCTCAACCGGCACCTGCCCGACGAGACGCGAGCGACGGCCCGGCTCGTGATCGAGCGGGTGCTCGCCGACCTCCAGGCCCGCCTGACCGATCACACCAAGCAGGCGGTGCGCGGTGCGCTCGCCCGGTCGGCACGGACGCGCCGGCCCCGAGCGGGCGACATCGACTGGCCCCACACGATCGGTGCCAACCTGCGGCACTGGGTGCCGGAACGGCAGGTGATGGTGCCCGAACGGCTCATCGGGCACGGCCGGCGTCAACCGAGCCTGGCCCGTGACGTGGTGATCGCCGTCGACCAGTCCGGTTCGATGGCCGACAGTGTCGTGTATGCGTCGTTGTTCGCCGCCGTGCTCGCCCAGCTGCCCACGTTGCGTACCCGCTTCGTCGCCTTCGACACTGCGATCACCGATCTCACGCCGTACCTGCACGACCCGGTCGAGGTGCTGTTCGGGGTGCAGCTCGGCGGCGGCACCGACATCGCCAACGCCCTTGGCTACTGCCGCGACCTGATCGAGCGACCACGGCAGTCGGTCCTGTTCCTCGTGTCCGATCTCTACGAGGGCGGCAACGTGTCGTTGCTCCACCGCCGGGTCGCCGACCTCGTCGCTTCCGGCGTGACCGTGATCGCGCTCTTGGCACTGAGCGACGAGGGCACACCGTCCTACGACCATGCCAACGCCGACGCCCTCCGCGATCTCGGCGCCCAGGTCCTCGCGACCACGCCCGACGAGTTCCCCGACCTCCTCGCCCGCGCCCTCGCACCCTGACCCCGTTCGTTCTGGCCCCGTCCCCAAACGCACGACCCGTTCGTTCTGGCCCCGTCCCCAAACGCATGGGGTCGGGCTGAGGGAATCTTGACGATTTCCGGACCTGGGCTGCAGCTGGCGTC
>CAZBTQ010000147.1:0-7458 GCA_964494405.1 uncultured Iamiaceae bacterium
CGGTCATGATCGTCGCCGGGTTCGAGTTGGCGAGGACGACGCGGTAGCCCTCCTCGCGGAGCACACGGCACGCCTGGGTGCCCGAGTAGTCGAACTCGCAGGCCTGGCCGATCACGATCGGGCCTGAGCCCACGAGCATGATCGTCTCGATGTCGTCGCGGCGCGGCATCTAGCGGCCCTTCCCGGTGGTGGCGCCGGCTGAGTCCATCAGCCGCTCGAACAGGGTGAACAGGTAGCGGGAGTCGTGCGGACCCGGTCCCGCTTCGGGGTGGTACTGCACGCTGAACGCGGGGGCGTCGGTGCAGCGGATGCCCTCGATCACGCCGTCGTTGAGGTTGACGTGGGTGACCTCGGCCGCGTCGAGCGAGCCCTCGGCGACGGCGTAGTTGTGGTTCTGGCTGGTGATCTCGACCGCGCCAGTGGCGAGGTGGCGCACCGGGTGGTTGCCGCCGTGGTGGCCGAAGGGGAGCTTGTGGGTGGTGCCGCCGAGCGCGCTGGCCATGAGCTGGTGACCGAGGCAGATGCCGAACACCGGCACCTTGCCGATGAGATCGCCGATGGCGTCGATCGCGTAGCCGACCGCAGCCGGGTCGCCAGGACCGTTCGACAGGAACACGCCGTCGGGCTGGCGTGCGAGCACCTCGTCAGCAGGGGTCGACGCGGGGACGACCTCGACGACGGCGAGCTCGCCGAGGTGGCGCAGCATCGTGCGCTTGATGCCGAAGTCGTAGGCGACGACCCGCCGCGGACCGGACCCGACCGTGTACGGCTCGGACGTGGTGACCTCGCGGACGAGATCGATGCCGTCGGTGCCGAGCGCCGCAGACGCGGCCGCGCGCAGCTCGGGTTCGGAGGCGGTGCCGAACGCGGCGGGCATCGAGCCGGCATCGCGGATGTGGCGGGTGAGCCGTCGGGTGTCGACGCCGCCGATGCCCGGCACCCCGTGGCGGGCGAGGAACCCGTCGAGGTCGTCGGTGGCGCGCCAGTTGCTGTGGCGGCGGGCCATCTCGCGCACGACCACGCCGCGGGCGAACGGGCGGGCGGCCTCGTCGTCGGCGGCGTTGGTGCCGTAGTTGCCGATGTGCGGGTACGTGAACGTGATGATCTGGCCTGCGTACGACGGGTCGGTGATGACCTCCTGGTAGCCGGTGAGGACGGTGTTGAACACCACCTCACCGGTGGCGATGCCACCTGGCGGATCGGCGCCGATGGCCTCGCCCTCGAAGGTGGTGCCGTCGGCGAGGACGAGCAGCGCGTCGCGCACGGGCTTGGCGTGGACGGTCATCGGGTGGCGACTCCGTCGATCACTGTGGCGGCTCCGTCGAAGATGGTGTGGCGGACGCGGCCGCGGAGGGTGCGTCCGGCATAGGGGTTGTTGCGGCTGCGGCTGGCGCTGCGCTCGGGGTCGACGACCCAGGTGGCGTCCGGGTCGATCACGCAGAGGTTGGCGGGCGATCCGGCCTCGATCGCGGTGCCGTGGCGGTCGTCGACGCCGGCGATGGCGGCCGGCTGCCACGACATGAGGGCGAGGACCTGGGCGATGTCGAGATCGGGCGAACCCGGCTCGTCGCCGGTGAGCTCGGTGATCGCGAGCGCCAGCGCCGTCTCGAGCCCGAGCATCCCCGGCGGTGCTGCGTCGAAGGGACGTTCCTTGTCGTCGACGGTGTGCGGCGCGTGGTCGGTGGCGATCGCGTCGATCGTGCCGTCGGCCAGGCCCACTCGCACCGCGGCGACGTCGGCGTCGGTGCGCAGCGGCGGGTGGACCTTGAACACAGGGTCGTAGCCGGCGACGCACGCGTCGGTGAGGGCGAAGTGGTGCGTCGTCGCCTCGGCGGTGACCGGAAGGCCCTCGGCCTTGGCCGCACGTACGAGTGCGACCGAGCCTGCGGTGGACAGGTGCTGGAAGTGGATCCGCGCCCCGGTGAGGCGCGCCAGCGCGATGTCGCGCATCACCATCAGCTCTTCGGCTTCGGCGGGCTGGCCGGGCAGACCGAGGCGGCCCGACCACTCGCCCTCGTGCATGCAGGTGCCCTCGGACAGGCTGGTGACCTCGCAGTGCTGGGCGAGGGTGACACCGATGCCGACCGAGTACTCCATGGCCCGCCGCATCAGCCGATCGTCCTGCACGCCGGTCCCGTCGTCGGTGAAGATCCGCACGCCGAGCTCGGCCAGCTCGGCCATCGGCGACAGCTGCTCGCCGGCCCTGTCGACGGTGATCGCCCCTGACGCGAGGACCTCGCAAAGCGCGCTGCGCCCGAGCTCGAGCACCTCGCCGACGGTGCCGGCGTCGTCCATCGTGGGCGTGGTGTTGGGCATCGCCACGACGGCGGTGTACCCGCCGAGCGCCGCGCAGCGCGAGCCCGACTCGATGGTCTCGGCCTCCTCCTTACCCGGTTGGCGCAGGTGGGTGTGGAGGTCGACCAGGCCGGGGGCGACGATGCAGCCGCTGGCGTCGAGGAACGTCGCATCGGCAGGAGTCGACAGGTCGGCGCCGACCTCGGCGATGCGCCCGTCGGCACCGATGCGCACGTCGGCGCGGCGACGACCGGTGCGGTCGACGACCTCGCCGCCGGTCAGGACCAGATCAGCCACGGTTGGCATGCCCTTCCTCGGCGCCGAGCGCCACGAGATCGTCGACGGGTGGAGGCTGTGCACCGGATCGCCCGGCGGCCAGCATCAGGTAGAGCACCGCCATGCGCACCGCGACGCCGTTGGCGACTTGTTCGAGGATGACCGACCGTGGAAGGTCGGCCACCTCTGGGGCGATCTCGACGCCGCGGTTCATCGGGCCGGGGTGCATGATCAGCGCGTGGTCAGGCAGGCGGCGGGCGCGCTCGACGGTGAGGCCGTAGCAACGGGTGTACTCGCGCAGGCTCGGCACCAATGCCTCGTCCTGACGTTCGAGCTGCATGCGCAGGGCGTAGGCGACGTCGGCGTCGGCCAGCTCTGCGTCGAGGTCGTGGCTGACGCGGACCGGCCACGTCGAGACGCCCGCGGGCAGCAAGGTCGGCGGCGCGACCAGGACGACCTCGGCCCCGAGCGACGTGAAGGCGCGGACGTCGCTGCCGGCCACCCGCGAGTGCTTGATGTCGCCAACGATCACGACCTTGCGGTCCTTCAGCGAGCCCAGGTGCTGGCGCACCGTGTAGCAGTCGAGGAGCGCCTGGGTGGGGTGCTCGTGCCAGCCGTCGCCGGCGTTGACGACCGAGCAGTCGAGCCAGCGGGCGAGCTGCCACGGCACGCCGGCCGAGCGGTGTCGCACGACGATCGCGTCGATGCCCATCGCCTCGATGGTGAGGGCGGTGTCGCGCAGCGACTCGCCCTTGTTCACCGACGAGGAGCCGACCGAGAAGTTCATCGTGTCAGCCGACAGGCGCCGGGCCGCGGCCTCGAACGACAGCCGGGTGCGCGTGGAGTCCTCGTAGAAGAGCCAGGCAACAGTGCGGCCACGCAGCGCCGGGACCTTGGGGATCGCTCGCTGGCTCACCTCCACGAACGAGTCGGTGAGCGCGAGGACCTCGTCGATCCCGTCGGGGCCGAGGTCGTCGATGCTGAGGAGGTGCTTCACCGCGCGCCTCCCGCCTGGCCCGCAACCTCGCCGAGGGCGACCCCGTCGGGCGACACGTCGACCAGCTCGTCGCGCCGGGTCGGAAGGTTCTTGCCCACGTAGTCGGGGCGGATCGGCAGCTCCCGATGGCCGCGGTCGACCATCACGGCGAGCTGCACCGCCCGGGGCCTCCCGAAGGTCCCGAGCGCGTCGAGCGCGGCGCGGACGGTGCGGCCTGTGAAGAGCACGTCGTCGACGACCACGACGATGCGATCGGTGAGGTCGACGGGGATGTCGGTGGGCGCCTCGGGGATGATGGGGCGCAACCCGAGGTCGTCGCGGTGGAACGCCACGTCGAGGGCTCCGACGGGGACCGTGGTGCCGTCGATCTCGGAGAGCGCGTCGGCAAGCGCCTGCGCCAGCGGAGCGCCGCCGGTCTGGAGGCCGACGACCACCACGTCGGCGAGCCCGTGGTTGCGCTCGAGCACCTCGTGCGCCATCCGCCGCAGCGCCCGGCGCATGTCGGCAGCGTCCATCACCTGGCTCCTGGCAACGAAAACGCCCCCCTCGGGGGGCGTGTCAGGGCGTTCGCGTTCGGCCACAGCGTTGCCTTCCTGTCCGTTCGGGCCTCACGGGACCCGCTTCACGGTCAGAACGGCACCCTATCAGCCCTCGTCGGGATCGTGGACGGGGTTCGAACCCTCGTCGTCGCCGTCCGGCGGGCCGTCCGCGAGCTCGCGGGCGATGCGGGCGAGGAGCCCGTTCACGAAGCGACCGGACTCGTCCGTCGAGTAGGCCGACGCCAGTGCGACGGCCTCGGAGATCGCCACGCCGCTCGGGACGTCGGTGTCGAGCAGCTCCTGCACGCCGAGGCGCAGGACCGCACGGTCGACGACCGGCATCCGCGCGATCGTCCAACCCTTGGCGTAGGTCGAGATCAGCTCGTCGATGCGGGCAGCGTTGGCCGCGACGCCCTCGACGATCCCGACCGCGTAGGGGTCTGGTGCGACCGGGAGGTCGGCGAGGACGGCATCGGCAGCGACCCCACGCACGTCGGCCTCGTAGAGCAGGGCCAGGGCACGCTCGCGCGCGGCGCGCCGCGAGGTGCTCACGCCCTGGTGATGTACTCGCCGGACCGGGTGTCGACCTTGAGGCGGTCGCCGATCTCGACGAACAGCGGGACCTGGACGACCAGGCCCGTCTCGAGCGTGGCCGGCTTGCGGGCGCCCGACACGCGGTCACCCTGGATGCCGGGCTCGGTCTGGGCGACGTCCAGCTCGACCGATGCCGGCAGTTCGACGCCGACGATGTCGGTGTCGTGCATCAGCAGGACTGCGCTGGCCGACTCGACGAGGAAGCCGACCGCCTCGCCGAGCGACTCCTCCGAGACGTGGATCTGGTCGTAGCTCTCGGTGTCCATGAACACGACGTCGGAGCCGTCTCGGTACAGGTACTGCATGTCCCGCTTGTCGACGATGGCCCGCTCGACCTTCTCGTCGGCGCGGAACGTGCGGTCGATGACCGCTCCCGTCTTGGCGTTCTTGAGCTTGGTCCGCACGAACGCTCCGCCCTTGCCCGGCTTGACGTGCTGGAACTCGACGACGTTGAACAGCGTGCCCTCGATGTCGAGGGTCATGCCGTTCTTCAGGTCGTTGGTGGAGATGACGGGCATGGCTGGGGGACCTCGGGAGACGACGAACTGGAGGGGGACGTGGCGGTCGGCAGCTCAGGCGACCACCGGATCGACCGGCGCCCGTGTGAGTGCTCGATTACCGGCCGCGGTGATCTCGAGCGTGTCCTCGAGACGGGCACCACCGACCCCGGGGAGGTACACCCCCGGCTCGACGGTGACGGCGTGGCCGGGGGCGAGCGTAGCATCGGAGGTGGCCGACAGACGCAGGGGCTCGTGGATCTCGAGGCCCAGCCCGTGGCCGGTCGGGTGCACGAAGTGCTCGGCCCAACCAGCAGCGCGGATGACGTCGCGAGCTGCTGCGTCGACGGCCCTCGTCGGGGTTCCCGGACGTGCGGCATCGACCCCGGCGTCGTGCGCCGCGGTGACGACGTCGAGGATGCGACGCTGCTGCGGCGCGGGCTCGCCGATCGAGAACGTCCGGGTCATGTCGGAGCGGTAGCCATCGACCATCGCTCCCATGTCGATGACGACGAGGTCACCCAGCTCGATGCGTCTGGGGCCCGGGTGGTGGTGCGGCTCGGCGGAGTGGGGGCCGGCCGCCACGATGGTCTCGAAGCCCGGTCCGTCGGCGCCGCCGCGGCGCATGGCCGCCTCGATCTCGGTGGCGACCTCGGCCTCCGAGGCGCGGTTGGACAGCATCGACCGCACGCCCGCCAGCGCATCGTCGGCGATGGTCGCCGCGGCCTCGATGCGCGCGATCTCGGCGGGTTCCTTGATCTCGCGCAGCGTCTCGACCAGCGCGGACGACGCGACCAGCTCGGTGGTGGCGAACCAGTCGGTGGCCGCGCGCCTCGACAAGGCCCACGACACGTCGTCGGCTTCGAGCGCGACCCGGCCGCACCGCGAGGTGACGGCCGCGAAGAGCTCGTCTGGATGGGTCGTGATCTCGAGGTCGACCTCTCGCCCCAGCGGCGCCAGCTCGGTGGCGGCCTGCTCCTGGTAGCGCCCGTCGGTGACGAGGATCGCGTGGTCGTCGAGCACGAGGACCATCCCGGCGGAGCCGGTGAAGCCCGTGAGCCACCGTACGTTCTCGCGCTTGGTGACGAGCACGGCGTCGGCGACCGGAGCGAGCGCCGTGCGCAGGCGCACGAGGCGGGGGCGGCGCTCGATCGGCGCGAGGGCGTGCAGGTGCTGCGCGGTCACACGGTCGGCCGTTGCTGGAGCTGGTGGGCGACCGCTCTGATGGCCATCGCATACCCCTCGATGCCGAAGCCGGCGATGGTGCCCGTGGCGACCGGCGCGACGACCGAGGTGTGCCGCCACGACTCGCGGGCGGCCGGGTTGGAGATGTGGAGCTCGACGACGATGCCGTCGAACGCGGCGAGCGCGTCGTGCAGCGCCCAGGCGTAGTGGGTGAACGCGCCCGGGTTGATGACGATCGCAGGGCACCGTCCGCGGGCCGCCAGGATCGCGTCGACCAGCTCACCCTCGTGGTTCGACTGGAGGTGTTCGAGCGCGAGACCTGCCTCGTCGGCCGCCGCCTGGGCCCGTGCGACGTGGTCGACGAGCGTGGCGGTGCCGTAGACCTCGGGCTCTCGCTCGCCGAGGATGGCGAGGTTGACCCCCGACAGCAACAGGACGATGGGGCGGCCGGTGGTGGTCACGATGGGCTCCTCACGGTGGCGAGCGTCGCGCGCACGACCTCGGGGTCGACCCGAGCGACCAGCTCGACGCCGTCGGGGCCGTCGAGCACGAACGTGAGGCCGTCGACGGCCTTCTTGTCGCGCCGCAGCGCAGCGAGGATCTCGTCGTCGGCGAGCCCGTCGGGGATGGTGGACGGCAAGTCGTAGGCGGCGACGACGCGGCGGTGTTCGACGACGCGCTCGTCGTCGATCCGACCGAGGCGGCGGGCCAGTTCGGCGGCGTACACGAGTCCGATGGCGACCGCCTCGCCGTGACGGAGGTCGAAGCCACCGCAGATCTCGAGGGCGTGGCCGAGCGTGTGGCCGTAGTTCAAGGTCGCACGCCGTCCGCTCTCGCGCTCGTCGGACGCCACCACCTCGGCCTTGATGCGGACGCACGCCGCGACGCGTTCGTCGAGCGCCAGCGCGTCGAGGTCGCCGCCGCCCAGGAAGTGGTACTTCGCCAGCTCGCCCAGACCGCTCCGCATCTCGCGAGGAGGCAGTGCGGCGAGCACCTCGGTGTCGCAGATCACCGCACGCGGCTGCCAGAAGGCACCGACCAGGTTCTTGCCCTCGGGCAGGTTCACCCCGGTCTT
>CAZBTQ010000148.1:0-7431 GCA_964494405.1 uncultured Iamiaceae bacterium
CGGCGAGGCGGAGGAGGGCTGCGGTGTCGAGGTGCTCGTCGATGGCGTCGGCGAGCTGGTCGAACACCGCGTCGAGGCCCCGCGGGCGATCGCCGACGAGGAGCTCGACCACGTCGGGGTCCTCGAGCAGGCCGTGTGCCGTCAGGGCGAGGACCGAGCCGCCGTGCCACACCATCTGGCCCGAGGGGTCCGGCGCGGTCACGCCGTGGTGGATCTCGTAGCCCTGAGCGGTGCGGCCGGCGAGCGAACGCCACGGCCCGTCGAGCGTCGACGGCAGCTCGATCGTGGTGGTCCGCACCACCTTGTGGTCGTGGAGCTCGGTGACGATGTCGAGCAAGCCGAGCCCGACGACCTCCCGCCCGGCCGGACCCTCGATTCCGGCGACGTCGACGATCCGGCGCCCGAGCAGCTGGGCACCACCGCAGATGCCGAGGACCGGCACGCCGGCATCGGCAGCGGCCGCGACTGCACGACCGACACGGGAGCGGTCGAGCCACCCGGCGTCGGAGGTGACGTGCTTCGAGCCGGGCAGGACGATCAGCTCGGCGCCGTCGAGGTCGGCCGGCGCCCTCGCCACCACCACATCGGCGACCTCGACCAGCCCTGCGAGCTCGTCGAGGTTGGAGGCGGTGGGGTAGCGGACGACGGCCACCCGCGTCCGCCCAGGTCGCCTCACCGGGGAGAAGCTGGCGCCGTCCTCGTCCGGGAGATGGTGGTCGAGGTGGGGGATCACGCCGATGGTCGCGATGCCGGTGCGCGCCTGTAGATCCGCGGGCGCGGGATCGAGCAGGCCGGCGTCGCCGCGGAAGCCGTTCAGGACGAAGCCCCCGATCCGTCCGCGAGCGTCATCGTCGAGCAGCGCCCAGGTGCCGAACAGGTGGGCGAACGCACCTCCCCGGTCGATGTCGGCCACCAGCAGTGCCCGCGCGTCGAGGTGGCGCGCGGTGGCGAGGTTGGCGAGGTCGACGTCGGCCAGGTTGGTCTCGGCGGGGCTGCCTGCACCCTCGACGAGGACCAGGTCAACTCCGGCGGCCAGGTCGTCGAGCGCGGCGGTGATCCGAGGCCACACCGATTCGGCCCGCCCCCGCCACGCCCGGGCCGACAGCTCGGCATCGACCTGCCCGAGCACGATGACTTGGCTGCGGCCATCGCCCTCGGGCTTGGTGAGCACCGGGTTCATCCGTACGTCGGGTTCGGCGCCCGCAGCGAGGGCTTGGAGCCACTGGGCGGCCCCGATCTCCCCGCCGGACACCACCCGCGAGTGGTTCGACATGTTCTGCGCCTTGAACGGGACGACCCGGAGGCCCTGGCGCGCGTACCAACGCGCGAGACCGGTCGCGACGAGGCTCTTGCCGGCGTTGCTGCTGGTGCCCCAGACCGCGAGCGCCGGCGTCGTCACCCGAGCCGGTCCGGGCGTTCGGCGCCCACCTCGTCCTGCTCGGCGACGACCGACCCCTCACGGGCAGGCCGGTGCGACCGGGTGGGGACCACGATGATGCCCTCGCACTCGTCGTGGATGACCCGCACCGCG
Source organism: uncultured Iamiaceae bacterium (assembly GCA_964494405.1). GTDB lineage: Bacteria > Actinomycetota > Acidimicrobiia > Acidimicrobiales > SKKL01 > Actinomarinicola. Next base: position 1,532 of record CAZBTQ010000148.1, read on the forward strand.
GCGCCGTAGTGCTCGCCGATCGTGTGCTCGGTGAGGACCTCGGCGGGCGGGCCCATGGCGATGCGGCGGCCATTGCTGAGCAGGAGCAGCTCGTCGGCGAACTGCCCGGCGAGGGTGAGGTCGTGCATCGCGCTGACGACGGTGAGTCCGTCCTCGCGGCGCAGGTCTTCCACCAGTTCGAGGACCTGCTGCTGGTGGCCGATGTCGAGCGCGCTCGTCGGCTCGTCGAGCAGCAGCACCGGTGCCTGCTGGGCCAGGGCGCGGGCGAGCACGACCCGTTGCAGCTCACCGCCCGAGAGCGTCCGCAGCGGCCGACCGACGAACTCGCGCAGGTCGAGCCGCTCGACCACATCGGTGACCACGGCCAGGTCGGCGTCGGTCTCGGTGCCGAGGTGGGAGATGTAGGGCGTGCGGCCGAGCAGCACGTAGTCGGCCACCGTCATCTGGCCGGGGTACTGCGGCGACTGGGGCACGAGGGCGACGACTCGGGAGAGCTGCTTGCGCGACATCCGCCGGTGGTCGCCGCCGTCGAACAGGATCTGCCCTTCGTGGTCGACGAGGCCGAGGATCGCCCGCAGCAGCGAGGTCTTGCCCGCGCCGTTGGGACCGATCAGCCCGACCCAGGACCCGGTGGCGATGTCCGCGCTCACGCCGTCGACGGCGTGGAACCCGTCGAAGCCGACTGCGACGTCGCGGAGCCCGATCGCCGTCACAGCCCGACCCGTCGGCTGGTGCGCAGGACCAATGCGAAGAACGGGGCGCCGAGGAAGGCGGTGATCACGCCGATGGGGAGCTCGGCAGGGCTGACGACGGTGCGGGCGACGACGTCGGTGAGCACGAGGAACGCCGCTCCGAACAACATCGAGAGCGGCAGCACGATCCGGTAGCTGCTGCCGACGACGAGGCGCACCGCGTGAGGGACGATGATCCCGACGAAGCCGATGAGCCCGCTGACCGCCACCGCGGCGGCGGTGCCGAGGGTGGCTGCGACGATGACGACGCCGCGCACCTGGCAGGTCCGCAGGCCCAAGCTGCTGGCCTCGTGGTCGCCGACGCTCAACACGTCGAGCAGGCGCCGGTGCAACAGGATGACCACGGTCGCGACGACCACGTAGGGCAGGATCAGCAGGACCTCGTGCCAGCCGGCGGTGGAGAGGCGACCGAGGATCCAGCCGTAGACCTCTCGCAGGCTCTCGGACTCGCGCTGTTGTACGTAGGTCTGGATCGCGGTGAGGAAGGCGGCGACGGCGACCCCGGCGAGGATCAACGTCGCCGTGTTCCGGCCCCCCGACGCGCTCTGGCCGACGGCCCAGGCGAGGGCCACGCCGACGATGGCGCCGAGGAACGCGAACAGCGGGAGCGCGTCGATCGGCCAGGCGGACGAGTCGGGGCCGTAGGTGATGGCGAGCGTGGCGCCGAGCCCCGCCCCGGCGGCGACGCCGAGGAGATACGGGTCGGCCAGCGGGTTGCGGAACACGCCCTGGTAGGCGGCGCCCGAGATCGAGAGCATGCAGCCGACGAGCGCCCCCAGCGCGATCCGGGGCAGGCGGATCTGCCAGAGGATGGCCGCCTGGCGCTCGTCGAGCGCGGGGCCGACGTCGACACCGGGGATGGCCGAGATCAGCTCGGACAGCACGCCGCCGAGCGGAAGGCCCGCCGCGCCGACGCAGGCGCTGAGGGCGACTGCGCCGGCGAGAGCGACGAGCCCCGCCGCGAGCCACCATCGCGGCAGCCGACTGGCGGTCGGCTGGGCGATCGCGTCGGGCCGGACGATGGCCTCGACGGTGACTCGGGCGGTGTCGCTCATCGCAGGCTCATCCCTAACCGGTGGTGGCGGTGGCGGAGACGGCGTCGGCGACGTCGCGCAGGAAGTCGACGATGCGTGGACCCCAGCGCGAGGCGATGTCCTCGTCGACGACGATCACGCGGTCGTTGACGACCGCGCTCATCGTGTCCCAACCCGGCCGTGCAGCCACCGTCTCGGGAGACTGGTCGCAGCACTGGGCGTCGGCGAGGAAGATGAAGTCGGGGTCCTCGGAGACGATGAACTCGGCGTTGAGCTGCGGGTAGCCCCCGGAGTCTGCGGCCCCCTCGACGGCGTCGCCGATGCTCGTGAGCCCGAGCAAGCGGTACATCTCGCCGATGAAGGTGTCGGAGGTGATGCTGTAGTACTCCGGTCCGAGCTCGTGGTAGTAGGTGCCCTCCGGCAGGTCGTCGGGCAGGCCGGCCACGATCTCGTCGATGTCGGTCTGCATCTGGGCGACGAGCTCTGCGGCGTCGCCGACGTGGCCGGTGGCGGCACCGAGCACCTCGATCTGTGCGTAGGTCTCGTCGAGGTCGGCAGCCGAGTCGAGGTGGATGGCCGGGATGCCGAGCTTCGCGAGGCCGTCGACGACGTCGCCGGGGTCGTTGCTCAGGACCACCAGGTCGGGGTCGTAGCCGGCAATCGCCTCGACGTTGGGCTGGTAGCCGGAGAGGTCCGTGACCGGGGTGCCCTCGGGGTAGTACGAGTACTGGTCGACGGCGACGACCTGGTCGCCGGCGCCGATGGCGTAGAGCATCTCGGTGCCGGTGGGTGAGACCGACACGATGGAGACGGGCCGCTCCTCGATCGTGATCTCGCCTGAGTCGGTCTGGACGGTGACGGGGAACGCTCCGTCAGCGTCGGTCGCGGTGTCGGGCTGGTCGCCCGAGTCCGCCGATGAGCCGTCGTCGTCGCCGCATCCGGCTGCGAGCAGGGTGAACACGATCGCCATCGCCGTGACGATCCGGTGCCATGACTTCACTGCGTCCTCCGGTCCCGGGGGAGGATGCGCATCCGATGCCGAGGCACCGGACGAACCGCCCTTCCTCCGAGGGTCGATGTTCGTCGACGTGGGAGCAGGCGACCTGGCTCGACCCCGAGGGGTCACACAGTTGCGGGACAGCGCCGGACTCGCACCGGCTTCGCTGCGCTCACGTCACCCGGCGCTCTGTGGCCGGGCGTGGGCACCGTAGTCCAGGTCAACCGCGTCCGAGAACCCGTACCCGCCAGCGGTGCGCGTCGGGTGCGCCGAGGATCGCCAGCGCGCCGAGCCCCCAGGCGAGCACGTCGCGCCGAGGCGCATCGACGGGCGGCTGGACGACCAGGCCGCGCATCGGATGGTCCTGGATCCGCTGCCACCCGGGCGGGAGGGGGTGGCCGGCGTTCGCCAGGCGATCGATCGCCTTGGGCCCGCTCGGGTGCTCGATGCCGAGGGCCGCCGGCTCGGTTCGGCGCTTGCCCGTCTGGGGCGCGGTCCACGTCAGCCGGGGAGAGGTGGGCCCGCGCCCGTTGATCCGACCCCACACCGATGTCGGCGCGGGCGGGTCGATGCCGGCGACGGTGATGTCGATCCATCCGCGTCCCGCAGCGGCCAGCTCGGCCATCATCGCGGTGACCGCCGACAGGTCGTCGTCCGAGGCCTCGAACTCCGTCTCGGTAGGTCCTGTGCTCGAGCCCCCGGTCATCGGGCGATCCCGGCGACGAGCAGGTCGACGCGGTTCGACATCCGCTTGGCGAGCGATGGTTGGCGCCGATCGCTCACCGCCCAGTCGTGGACCGCCAGGACGACCGCGTCGGCGAGCAGCCGGCCCGCCTCGGCGGAGTCGACCGACTCACGGACCTGCGCGGAGCCGCGGCGACGGGTGCGTCCGACCTCGACGACGGCGGTGAACGTGTCGGCGAGCGGCGTGTGCAGCCCGCCCCGATCGTCGGTGGCGAGACCGGCGCGCACCCACTCGGGGATCGCGACGCCGAGCACGTGGCGAGGCCGTCGCTGCGCTCGCCGACCGAGGGTGGTGACGGCCGTGCGGAGCAGGTCGTCGAAGGTGGCGCGTCCGTCGCTGGCTTCGGCGACCGCGTCGGCGACCAAGTCGGTGTCGGTGGCGAACAGGTCGGCCGCGAGGGATTCCCGGCTGTCGAAGTAGAAGTAGAAGAGGCCCTTGGACACCTGGGCCGCGTCGCAGATCTCGGCCACCTTGACCTCGTCGACGGTGCGGTCGCGCCAGAGGTCGGCGGCGGCGTCGACCAGCGCGGCGCGGCTGCGCAGCGCGCGGTCCTGGCGGAGTTGAGCGCGGGGTGGCACCGCCCGTGTGTACGGGCGATACCCCGGGCGTGTCAACCGCTCGGCTCCGTAGGCTGCGGACGTGACCGCATCCCCCGTGCGCCCTCGTGTCGTGGTGGTGGGCGCGGGATTCGGAGGTCTGGCGGCGGTCGCGGAGCTGGCTGATGCCCCGGTCGAGGTCGTGCTGGTCGATCGACGCAACCACCACACCTTCCTCCCGCTGCTCTACCAGGTGGCAACCGCGGGCTTGAACCCCGCCGACGTGGCGCACTCGATCCGGGCCATCGTGCAGCGCCAGCGCAACGTGTCGGTGCGGTTGGGCGAGGTGGTCGGGGTCGACTGGGACGCCCGCGAGGTCCAGCTCGAGGGCCAGCCGCCGCTCGGCTTCGACCACCTGATCGTCGCGGCGGGGTCGACGGCCAACTTCTTCGGCATCCCCGGCGCTGCCGAGCACGGTCGACCCCTCTACGCGCTCGACGATGCCACGGCGCTGCGCAACCACGTCCTCGGGCGCTTCGAGGCGGCCGACGCCGACCCGGCGCTCATCGACGACGGCGCCCTCACGGTGGTGGTCGTCGGTGGTGGCCCTACGGGTGTCGAGGTGGCGGGTGCGCTGGCCGAGCTGTTCAGCCAGGTCCTGCGCCGGGACTTCGGTCGCCTGGAGGTGGCGCGGGCGCGGGTCGTGCTCGTCGAGATGGCCGGCTCGCTCCTGGCCAACTTCCACGAGACGTCGCGGTGGCACGCGCTCGACGCGCTGCGGGCCCGCGGCGTGGAGGTGCGGCTGGGCGAGTCGGTCGTGAGCGTCACCGAGACCAGGGTGGAGCTGTCGTCGGGCGTGACGTTGCCCGCGCACACGCTGGTGTGGGCCGCGGGCGTCGCGGCGAGCCCGCTCGCGGCGCGCCTCGGCGTCGAGGTCGGGCGAGGCGGCCGGATCGACGTGATGGACGATCTGTCGATCCCTGGTCGACCCGACGCGTACGCCGTCGGTGACGTCGCCAACATCGGGGGGCCGGACGGCATGCTGCCCCAGCTCGCTCCGGTGGCCCAGCAGTCCGGCCGCCACGCGGCTCGCCAGATCGTCCGCCGGATCGAGGGACGTCCCACGCTCCCGATGCACTACCGGGACAAGGGCACCATGGCGACGATCGGCCGACGGTCCGCGGTGGCGGAGCTGCCCTTCGGCATCCGGCTGTCGGGCACGATCGCGTGGTTCGCGTGGCTGGGTCTCCACCTGATGACCCTGGTCGGGTTCCGCAACCGCCTGTCGGTGTTCCTGAACTGGGCGTGGAACTACTTCACCTGGGACAGAGGTCCCCGGCTCATCCTCGGTCGAGGTCGCCCGTCGAGCTGACCGATCGCCGTCGCGAGTCGATCGACCGCGACGACCAGCTCGCCTGGTGGCGCGGTGGCGAACGACAGGCGCATCGCGCCTCGTAGAGGGGCGGGATCGCCCGCGGCGAACGCGTCGCCGGGGACGAACGCGGTGCCGGCCTCGATCGCGAGCGGGAGGAGGGCGCGGGCGTCGATCGGCGCCGACCCGGGTCGTGGCGTTGCCCACAGGAACATCCCGCCGTCGGGATCGGTGACCTCGAGGCGATGGCCGAGCCGGCCGACGAGCGCAGCGCGCAGAGCGGCAGCCCGCTCGCCGTAGCGGCCGGCGAGCCGGGCGACGTGGCGGTCGTACCAGTCGTCGCGCTCGACCAGTCGGAGCGCGACGTGCTGGCTGAGGCCGGAGGTGTGCAGGTCGACCGCCTGCTTGGCGCGCACCGCCGCCTCGATGACCTCCGGGGGTCCGACGATCCAGCCGAGGCGCAG
>CAZBTQ010000149.1:0-5548 GCA_964494405.1 uncultured Iamiaceae bacterium
TCCCCAGCGGCGCGGTGCGCAGCCCGCTGAACAACCGGCGGGCCGCAGGCTCCTCGTCGTCGTGCAGACCTCGCCAGATCTCCTCGACCGAGATCGCGCAGACCCAGGGTTCGACGCCGCGACGTCGAAGCCCGAGCACGCGTGCCGCGGCGGGCCGACCCCGGAGCGCGTCGATCAGCACCGTCGAGTCGAGCAGGAGCCTGCCTGTCTCACGCTGGCCGTCCGGATGTCGCCTGGCGTGGCTACAGGCCCTTGACGACCTCGACCATGAGCTGGCTGGCCTCGGTGGGGTTGTTCCCGACGTGGACGCCGGCGGCGCGCAGGGCGTCCATCTTGGCGGCGGCGGTGCCCTTGCCGCCCGAGACGATGGCGCCGGCGTGGCCCATCTTCTTGCCGGCAGGCGCGGTGACCCCGGCGATGTAGGAGACGACCGGCTTGCTCATCTCCTTGGCGATGAACTCCGCGGCCTCTTCCTCGGCGGAGCCACCGATCTCGCCGAACATCATGACGGCCTTGGTCTGCTCGTCGGCCTCGAAGGCCTTGAGGCAGTCGATGAACGACGTGCCGGGGACAGGGTCGCCGCCGATGCCGACGCAGGTCGACACGGCGATGTCGTTCAGCTTCAGCTCGTACAGGGCCTGGTAGGTGAGCGTGCCCGACCGGCTGACGATGCCGACCGACGGCTCACCGTCGACCGGTGCCTTGGCGATGTGGCCGGCGGTGATGCCGATGTTGCACTTGCCGGGGCTGATGATGCCGGGGCAGTTGGGGCCGAGGAGCTGCACGTCGGGGAAGTCCCGCTGGAGCTTGTTGAAGAACCAGGCCTCGTCGTGTGCGGGAACGCCCTCGGTGATGGCGACGATGAACGTCACGCCGCCCTCGGCCGCCTCGATCACGGCGTCCCTCACACCCGGAGCGGGGATGAAGATGCACGACGCGGTGGCGCCGGTGGCCTCGACGGCGTCGGCGACCGTGGCGAAGACGGGGATGCCCTCGACGTCGGTGCCGGCCTTCTTGGGGTTGGTGCCGGCCACCACCTGGGTGCCGTACTCGCGGTTCAGCAGCCCGTAGAAGCGGCCCTGGCTGCCGGTGAGGCCCTGGTAGACGACCTTGGTGTTCTCGTCGACGAAGATGCTCATGTCTCGGTCGTCCCTCTCAGTTCTGGGCCAGCGCGACGACGCGCTCGGCGGCCGCGACCATCGTCGGTTCCATCAGGAGCGAGTCGCTGAGGTGCGGCTCGAGGATCGCCCGGCCCTCCTCGGCGTTGGTGCCGTCGAGGCGGACCACGATCGGCACGTCGATCTGCACGCGACCCATGGCGGTGACGATGCCGTTGGCCACCTCCTCGCCCTTGGTGATGCCGCCGAAGATGTTGATGAAGATCGACCGCACGTTGGGGTCGTTGGTGATGACCTCGAGGGCGCCGGCCATGACGTCGGCGTTGGCGCCGCCGCCGATGTCGAGGAAGTTGGCCGGCTTGCCGCCGACCTGGTTGACGATGTCGACCGTCGACATGGCGAGCCCGGCGCCGTTGGCGATCACGCCGACCGAGCCCTCGAGGCCGACGTACTGGAGGCCCTTGTCGAAGGCCTCGGTCTCGCGCTCGTCGCGCACCTGGGTGGCCTCGTACTGCTCGTAGTCGGCGTGGCGGAACACCGAGTTGCCGTCGAGGGTGACCTTGGCGTCGAGGGCGTGGACACGCCCGTCTGGGGTGAGGATCAGCGGGTTGATCTCGACCAGGTCGGCGTCGCCGTCGACGTAGGCGGTGTAGAGCTTCTGGAGGATGTCGACCGCGCCCTCGGTGGCGTCGGGGTTGAGCTTGGCGGCAGCGACCCACTCGCGGGCCTGGGCCTCGGTGAGCCCGTCGACGGGGTCGACCCAGATCTTGGCGATGGCGTCGGGGTTGGACTCGGCGACGGCTTCGATCTCGACGCCGCCCTCGGCCGACAACATGCCGAGGTGCTTCTTGGCGGAGCGGTCGAGCGTGAAGCTCGCGTAGTACTCCTCGGCGATGTCGGAGGCGACCTCGATCCAGACGATCTCGACGGTGTGGCCCTTGATGTCCATGCCGAGGATGTTCCCGGCGTGGGTGCGGACCTCGTCGGCGTTGTCGGCGAGCTTGATGCCGCCGGCCTTGCCGCGGCCACCCACCTGGACCTGCGCCTTCACGACGACGGGGTAGCCGATGCGATCGGCCACAGCCACGGCGTCGTCCACGGTCGTGACGGCGTCACCGGCCGAGACCGGGATGCCGAACGACGCGAAGAACTGCTTTCCCTGGTATTCGAAGAGATCCACTCGCTGCCTGCCTCCGGGGCGATGTCGGACGGCGGCCGCGCCATGGGGGGCGCGGCCCGGGGGCGATACTAGGAGGATGCTCCACCCCCGGACCCAATCGCCCGGCCGTCGCGCGCCGGCGTGCCTTCCCTTCCCGTGAGCCCGGTCGAGAAGCGCACCTCGCGCTCGACCACGACCGCGGTGGTGGTCGCGCTCGCCGGCGTGGTCGCCGGGCTCGGGTTGATGCTGTTCATGGTGAACCTGGCAAGCCAAGGTGGCGACAGCGTGGAGATCCGCCTGGGCGACGACCGGTTCGACGCCGGGTACGCCGAGGGTGAGGGCGGCCGTGCTGCCGCGGTGGCCGAGGGCGGGCCGATCCTGTTCGCCGACGTGGCGGGCGGCGACCGCGACATCATCCTCCAGCACGTCGGTGACGACCCGCTGACGGGGTGGTACGCCTTCGCCGCGGCCGCACCCGACAAGGACCGCGACTGCTTCGTGCAGTGGCAGGCCGACGAAGGCGTCTTCGAGGACTGCGACGGCGACGTCTTCCCTGCCAACGGTGAAGGATTGACGACGTACCCGGTCGAGGTCGAAGGCGGGCGCATCTTCGTCGACATCAACGCCGAGTTCCGCAGCGACGACCAGGCGCCCGGCCCCACCGCCGACAAATAGGCGGAACGGGCTGCGGCCAGCTCCTCAGCTCAGCGGCCGAGGTGCGCTGGGCCCGCGGGCCCGCCTCAGGCAGACGGAGTCGGGCGCTCGAACCAGCAGAACTCGTTGCCGGCCGGGTCGGCCAGCACGGTCCACTCGTCGTCGTCGGTGGGTTGGCGCAGGACGGTGGCGCCACGCTCGATGAGGCCATCGAGATCGGCGCCGGCGACGTCCCAGTGCAGCCGGTTCTTGGTGGACTTCGGCTCGGGCACCGGGATGAACGAGATGCACTCGAACGGGGCGTCGGGGATGTCCTCGACCCACCAGAAGCCTCGGCCGTCGTCATCGCTGCGGGCGCCGAAGATGTCGGCCCACCACGCCGCCTCGCGCTCGGATGCCTCGCTCGAGGCGCAGTCGAGCACCAGCTCGTGGAGCTCGGCTGGGGCGTCGGTGCCGATCTCGTCGCGGAGGAAGGCACAGAACTCGCCGCCCTCGGGGTCGGCCATCAGCGTCCAGCGGATGCCGTCGTCGCCCTGGGGACGAAGGACCGTCGCGCCGAGGTCGAGCAGCGGCTGGAGGTCGGTGACGCCGACGTCGAGGTGCAATCGATGCTTCACCGACTTCGGCTCGGGGACGCGGTTGATCCAGATGGCGTGCTGCTTGGTCGGGCCGTTCAGGACGGCGTTGCCGCGGTCGAACACCTCGACGTCGCGGCCGAGCGCCGTCCCCCAGAACTCGGCGAGCCGCGCCGGGTCGTTCGCATCGATGCACAGGTCCTTCCACCGCACGAGTGCCATGCCGCGCACGCTAGCTACGGACCAGGACATCCCCCGTCCGCGTTTCGGCGCGCCTGGGTCAGATCTTCTCGAGGGGCGCCCAGGCGAGGAGCAGGCGCTTCTCACCCACAGACGGGAAGTTGACGACCGCCTCGGTCTTGTCGCCCTGCCCCTCGATGTGGATGATGACGCCCTCGCCCCAGGCGTTGTGCTTGACGTCGTCGCCGACCCTCAGCCCGAGCGATTCGGCACCGTGCGGAGTGGGGCCCTTCGGGGTCATCGCGTTCTCGACGATGCGCTCCCGTCCCTCGGCGATGCGGTCGCCTCGCGAGCTCGATGAGCCAGACGAGCCGAACCAGCCCGACGAACCGTCGCGCCGGCCCCGGCTGCCCGTGCGACCACGACGCCCGCTCTCCTCCACCTCGATGAGCCCCTCGGGGATCTCGTCCAGGAACCGGCTCGGCGGGTTGTACTGCGTGGACCCGAACAGCGTGCGGCACCAGGCGTTGGTGAGGTACAGCTTCTCGCGGGCACGGGTGATGCCCACGTAAGCCAGCCGCCGCTCCTCTTCGAGCTGGTCGGGCTCGCCGATCGACCGCAGGTGGGGGAAGACCCCGTCCTCCATGCCGAGGAGGAACACCGCGGGGAACTCGAGGCCCTTGGCCGAGTGCAGCGTCATCAGCACGACCGACGACGCGTCGTCGCTGTCGGCGAGGCTGTCGGTGTCGGCCACCAGGCTCACCTGTTCGAGGAAGTCGTCGACCGACGCCGCCTCGCGTGCGACACCGACCAGCTCGGCCAGGTTCTCGAGGCGACCGTCGGCTTCGACCGAGTGTTCGGCTTCCAGCTCGTGGGTGTAGCCCGTCTGCTCGAACACGGCTTCGAGCAGCGCCGCGGGACCACGGGGCCGCAGCTCCTCCAGCTCGTCGAGCAGCTCGAGGAACGACTCGATGCCCTTCACCGCCCGACCCGTCACGCCGGCTTCGTCGGAGCGGCGCAGCGCGTCGATGAAGGCGAGCCCACGGGCGTTGGCGAACGCGTCGAGCTTGCCGATCGTGCTGTCGCCGATGCCGCGCTTGGGCACGTTGATGACCCGCTTGATGCTGACCTCGTCGACCGGGTTCACGACCGCCTTCAGGTAGGCCAGCGCATCCTTCACCTCGCGCCGGTCGTAGAAGCGTGTGCCGCCGATGACGACGTAGGGGATGCCCACGCGCATGAGCCGCTCCTCCAGCACGCGGCTCTGGGCGTTGGTGCGGTAGAAGACGGCGATGTCGCCCCACCGGGCCTCGCCGGCATCGTGGAGCCGGGCGATCTCGTGGGCGACCCACTGCGCCTCGTCGGCCTCGTCGTCGGCGTGGTAGCGGCGGATGCGGGCACCCTCGCCCTGGTCGGTCCACAGCTCCTTGGGCTTGCGCCCGAAGTTGTTGGCGATGACGGCGTTGGCCGCGTCGAGGATGGTCTGGGTCGACCGGTAGTTCTGCTCCAACAGCACGACCGTGGCGTCGGGGAACGCGTCCTCGAACTCCAAGATGTTGCGGATGTCGGCCCCGCGAAAGGCGTAGATCGAGTTGTGGACCAGGACACCGCCGGCGACGTAGCTGTGCGTCGGCGTGACCTCCAGGTCGTGCACCGGCCCGTCGTAGTCCTCGGCGGACACCGCCTCGACGGCGGCCCTCGTGAAGCCTCCGCGGCCGTCGTCGACGAGCACCTGCATCCCTGGCCGCAGGTTGGCGAGCGGCACGAGGTCGAACACCTCGGATCCGATGGCCATGCGCCGCCGGATCTCCATTCCCCCTGCCGCAGCCACCTCGTGTGCCAACGTCAACGCCTCGACGTAG
>CAZBTQ010000149.1:5648-7414 GCA_964494405.1 uncultured Iamiaceae bacterium
AGCCGCGGTCGGCGCGGTACATGAGGTAGACGACGAAGCGACCCTCACCGAGCGACGTGTCGGCTGGCAGCAGGTGATGGGGGGTGCCGGTGATCGTCCTGCCGCCCACGGTCACCGTGTAGATGCGCCCTGCGTAGTGGCGGACCGGCGACGCGGTGACCTGCGCTTCGGTCGCTGCACCCGAGCCGACGACCCCCATCACCACGTCGCCCACCTCGATCGACTCGATCGGCCGGGCGCCGTCTGGTGTTGCGAGCGACGTCCCAGGGACCAGGCACTGGTCGCTGTCGCCGACGACGCAGACGTTGCGGTGATCCGACGCCAGCGCGACGACGATCTCGTTCTGCACCTGGTTGGTGTCCTGGTACTCGTCGACGAGCACGTGGCGGAAGCGGCGCTGGTAGTGGCCGAGCACGTCGGGGTGCTCGCGGAACAACTTCACCGTGTTGAGCAGCAGATCATCGAAGTCCATCGCGCCCGCCTTCAGCAGGCGGGCCTGGTACTCGGCGAACACCTCGGCGATCCGCTTCTCGAAGATCACCTGGGCACGGTCGGCGTACGCCCGGGCGTCGAGCCCGTCGTTCTTGGCCGACGAGATGCTGGCGTGGATGGTGCGGGGCGGGAACCGCTTGGTGTCGAGGTTGAGGTCGCGCAGCACGTAGCCCACCAGCCGCACCGCATCGGCCTGGTCGTAGATCGTGAACGACGACGGGAAGCCCAGCTTGTCGGCGTCGCGACGCAGGATCCGCACGCACGCCGAGTGGAACGTCGAGACCCACATCTTCTGGGCGACCGGCCCGACAAGGGCGGCGACCCGCTGCTTCATCTCGGCCGCGGCCTTGTTGGTGAAGGTGATGGCGAGGATCTCGAACGGCGACACGCCCTCGGCACGGATCAGGTGGGCGATGCGGGCCGTCAAAACCCTGGTCTTGCCGGACCCGGCGCCCGCGACGACGAGCAGTGGCCCCGACTGGTGCGTGACCGCGTCGTACTGGGACGGGTTGAGCCCGGCGAGGATCTCCTCGCGCTCGGCGTCGTAGGCCGCCATCGCCTCGCCCATGTCCTCAGCGGCCGCCGCAGCGCCAGCGGCAGCCTCGTCGTAGAGCGCGTCTGGGGGCGCCTCGGTGGTGTCACCCGCCTCGTCGGAGGGGCGGGACGGCTGGTCCTCGGATGGGTCCGCGTCGAACAACGACATGTCGGACCGATCGTACCGGCGCGCTGTGACGGCCCAGCGACCGCGAACGGGCGTCGCGCCTCCACGGGCCGGCCAGTACGGTCCCGACCGTGACGACCTCCCGACCGTTCCGCTTCGGCATCCAAGCGTCAGGCCCCGCCGACGCTGCGGCCTGGGCTGTGTTCGCCCGACGAGTCGAGGACGTCGGCGCGTCGACGCTGACGATGGCCGACCACTTCGGGGATCAGCTCGCACCGATCGCCGGACTGATGGCGGCGGCGGACGCCACCACGACGTTGAGGGTCGGGGCGCTCCTCTTCTGCAACGACTACCGCCACCCCGTCGTCCTCGCCAAGGAGGCGGCCACCATCGACGTCCTGTCGGGGGGTCGTTTCGAGTTGGGCGTCGGGGCGGGCTGGATGACCAGCGACTACGCCGAGTCGGGCATCGAGCTCGACCAGGCCGGCGTCCGCATCGAACGACTCGCCGAGGCGATCGAAGTCCTCAAGGGGCTCTTCTCGGGCGAGCCACTGCACCACCACGGCGACCACTACCGCATCGACGGCATGACCGGCTTCCCGACACCGGTGCA
>CAZBTQ010000150.1:0-7235 GCA_964494405.1 uncultured Iamiaceae bacterium
GACCGTAGGCAAGTATGGCGTTGGCGTCGATGTCTGGGATGGTGCGGGTCAGGCCATCGAAGCCGATCACGTCGATCCGCGACGGCCCGACCTCGTTGTATGCCCACTGGTTCACTGCGACACCGAGGTCGCCGATTGCGGCCTGGAAGCCGCCTTCCTGCTCGGCTGGCACCGCGATAGTGCCCAGAGGCTGGAACGGCAGCACTGGCGGAGGGTCGAGATAGCTGACGGCGGCGACCGCTGCGGGCGGCCGCTCGATCGTGACCGTGGTCGTTGTGGTTGCCGCCGTGGCGGGCGGTGCGATGGTGGTGGGCGGAGTCGGGTTCATCGTCGGGGCCGGCGGGAGGGTGACGTTCGTTGCCGGCGCGGTCGTGGCAGCGGTCGCCGGCGCGGGGCTGGATGTCGTCCGTGAACGTGTGGCGGCGACGGCGACGGTGCCGCCGATGATCAGGGCGGCCGCCGCGGCGACCGCGATCCACCGTGTCCTTCCGGCCTCGCGCTGGTCGATGATCGTGAAGGTGGAGCCCCGCCGTGCGGCCTGCAGTGCGGCCTCGGTGTCGAGATCGGTGAAGCTCGCGATCAAGCGATCGGCCGCTGTGCGGGCGCGGGCGTCGATCGGGTCGTCGGTGTGGTTGACAGTCATCCCTGATCCTCCGACAGCAAGTGACGTAGCCGTTTGCGGGCCTGATGCAGCGTCGTCTTGACCGAGCCCTCGCGAATGCCCATCGCGGCCGCGACGTCGCTGACCGATCGGTCACCCACGTAGAAGAGGGCAACCGCGGTTCGTTGCCGGTCCGACAGCGTGGCCACCGCAGCCCAGAACTCGCCGTCGTACGGCGCGTCCGCGGCGCTGTGGGACAGATCGGTCTGGCGGGCAAGCTCGGGGAGCCGGCGGCGTCGCACGGCGCGGTGCCGGCCGTGGTCGCGGGCCAGATTCACCACGACACGTCGTGCCCACGCGCCCGGACGTTCGAGCCGGACGACGGTGTCCCAATTCGTGTAGGCCCGAACGAGTGCTTCTTGCGCGAGGTCGCGCCCGGTTTCTCGGTCACCGCAGAGCACCGATGCCAAAGCGACCAGGCGTCGGTGTTCCGCGCGGAAGAACGCGTCGAAGGAGAGTTCGCCATCCGAATCGGTGCGCATCCTTTCCGCCATCGACATTCACACCTTCACACGTTCCAGAGCACGATCCGGTTGATACGGGACCGGACTCCGAAATTGGTTGGAGGCGCGACCGTTGCTCGTCGGGGCGAGCGCCTAGCCGCGGGCGAACCATGCGGCGGCGAAGTTGTTGCCGAGTTGCCTGACGGTTCCGCCTTGTGGCAGGTAGTAGAGGTTCTCGTTGTCGTTCCACAGCAGGCCGATGCCGTCAGCCGCGAGGCGGACGGACCTCACGCCGGCGGGAAGGGTCCGGTCGAGGCTCGGGACGTGTTGGAAGGTGTCGGGATCGTAGAACTGGATGGTTGTCGACTCTGGCCTGGTGACCGTGATGGCGAGTTCGCCGTTGGGTCCGTGGCCGGCGAAGTGGGCGTCGGGTTCGCCTGGCGCGTTGAACGGGAGATCGATCGGAATGGGTTGGGCGGCGTCGAGGGTGTCGGCGTCGTAGGTGACGATGCCGTAGCTGCTGTTGTCGAAGTACAACACGTTGAAGGTGGTGCCGTCGGCGGACCAGATCGCGTCCCACACGTTCAGATAATCGATGGTCTGGTTGATGAGTAGCGAACGCCGGAGGCCAGTGTCGAGGTCGATGATGGCGACGCTGTTGGGGCTGGCGCTGCCGAGTTGGGTGTCGTCGGGGCTGAGCTGTGGGAACGATCCGACGAAGCGCGGTTGAACGACGTCGTCGGGTTGGGTGACTGCGTAGACGTTGCCGGACACGGGTTCGCAACAGTCGCCGTAGTAGACGACGCCGCCGTGTTCGCCCGCGACCTGCTCGACGTGGTTCGGGAAGCGTCCATCGCCGACCTCGACGCGTGGGTCGTCTCGGTCGGCGAGGCGGATCGGTTCGGCGGGGTTGTCGGTGAGGATGCCGGGATGGAGGTAGAGGTCGCCGTCGGCGTGCACGATGTAGAGATCCGCGGCCGTGACCTGGATGCTGCCGGTGGGGACGACAACCGGCGTCGTACTGACCGATGTGGCCGGCGCGGTCGTGGTCGTGAGCAGGATGGTCGACTGGGTCGGCGCGCTGTCGATGGTGGGTAGTGCGTAGTGGGCGACTTCGAGGTGGTCGCCGACTTTTTCGATCTGGGTCAGTCCGTTGTCGTCGAGCGATCGCATCGAGTTGAACGACCATGAGGGTGTGGCGGGGATGGCTGCGAGCCGGCCGTCGGGAAAGAGTCGGGCCCAGTACTGCTCGGTGTCGTCGGTCTTGTTGCCGACGAAGACCAGGATCGAGCCGTCGCTGAGACCGGGCTGGATGTCGACCGTGGTGGCGATGTACTGGTCGGCGGGGAACTCCCAGCGGCGACGTTTGTCCTGCCAGGTGACCTCGACGGCGTCTCGGTCCGCGTCGAGTGTGTCCCAGGACACTGCCGGCATCGGCACTCCCCGGTACGTCGGGCCCAGGTTGATGACCCCACTCCGAGGACCGCTGCCGAATTCGTACAGCAGGCCGTCTTCGACCAGCTTCAGCGAAGTGAATGGCTCGATTTCTCCGATGGGATACGTGCGGATCGGCTCGGTGAGATGGTCGAGGTCGAACACGACCACTTCGCCCTGCCGCGCCTGCTCGCCGGTCAATGCGACGTTTCGAACTCCGTAGATGTTGCCATCCCCGTCGGACACGAACGCGCCGAGAAAGCCGCCATGCTCGACGTCGAAGGGCACCGCAGTCGCCGCACCGTCGCGCACGACGAGCCACCGCCCATTGAACGTGTCCGGGATGACCACCGTCTGGTCCGGAAGCAGCACCGGATTGAACGCGCGGCCCGGGTCGCACTCGCGGCAGTCCTCTTGGCCGATCTGCCCGTCACCCGAGCCGACTGTCGTTTCATAGAGCACAGTGCGTTGCGGTTCGACGTTCTGCCACACGCCGGCCGCCTGAACGGTCCCGACATCGGTGATCACCGAGGTGGCCGGCACCGTCGTCGGTGTTGGCGTGCTGGTCGTGGCGGGCGTCCGGGGGCTGGTGGTGACGGTGGGCAGCGTGTCGACCGGAGGTGGCTCGACGGGTTCGCTCGTGTCGTCGCGGCCGATCAACACGACACCGGCGGCGACGATGAGCACCGACGCGGCGGCGATCATCGCGAAGCGCGACCACACCGATGAACGTGACGGCACGTCCTCGACAGTGGTGAGCTGTGACCGGGCGCTCAGCTCCGCGCCGATCTCGGATTCCAACCAACTGCAGTAGTCGGCGAGCTGTCGTTCGATCTCAATCGCCACCGGACACCACCTTCAAGTCGTCGCGCAAGCTCGTCAGAGCCCGAGCCAGATGTGTGCGAACCGACGAGGGACTGACCTCCAACAGATCCGCGACCTCGGCCTGTGACCACCCGAACCCATGGATCAACATGACGCACACCCGCTGACTCTCCGTCAACTGGCCGAGGGCCGGTACCAGCCCAGGTTCGAAATCTCGTCCTTCCGGGACAACTTCGGGAAGCGGGAATTGCCGGAGCGGCTGGGCCAGCCTCCGAGCCGCGGTCTGACCGACCCGGTACAGGTAGCCGGTCGGGTTGTCCATGACACCGACCCGATCCCAGTTCTCCCACCCGTACGCCAACGCCTCGGCCGTAGCATCCAGCCCGCGGTCAGGGCCATAGGCCGCGACGAGACCAGCGCGGAGACGAGGGCCCGTCGCCCGTGCGAACTCCTCGAAGGTCACAACCAACTAAAGCATCCACACGACCAGAATCGTGACATGCGACATCGTCGAATTCGCCACGAACGGGTGTGGGCCGAGCAGCGCTCCCCCGACATCACGTGGCCGAGCGCCGGACTGGCTGGTCGACTCGATCTCACCCAGGAGACGATCTCCAAGCTCTGAGCATTCACCTGACACCTCGGCGACTGTCGTTCGCATTCGGTGGCGCGCTGCAACGTCCACCGTCACAGATCGGCGGGCTGACCGGCCCGCCAGGACGCTGCGGCACACCGATGCGGTCGTGATCGAAGGCGTGAGAAGCGTGCGATGATGCGCCGAGTGGGATCAGACCAGGAGGCCGACGACGACCTGGCACTCATGCGCGCTGTGGGCGCGAGCGGTACCCGAGCCAAGCGCAGAGCCCGTTTGGCTTCGTGCTGGTCGTGGCTGACGGACTCCGAGCTGTTGTACGCCTGCTCTACCGAGCGACGACCGCGGCCTGGCAGCGAGTCTTTCGACCTAACCGGTAGGGCGACCACCTCCTCCCACCGTGTCGAGTAGATCCGCGCGGCCGTCGACACGGTCGAATGCCGCGCCCAGGTCGTAATCGGGCGTTCTGGTTCAGCGGTACCTTCGGTGCCGGAGGTCAGTTACCGGTTGCCGAGGGTGACGGTCGTTCCGGGTGCTGGGGAGTGGAATCCTGCGCCTCCAGTGAGGAGGTTTACCTGCGCGATGCGGGTGGCCGGCGAGGCGGCGCTGTCGTTGGTGAACGTGATGTAGGCGTAGCTGCCGCCGGGCTCGATCGGTGCACTGACGACGACTTGAAGTCCGTCGACGGTCCAGGATCCTGGCTCGGGTCGGATGCTGCCATCGGTGAGCGTGATGCGGATGTCGTCGATGTTGCCGGTGAGGTCGCGGACGATGAGTTCGTTGTCGAGTATCCAGGCGATGTGTCCGTCCGTTGTTGCGAACTCGATTTCGGTGCTGGCGGGGTAGCTGTGTTGCAGCCCGAGTGTGGCGGTGTCGGTTCCCGGCACGCCGTCCGGCGTCGCGATGATCGGGATGATGTCGTCGTCGCCGTCGTACTGGCCGACCACCAGTCCCGGATATGGAACGTTGGAGAGTTGCGCCTTCACACTGGTCTTGAATGCGCTGTCCGGGAACTCGAACACGATGGTCGGGGCCGGGTCGCCCAGCATGGCGACTGACTTGAGTGCGCCGGTGCAGTCGTCGAGACCGGTACATGGCCCGGTGATCTCCGCGTACAGCAGTGTTGGCCGGCCGTTGACGGTTGCGGCGTCTTGGATGTCGACTCGAACGGATCCATCGTCAGGGACTCCCGGCGGCCAGAACGGCTCGAGTGGCGGAAATTGGCCCGCGTAGAGCGGCGTGCGCAGGAACAAGTGGTCGGGGTCCGCGAGCTCGGCGGTCTGGATCAGTGTCCTACCGTCGGGCAGGACGACCGCCCGGTGGCTCGGCTCGTTCGTGCCGAGGGCGAACCCACGCCCGTCGATCACCTCGACACCGTCAGCTCCGGCCGTGACCATTGCCAGGCTGCTGAGCAGTGTGGTGTCGTAGGTGGCGGCCGCCCGGTACGCGTCAGGGTCGGCTTCGTAGAGTTCGGCGACGAGTTCGACAAGCTGATCCGGGTTGTGGTCAGGAAGCAGACTCTGCCCGGCGATGGGTTGCCAGCTGATGGTGATCCCGGTCTGGTCGTCCCAGATCAGAGTGACCGCGCAATAGTCCGAACGGCATCCCTCGCCACCTGTTCCCTCGGACGTCGAGTTTGTCACCCGGCGCCCGTTCACATCCCAGGACTGACCCGGTGTTGCCGGACGGTCGTCATCGACGACGGGCCCGAAGGAGCTCGAGAGCCAGAGCTGAATCGCGGGATCGTCGACATTGCCCCGGTACTGGACATTGCCCGTCGTCGTGCCGTCCGGGCTGGTGATGAAGGTGGCCTGATCGAGCCAATAGCCGTTCGGAACAGTCTCCAGCAACAGTGGTGTGAACGTGGGCGCGTCTCCGAGTTCGGGCAATGGCATCGTGAGGACCGGCGCCCCGCCAGGCGTAGTGACGGCGGGTTGCTCGGTGGTCGAGCTGACCTGCGAGATGTCCTCGATGATGTACATCTCGATCGACTCGACAAGAGCGACGAAGTCGTCGGTGTCCATCGGGGTGTTGGCGTTGATGAACCACTGGTTGCAGGGATCGTCCGGTGTGGCGGTGGCCGGAAACACGAACGACACGTTCTGACCGGCAGTCCCCGCACCTGGCGGTCGCACCTGCGCCCGGTAGCCGTTGATCTCCACGGGAACGACTTGGCTCTCCTGTTCGGGGAGCAGCGGGGTGAGATCGTCGATCGAGGCTCCCCTGGTCATGAACACGTACGGATCGGTGCCGCTGATCTCGTATCCCATCCGGGGGTTGACCGATGACGACCGGATCGTCTCGGCAGTCACCGTGACCCCCGCGGGCGGGTCGGGCCATCCGAACTCGACGGTGGAACACGAGATCTCCCTGCCGACGGCGCCGAGTGTCGTTGACACTTGTACTTCTGGACTCGTCGAGACCGGTGGGGGCGAGTCCACCAGCGAGGTGTCCTCACCGCGGCCGCGCACCAACGCCAGTACCACAACCAGCCCGGCGACCAGGGCCACAACTCCTGCGGCAACCAGTAGCTGGTGTCGGGGCCGCCGCTCAGGCGACTTGGTTGCGGCCGCGATGGCGTCGTCGATCACCGCTGACGGGGAGTCGTGTGGACCGCGGTTCGCGAGTCGCTCGAGGTCGTCTTCGATCATCCGGTGCCTCCCTCGATGGCCTGGAGTTGCAGTCGGGCACGATGCGCGGCCTGTCGCACGGCGTCGGATCTCACGCCGAGCACCTGGGCGATCTCTTCGAACGACGCGCCCTCGACGTAGTGCAAGAACAACACCGCCCGCGCCGAGGCCGGCAAGGCCGCCAAGTGCGCCAGGTCCGACGGATACACATCGTTGGCAGCTGTCGATCTGCCGGCTCGATGACGAGTCATCGCTGCCCGGTGACGGCCCAGACGGCGACGCTCGTTCGATGCCAGGTTGGCGATGGTGCGACGCATATAGGCCTCGATGTCGTCCGCGCGTTCGAGCCCGCCGCCACGGATCGCGGCAACGATCGCGTCGTGCACCAGATCATCCGGCGCCATGTCCGCCGAGCCCACCACGGCCGCGAAACGACGCAACGACGGATACACCGACAACAGCCGACCCCGCCACTCGTCATCCACCTGATCCATCACCCCTTTCAGACACCTCAGACCCGCGGATCGTGACACACAACAACGTGGGCACACACCCTGGTCGTCGAAGGTGCGAGTCCGCAGGGCTCGCGGGCGGTGCTGCGGCACACCGATGCGGTCGTGATCGAAGGCGTGAGAAGCGTGCGATGATGC